>DASRFZ010000219.1:0-24389 GCA_035651275.1 Mycobacterium sp. | reverse complement strand
GATGGCCAAAGCCGTCGACGGCGTCTTCACCGACGATCCTCGCGACAACCCCGACGCCGAGCTGCTCACCGAGATCACCCACCGGCAGGTCATTGACCGCGGACTTCGGGTCGCGGACGCCACCGCCTTCAGCCTCTGCATGGACAACGGTATGCCGATCCTCGTCTTCAACCTGCTTACCGACGGCAATATCGCCCGGGCCGTCGCAGGTGAGAAGATCGGAACACTGGTCACCACGTGAGTTCGCGGACGCGAGGAGCGAGACGGAGGATGGCACTGTGATCGACGAAACCCTCTTCGACGCCGAAGAGAAGATGGAGAAGGCCGTCGCGGTCGCACGCGACGACCTGGCGTCGATCCGCACCGGCCGCGCCAACCCGGGCATGTTCGCCCGTATCACCGTCGACTACTACGGCACGCCTACGCCGATCACCCAGCTGTCGAGCATCAACGTCCCAGAAGCCCGGCTCGTCGTCATCAAGCCGTACGAGCCCTCACAGCTCGCCCCGATCGAGAAGGCGATTCGCGATTCCGACCTCGGCGTCAACCCCACGAATGACGGCAACGTGATCCGGGTGGCCATTCCGCAGCTCACCGAGGAGCGCCGCCGCGACCTCGTCAAGCAGGCCAAGGCCAAGGGTGAGGACGCCCGCGTGTCGGTGCGCAACATCCGCCGCAAGGCGATGGAGGAGCTGCACCGGATCAAAAAGGACGGCGAGGCCGGCGAGGACGAAGTCAAGCACGCCGAGAAGGAACTCGAGAAGACCACCCACACCTACACCGGGCAGATCGACGAGCTCGTCAAGCACAAAGAAGGCGAGCTGCTCGAGGTCTAGGCAGACCGAGCGACCGAACTCCGTGGCAGAACCCGAGGCGACGAAGACATCGCGGGCTGGGCGCAACTTGCCCGCAGCGATCGCCGTCGGTGTGCTGCTGGGCGCGATGGCGATCGCCGTCCTGCTGTTTGCGCCCAAGGGATGGCTCGCTGTGCTGGCCGTCGCCATGCCGATCGCCACGCACGAAGTGTGCCGGCGGCTGCGGGAAGCCGGATACGCGCTACCGGTCATCCCGTTGCTGCTCGGCGGTCAAGCCATGATCTGGCTGACGTGGCCGTACGGGTCGTCCGGTCTGCTAATCGGTTACGGCGCAACGATTGTCATCTGCATGGTGTGGCGGCTGCTCGGCCAGGGGCGCAGCGAGCAACCGGTCAACTACCTGCGCGACATCTCCGCCGCGATATTGCTCGCGACATGGATACCGTTCTTCGCCAGCTTCAGTGCGTTGCTGATCTTCCAAGACCACGGCGGTGAAAGGGTATTCACTCTCATCGCGACAGTCGTCTTCGCCGACATCGGCGGCTACACCGCCGGTGTGTCGTTCGGAAAGCACCCGATGGTGCCGGCGATCAGTCCAAAGAAGTCCTGGGAAGGACTCGGCGGGTCGCTGGTCTTCGGCCTGGCCGCGTCCGTGCTTGCGGTGAAGTACCTTCTGCACCAACCCTTTTGGGTCGGCATCCCACTGGGCCTGTTGCTGGTGGTCACTGGCGTGCTCGGCGACCTGGTCGAGTCTCAGGTCAAGCGCGACCTCGGCATCAAGGACATGGGCACGCTGCTACCCGGACACGGAGGCCTGATGGACCGCATCGACGCGATGTTGCCGTCGGCCGTCGTCAGCTGGATCGTGCTGACGCTTCTGGCGCCCTGACGCCCGCGCGCTGAGCCAGCACGCGGCCGCGCCGAGGACCAACCCCACGGCAGTGCCGACGTCGGGACGCTGACCGAGCATCAGCCACGAGAGCAGGCCCGCGACAGCCGGGATGACGCAGAACAGCATCGACACCGACGCGGCGCCGTAGACGTTGATCGCCCGGACGTACATCGTCATCGACAGTGTCGCGTTCAGCAGGACGACCGCCGCCACCGCGGCCGCTGCATGCCACGGATTGTGAACGGTCACCGATGCGAGTGACGCGAGCACGACGACGGGCGCGACGCACGCGGCGTTCTGCAGTGTGGCTGACGCCCGGAAGTCGACGTCGGCGCAGAACCGTTGCTGATACACACCGCCGGCCGCGATGCCGGCCAGCGCCGCGACGAGCAGCCACATCACGCTGTCGATGCCACCGACCGCAAGAAGGCGTGTGGCGCATGCGGCCAACACCGCGGCCACGCCGACCATTAGCGCCACCACACGCAAGAAGGTCAACGCCTCACCGAGAAAGAGCGCCCCGAGCACCGCGGTGACCACCGGGTTCATCGAGATGACGACGGCGCCCAAAACCGCCGGCGCCCCGTGCTCCAACGCCACGTACAGGGCGACGAACAGGACTCCCTGCGAAAGCAAACCGCTGACCAGAACATGGACGAGCGTCATGCGTGTGGGCCACGTCACGCCAGCGAGACCCGCCCAGACGCCGAGGATGAGTGCAGCCAATCCGAACCGGAACACCAGCACAACCATCGGTGGCATAGCCGAAACCGCAAGTGCCCCAATGGGATAGCCCAGTGCATAGACGAATGTCAGCGCAGCAGAAAAGCGCAGCGGCATCGGGGACACGTACGCCATGGTGTCCGCTGGCCCGCGCGGCGTCCAATCAATTTCGGCCAACTTCCGGTGAGATACTGACAACGTCATGTCAATGCCCCCGCGCCATTTCGCCGACCTCGACGACCGCGAACGCGTCGACGCGGTCACCGCGGCTGGGCTCCAGGCGTTTCGGGCCAAGCAACTCGCCCATCAGTACTATGCGCGGCTCATCGCCGATCCGCGGGAGATGACCGACCTCCCCGCAGCCGTCCGTGAAACGGTGTCCGGCGCCATGTTCCCTCCGCTTCTGCGGGCTGTTCGTGAAATCGAGTGCGACGCAGGCGAAACGCGAAAGACGTTGTGGCGCGCGGTCGATGGGACCACGTTCGAGTCGGTGGTGATGCGCTACCCGCAACGCAATACCGTGTGCATCTCGTCACAGGCCGGGTGCGGGATGGCCTGCCCGTTCTGTGCCACCGGCCAAGGCGGGCTCACCCGCAACCTGTCGACGGCAGAGATCGTCGAACAGGTGCGCTCGGCGGCAGGGCATCTGCGCGAGTCAGGGCACAGGCTGTCCAACGTGGTCTTCATGGGCATGGGTGAGCCGCTGGCCAACTATGGCCGAGTGCTGAGTGCGGTGCGGCGCATCGTCGACAAGCCGCCCAACGGGTTCGGCATCTCGCAACGATCGGTGACCGTGTCGACCGTCGGGCTGGTGCCCGCGATCCGCCGACTGGCCGACGAGCGTCTGGGCGTCACGCTGGCGCTCTCACTGCACGCGCCCGACGACGAACTGCGCGACACGCTGGTTCCCGTCAACACGCGCTGGAAGGTGGCCGAGGCGCTGGACGCCGCGCGGTACTACGCGGATGCGACAGGCCGGCGGGTCTCGGTCGAATACGCGCTGATTCGCGACATCAACGACCAGCCGTGGCGCGCGGACCTGCTGGGCAAGCGTCTACACGCGGCGCTCGGCCCACTGGTGCATGTGAACCTCATTCCGCTGAACCCGACGCCGGGTAGCCGCTGGGACGCGAGCCCCAAGCCTGTCGAGCGGGAGTTCGTCAGGCGAGTGCGGACGCAAGGAGTGTCATGCACTGTCAGGGATACGCGAGGCCGCGAAATCGCCGCTGCCTGCGGGCAATTGGCCGCTGAGGGCTAGTGCGTGCGGCCCTTGCGGCGCAGATACCAATCGCGGCCGACGAAGAAGAAGACGAGTGCGGCGAACGCAATGAGGTACCAGTTCTCGACCCAGCCGACGTGATTTCCCCGCATCATTCCCAGCAGGAACAGGCCGAGAATGATGCCGACGACGTGCCACAGCCGCGGCGCGTCGCCGCTCCAGCCCCAGTCGGCTGACGGCACCTCTGCGGTGTCAACTTTGCTGTGTCGTTCAACCTCGGTGCTGGCCATGGCCGACATTCTGGCACAGCGGCCCGCGGCGATGAGTTTTGTGCCGAAGCAAAGTCTGACCCGTCATGACCAAAGAACAGACCAGCGCCATGAAAACCGTGAACGCACCCGTCGAGGCGGTATTTGGGATCCTCGCCGACCCCAGCACTCATCAGGCGATCGACGGCACCGGCTGGGTGCGCGAGTCGCTCGACGGCGAACCGATCGCGCGGGCGGGCCAGATCTTCCGGGTGGCGATGTATCACGACAACCACCCGGAGAAGCACTACGAGATGTCGAACCGGGTGCGGGATTACCAGCCGCCGCAGGTCATTTCATGGGAGCCAGGACAGGTGCAGGACGGGAAGCTCGAGTTCGGCGGCTGGGTGTGGCGCTACGACCTCACGCCGTCGGGCCCCAACCAGACAGAAGTGACGCTCACCTACGACTGGTCCGCTGTGCCTGACGAGCTGCGCGCCCACATTCCGTTTCCACCATTCCCTCCGGACCACCTCGCCAATTCGCTCAGCCATCTCGACGAGCTCGCCCGGACACCGATGCACCGATGAGACCCAGGCACGGTCCCAGCTCGTGCCGCGGAGTCGCCGTCAGCAAGCGTCGCCGACTTCCTGACGGCGCGAACCGCCGCCGTCCTAGTCTGCCCAGGGCCCGACGCCGCCGACCTTCTCGATCGTGATGTGAGTCAGGTATCCGGGTGGTGAGCCGGGCGGAGGGAAACCGGTGCCCGGTCCGAAGATCGTCGTGGCGATCTGGTCGAGCAGTTCGGGTGCGCCGCCCTCGTCGACGCGTGCTGTGCCCTTAATCGACAGATAGGGCGTCTGGGGCCCGCTGCGGTCGGTGGACACGATGGTCACCGCCACGCGGGGATCACGCCGGATGTTTCGGATCTTCTGATGCTCCTGCAGATGGGCGGTGACCAACTCATCACCGCCGTCGGCCGTGCTCTGCACCACGATCCAGACCACGCTTATTTGTGGGCTGCCGTCGCGATTGATCGTGACCAGCGTTGCCGGGTTGGAACCGATGAGTTCGCGTGCGGTGTCGTCGAGCTTCATGTGTTTTCCTCCAGCATTTGTCGGGACGTGAGGTCGTGAGCGAGCCATCGTCGGTATAGAGGCGGCGTGTCGTTGAAACTCATCGCATGCGCGACCGGGGCCTCAACACATTGGCGCGCACGCCGATGAGTCTGGTAATCCTCGGGCCTCTGCCATTGCGGGAGGTGTGTGTTGAGGAGAGCCGCGGTGGTGCAGTACCTCACGACCGACCAGGGTGCCCAGCGCAACCTCGAGCTGATCGAGGAAGTGCTGATCGAACTGGCTGCTCGAGATCCTGGGGGAGTCGAGTACCAGGTGCTGATGTTCGATGACGGTGTTGGATTCATGCATGTCGTTGCGTTCGACGGCACTGCGGATCCGTTTGCGGAATGCCTCGCTTACCGCGAATTCCACCATGCACTCGCCGAGCGCCTCGCCGCACCGCCGATCGTGAGGTATGCGGCGTTGATCGGCTCCTACCACGGCTGTCAGCCAGCTGATCTCACGTGACGGCGATGAGTTCGGACCGATGGGCTCCTCAGTAGTGCTGAGGGAAGGAGCCAAAATGAAAATCCCGCATACCGCGTCGCGCGAGGAGTGGCTGGCCGCACGCCTGGAACTATTGGCCAAGGAGAAGGCGGCCAGCCGCGAGCTCGCTGCGTTGGCCGAGCAACGCCGAGCACTTCCTGCCGTCGCCATAGACAAGGACTATGTGTTCCACGGCGCGGGAGGCAAGGCCACCCTGGTCGACCTGTTCGAGGGCCGCAGCCAGCTGATCGTCTACCACTTCATGTGGCTGCACGACATCGATGAGGGTTGTCCGAGTTGCTCGTTCGCCGTGGATGACATGCCCGATCCGGTCCATCTCAACCAGGGCGCGGATACCACATTGGCATTGGTGTCGCGCGTGCCGTACGCGAGGATCAGCCAGTTCAAGGCCCGCATGGGATGGCAACTGCCCTGGTACTCATCACATGGCAGCGATTTCAACTACGACTTCCACGTCAGCAACGACGAGTCGATCGCACCGGTCGAATACAACTACAAGGACAAGGCCGCGCTGGTGCGCGATGGACTGGAGTATGTGGCTACCAAAGGGGCCGACGGGCAAGGGGTGAGCGTCTTCGTCCAGGACGACGGCCAGGTGTTTCACACCTATTCGGCCTACGGTGTCGGTGCTGATGTCATGCTGAGCACCTACCGGTTCCTCGATCTGACCCCATTAGGCCGCCAGCGCTACATCAACGAATGGCCGTGGCACGACACGTACGGGGTACCGCATCGTCATGAGCACCACCATTGATGGGCGAGACGACTTCGCGCGGATGGCCGAGCCGTTTCGGCGCGAGCTGATCGCCTACGGCTACCGCATGCTCGGCTCTGTCGACGATGCCGAAGAAGTCGTGCAGGACGTCTACCTCGAGGCGTGGCGGGCCTACGACCGTTTCGAAGGACGCTCATCACTGCGCACCTGGCTGTATCGCATTGCCACACGGGCGTTCCTGAAGGCCATTGATCGCGGGAAGCGCCGTCCGTTGCCGTCCGACCTTCATACGCAGGCCGCCGACCCGACCGCGCGCGTGCTGGCTCGCAATCCGGAGCTGGCATGGCTGCAGCCCGCCCCTGATTCACTGCTGGTCGCCACGACAAGCGATCCGGCCACCGTGGTGGCGGCGCGCGAAACCATGCGGCTGGCCTTCATGGCCGCATTGCAACTTCTTCCGCCGCGGCAGCGCGCCGTGCTGATTCTGCGCGACGTATTAGCTTGGCCCGCAGCCGAAGTCGCCGCGCTGCTCGATTTGAGTGTGGTCGCTGTCAACAGTGCATTGCAGCGTGCACACGCACGTCTGCCCGCAGACAGTGACACGTTGGTGCAGCCACCTGAAGAGCGCCAACGTGAACTGCTCGACCGCTACGTGGCCGCGTTCCAAAACGCCGACGTTGACGAACTCGTCGCGGTGTTGACCGAGGACGCGCTCTATGAGATGCCACCATTTCTCACGTGGTTTCAGAGCAGCGCGGCGATCGGCGCCTTCCTGGGCCCGCGCATGCGTGGTTTTGGGAAAACGCCAGTCATCCGCACCTCGGCGAATGGACAACCCGCGGTTGCGCTGTACCCGGCAACCGGTGATGGACTGCATCGCCTGCATGCTCTGCATGTACTCACCCTCGTTTCCCAGGGTGTCGGCCGCGTCGTTGCCTTCATGGACATCGATGCGTTGCGACGCTTCAACCTGCCTTCCGTGTTGTCGACCTAAGCAACGTGATCGCAGAAGACGTCGAGCGCATAGCGCGTTTCGCTGCTGAACTGGCTCGGCGGCGGCTACGTGTCACTACTGTGACCTTGGGCAGGTTTGACCGAAGGGAATGTCATGAACGTGCGACGGTGGCATTTCGGGATGGCGTTCGCGATGGCATTGGTTATGGCCGCGTTGATCGTTGGGCTCAACCGATCACCAAGATCGCTCGCCGACGACAGGTTGAACTTCACCGGAACAACCCTCTCCGGCGCCTCCTTCAGCGGCGCCAGTTTGCAGGGCAAGCCGGCGGTGCTGTGGTTCTGGGCGCCGTGGTGCCCGTTCTGCAACGCAGAAGCTCCTGGCGTGAGTCAAGTGTCGGCCGCCAACCCGAAGGTGACTTTCGTTGGCATCGCCGGCCGGGGAGACGTGGGGCAGATGCAGAACTTTGTGTCGAAGTACGGGCTGAGCTTCACGAACCTCAACGACGCGGACGGCTCGCTTTGGGCGAGGTACAACGTGCCGTGGCAACCGGCATATGTGTTCTACCGCGCAGACGGCACGTCGACATTCGTCAACAACCCCACCGCGGCGATGCCCCAGCAAGAGCTGTCCGACCGCGTCGCGGCGCTCCTGACGTAGACCGCCGACTCAGGTGAACCAAGAGCTGCTGGGCCTGGCCTTCGGAGCCGGGCTGGTCGCGGCGCTGAACCCCTGCGGTTTTGCCATGCTTCCCGCTTACCTGGCGTTGGTGGTGCGCGGAGAAGATTCCGAGCCAATCCCGGAGGACGCCGGGCTGTCGACATCCTTGTGCGCGCTCAGCCGGGCGCTGGCGGCAACCGCAGCGATGGCAGCTGGCTTCGTCGCCGTGTTCGGCATCTTCGGCGTGTTAACGGTTTCGCTTGCCTCGACGGTGCAGAGCTACCTGCCGTTCGTCACGGTGGTGATTGGCATTTTGCTTGTCGCCCTTGGCATTTGGCTATTGGCCGGGCGGGAGCTTGCCATGCCCGGCTGGTTCGGTCGCAGTGCGCGGTGGGCGCCGACCGCGCGGCTTGGATCGATGTTCGGCTATGGAGTGAGCTACGCGATCGCCTCGCTGTCGTGCACGATCGGACCGTTCTTGGCCGTCACAGGGGCCAGTCTGCGGGGCGGAACGATCATCGATGGTGTGGCCGTCTACGTCGCGTATGCAGCAGGCATCACCTTGGTGGTCGGCACGCTGGCCGTGGCCGCCGCGTTCGCGAATTCGGCGGTGCTGGAGTGGATGCGATATGTGCTCCCGTTCGTAAACCGAGTCAACGGCGCGCTGCTGATCGTGGTCGGGCTGTATGTCGGCTACTACGGCGTTTACGAAGTGCGGCTGTTCCACGCCAACGGCAACCCGGTGGACCCGTTGGTGAGCGCTGCGGGGCGGTTACAGGGATCACTGGCTGGCTGGGTTTACCAGCACGGCGCGTGGCCCTGGGTTGTTCTGATCGTCGTCTTGCTGGTCGCGGGCGGCGCATCGACGTGGGTTGGCCGCCGCGCCGTCCGCAACCGCGGTAATCGCAGTCGTCAGCAGCCCGAGGGCGAGCCGCCTGGCCGCGCTGAGCTCGCCGACCGGGCCGGGCGTAGCACAATGGGCAGGTGAGCAATCCGATCAAAGTGCTGATCCTCGGCAGCACCGGCTCGATCGGTACGCAGGCCCTGGACGTCATCGCCGCGAACCCGGACCGCTTCGAGGTCGTCGGACTAGCCGCCGGCGGCGCCAACGCGCCACTGCTGGCCCGCCAGCGGGACACCACCGGCGTCAGCAATATCGCGGTCGCCGACGAAGACGCCGCCGAGACCGTCGGCAATGTCACTTATCGCGGACCTCACGCAGCTACCGAGCTCGTCCGCAACACCGACGCCGACGTGGTGCTCAACGCGCTGGTCGGTGCCCTCGGGCTGGAGCCGACGCTGGCCGCGCTCGAGTCCGGGGCCCGCCTTGCGTTGGCCAACAAGGAGTCGCTGATCGCCGGCGGCCCCCTGGTGCTCAAGGCCGCCAAGCCAGGCCAGATCGTGCCCGTCGCCTCCGAGCACTCTGCGCTCGCCCAGTGCCTGCGGGCCGGCCGCGCCGACGAGGTGGCCAAGCTCGTGCTGACGGCGTCGGGCGGCCCGTTCCGCGGCTGGTCGGCCGCTGACTTGGAAACCGTGACCCCCGAGCAGGCCGGCGCACATCCGACCTGGTCGATGGGTCCGATGAACACGCTGAATTCTGCGTCACTGGTGAACAAGGGCCTGGAGCTGATCGAGACCCATCTGCTGTTCGGGGTGCCGTACGAGGCCATCGAGGTCGTCGTGCACCCGCAGTCGATCGTGCACTCGATGGTCTCGTTCACCGACGGCTCGACGATCGCGCAGGCCAGCCCGCCTGACATGAAGCTGCCGATCTCGCTCGCGCTGGGCTGGCCGGATCGCGTGCCGAACGTGGCCGCGGCCTGCGACTTCACCGTCGCCGGCAGCTGGGACTTCGAACCGCTCGATGCGGCCGTCTTCCCTGCGGTCGACCTGGCTCGCCACGCCGGTCAACAGGGTGGCTGCATGACCGCCGTCTACAACGCCGCCAACGAAGAAGCCGCCGCGGCCTTCCTGGCCGGACGCATTCGGTTCCCGACGATCGTGCGGACCATTGCCGACGTGCTCGCCAGCGCCGACCAGTGGACCGCGCAACCCGCTACCGTGGAAGACGTACTCGAGGCGCAACGCTGGGCACGGGCCCACGCCAGTCGCGCCGTCGCACAGGAGGTCGCACCCGCTCGATGATGTATGTGATCGGCATCGTGGCGTTCGCCGTCGCGATCCTCATCTCCGTCGCGCTGCACGAGTGCGGCCACATGTGGGTGGCGCGGGCGACGGGCATGAAGGTGCGCCGCTACTTCGTCGGCTTCGGCCCGACGCTGTGGTCGACGCGACGGCCCAACAAACTCGGCTCGACCGAGTACGGCGTCAAGGCGGTCCCGCTCGGCGGTTTCTGCGACATCGCGGGCATGACGTCCGTGGAGGAGCTCAAGCCCGACGAGCAGCCGTACGCGATGTTCAAGCAGAAGGTGTGGAAGCGGGTGGCGGTGCTGTTCGCCGGGCCCGGCATGAACTTCATCCTCGGGCTCGTGCTGATCTACTTCATCGCGATGGTGTGGGGTCTGCCCAATCTGCATTCGACGACGACCTCCGCCGTCGTCGACCAAACCACTTGTGTCGCACCGGAAACCGCGCCCGGCAAATACGCGGAGTGCAATGCTTCGGATCCACGCCCCGCGGCCGACGCCCGCATCCAGAAGGGCGACGTGATCGTCAAGGTCGGCGGCAAGGACGTCCACACCCCCGAAGAGGTGACCGCGGCCTTGCAGCCGCTGAAGGGTCCCACGCTGATCGTCGTCAAGCGCGACGGAAAAGAACTACCGCTGTGGGTCAACGTCGCTCAGACACAGCGGTTCACCTCCCAGGACGCCAAGGCGCCGTCGGCCGCCGGGGCGATCGGCATCAGCGTCGGCGGGCAGGGGCCGGGCCTGACCCACTACAACGCGCTCACCGCCGTACCCGCGACGTTCACGTTCACCGGTGATCTCGCCGTGGTGCTGGGCAAGTCACTGGCGGCGATCCCGACAAAGGTCGGTGCTTTGGTGCACTCGATCGGCGGCGGTGCGCGTGATCCCAACACGCCGATCAGCGTGGTGGGTGCGTCGCGCATCGGCGGGGAAACCGTCGACCACGGCCTCTGGGTGATGTTCTGGTTCTTGCTGGCCCAGCTGAACTTCGTGCTCGGCGCGGTGAACCTGGTGCCGCTGTTGCCGTTCGACGGCGGCCACATCGCGGTCGCGGTGTTCGAGAAGATCCGCAACATGATCCGGTCGGTTCGCGGCATGGCCGCCGCAGCCCCGGTGAACTACCTCAAGCTGATGCCGGCCACCTACATCGTGTTGATCGTGGTGGTGGGCTACATGCTGTTGACCGTCACCGCGGACGTCGTCAACCCGATCAAACTGTTCCAATAGGAGAACCCATGACTGTCGGCCTAGGCATGCCGACGCCACCCGCGCCGGTCCTCGCGCCGCGCCGCAAGACCCGCCAGCTGATGGTCGGCGACGTCGGCATCGGCAGCGACCACCCGATCGCAGTGCAGTCGATGACGACGACGAAGACCCATGACGTCAACGCGACGCTGCAGCAGATCGCCGAATTGACCGCAACCGGCTGCGACATCGTGCGGGTCGCGTGCCCGAGGCAAGAGGACGCCGACGCGCTCGCCGAAATCGCCAGGCACAGCCAGATTCCCGTCATCGCCGACATCCACTTCCAGCCGAAGTACATCTTCGCGGCCATCGATGCCGGCTGCGCGGCGGTGCGCGTTAACCCCGGAAATATCAAGGAGTTTGACGGTCGCGTTGCTGAGGTCGCGAAAGCCGCCGCCGCCGCGGGCATCCCGATCCGCATCGGCGTCAATGCCGGCTCGCTGGACAAACGGTTCATGGAGAAGTACGGCAAAGCCACTCCCGAGGCGTTGGTCGAGTCGGCGTTGTGGGAGGCGTCGCTGTTCGAGGAGCACGGCTACGGCGACATCAAAATCAGCGTCAAGCACAACGATCCGGTCGTGATGGTTGCCGCGTACGAGCTTCTGGCGTCGCAGTGCGACTACCCCTTGCACCTCGGTGTCACCGAGGCCGGGCCCGCGTTCCAGGGGACCATCAAGTCCGCGGTGGCGTTCGGCGCGCTGCTCTCGCGCGGTATCGGCGACACGATCCGGGTGTCGCTGTCGGCGCCGCCGGTCGAAGAGGTCAAGGTCGGCAATCAGATTCTCGAATCGCTGAACCTGCGGCCCCGGTCGCTGGAGATCGTCTCGTGCCCGTCGTGTGGGCGGGCGCAGGTCGACGTGTACACGCTGGCCAACGAGGTCAGTGCGGGTTTGGACGGCCTTGACGTTCCGCTGCGGGTGGCGGTGATGGGCTGCGTGGTCAACGGGCCCGGCGAGGCCCGCGAAGCCGACCTCGGCGTGGCGTCGGGCAACGGCAAAGGCCAGATCTTCGTGCGCGGTGAAGTCATCAAGACCGTGCCGGAGTCGCAGATCGTGGAGACGCTGATCGAAGAGGCAATGCGAATTGCCTCGGAAAAAGACACGGCACAGCCTTCCGATGAACCTCCCGGCTCGCCCGTCGTGACCGTAAGCTGATATGCGCTAGTACCCCGCAGAAAGAGCGCCCATGTCGGCTCCGCCTCTCTTCCGCCTGGTCGACGAACGACGGGTGTCGGTGGTCCGCGACTCTGCGGCGGTGCAACGGGTTTTCGACGCTGATGCGGTGGGCTGTTGCATGGTCGCCGCGAGGGTGGCGGAGCACGGGATCGATCCGGCGGCCATCGGCGGGGAACTCTGGACGCGCGGCGGTGCCGACGAATCCCTTTGTTACGCAGGGGCAAACCTCATCCCGCTGCGGGGCGCGCCGGCCGATCTGCACGCGTTCGCGGACAAGGCGATGGGGGTGGTGCGCCGTTGTTCGTCGGTGGTCGGACGCGCCGAGTTGGTGATACCGATGTGGCACCGGCTCGAGCATGCGTGGGGCCCGGCCCGTGACGTTCGCGAGCAGCAGCCGCTGATGGCGATGGCGTCGCGTCCGTCGTGCCCGATCGACGGCGGCGTGCGTCGGGTCCGGATCGACGAACTCGAGCCCTACCTCGTCGCGGCGATCGACATGTTCATCGGCGAGGTCGGGGTCGACCCGCGCATCGGTGACGGCGGCCGCGGATACCGACGGCGGGTGGCCGGGCTGATCGCAGCGGGCCGCGCGTGGGCGCGATTCGAGCGCGGCGAGGTGATCTTCAAGGCTGAGGTCGGCTCGCAGTCGCCGGCCGTCGGCCAGATCCAAGGGGTGTGGGTGCACCCGGAACACCGTGGACAGGGGCTCGGCACGACAGGGACCGCGGCAGTAGTCGCGTCGATCGTCGACAGTGGGCGGATGGCAAGCCTGTACGTCAATGACTTCAATACCGTGGCCCGGGCGGCGTATGCGCGGGTCGGCTTCAGCGAAGTCGGCAGGTTCGCAACGGTGCTGCTGGACTGAGCGACTTCGGTGCGTTTGCGTGCGCTGAGCGCGGGTTTGCGCACCGAAATCGCTGACAACCGGTGCGCCTCCGAGGCTCTCGCGTGACCGCTTCGTAACATGAGCCTCAATGGCAACATTAGTCACACGAATTCTTACGTCGGTCGTCGTCGTCACCGGCTTGCTGACGGCCTGCACGCCGAAACCTGACGGACCCACGCCCGTCGCCGATCAGTTCTTCTCCGCGCTGGGCAAGGGCGACACTGCCGCGGCGGCCGCGCTGAGCGACAAGCCGGAGGACGCGCGGACCGCGCTCAACGCTGCATGGGCCGGGCTGCAGGCCAACCACCTCGACGCGCAGGTGCTCGGCTCGACGTACAAAGACGACACCGGCAGCGTCGACTACCGCTACACCTGGCATCTGCCGAAGAACCGCACGTGGACCTACGACGGCAAGCTGTCGATGATCCGCGAGGAGGGACGCTGGGAGGTCCGGTGGACTCCCGCCGGCCTGCATCCCAAGCTCGGCGAGCACCAGACGTTCGCGCTGCGTGCCGACGCGCCACAGCGAGCGTCGGTGAACGAGGATGGCGGCACCGATGTGCTCAAGCCCGGCTACCTGTACCACTACCAACTCGACGCGGCCCAGGCCGGCGGACAGCTGATGCCGACCGCGCGCGCCGTCGTGGACGCGCTTCGGCCGTTCGACAACACGCTCGACCCCCAGCGCCTCGCCGAGCAAGCGAGTTCGTCGAGCACGCCGATTGGCCTGATCACACTGCGGCCCGACGACAACAACAAAGTCGCGCCGGCGATCGGCCAGCTGCCGGGCGTGGTGGTGACTCCGCAGCCCGAGCTGCTGCCGACCGACGACGGGTTCGCGCCGGCGTTGGTGGCACAGGTGAAGAAGGCGGTGAGCGATCAACTCGACGGTGAGGCCGGCTGGCGGATCGTGACGGTCAACCAGAACGGTGTCGACGTCGGCGTGCTCGACGAGACGCCGCCCACGCCCGCGCCGTCGGTGTCGATCACGCTGGACCGGTCGGTGCAGAACGCTGCGCAGGGTGCCGTCAACTCCGTCGGCAAGCAGGCGATGATCGTCGTGATCAAGCCGTCGACGGGCGCGATCCTGGCGATCGCCCAGAATCCGGCCGCCGACTCGAAAGGACCGCTGGCGACGACGGGCCTGTTCCCGCCCGGGTCGACGTTCAAGATGATCACAGCCGGAGCGGCGATCCAGCGGGACATTGCGACACCGAACACGATGCTGGGTTGTCCTGGCACCACCGAGATCGGGCATCGCGTCGTGTCGAACTACGACGCCTTCGACCTCGGCGTGGTGCCGATGTCGCGGGCGTTCGCGAATTCGTGCAATACGACGTTCGCGGAGCTTGCCAGCCGGATGCCGCCGACGGCGCTGAACGTGGCGGCCGCGCAGTACGGGATCGGACTCGACTACGACGTTGCCGGTGTCCCGACGGTCACCGGCTCAGTGCCGCCCACGGTCAACCTGTCCGAACGCACAGAGGACGGCTTCGGGCAGGGCAAGGTGCTAGTGAGCCCATTCGGAATGGCATTGGCAGCAGCCACCGTCGCGAACGGGAAAACGCCTGTGCCGCAATTGATTGTGGGCCGACCGACGGGAGTCACCGGCGACCACACTGACATCACTCCGCAGATGCTCGACGGCCTGCGCCCGATGATGCGGCTGGTGGTCACCAGCGGTACTGCGAAAGACATCGCCGGCTCGGGCGATGTGCACGGGAAGACGGGTGAGGCCGAATTCCCGGGCGGCTCGCATTCGTGGTTCGCCGGATACCGCGGCGACATGGCGTTCGCAGCGCTGATCGTCGGGGGAGGCAGCTCGGAATACGCGGTGCGGATGATCCGCAGCATGCTGGCGCAGCTGCCGCCGGATTACTTGGCCTGAGTCCACGCGCGGCGCGCGGTAGTTTGGTAGCGCCATGACTACCGGTGACCAGGCCATCGAACTTCGCGTGTCCGACGCCGACCGCAACGGCACGCTGCGTCGGCTCGCCAACGCGCTGGCGCTCGGCCTGATCGACATCGAGGAGTTCGACGAGCGCTCGTCGCAGGTGTCGCGTGCACGCACCCGCGGAGAGCTCGGGGTGGTCGACGACTTGCCCGCGCCAGGCGCGATCGTCACCTCAGTTGCCGACCGCGTCGAATTGCGCGGGTGGGCCGGCTCGCTCAAGCGCCACGGCGAGTGGGTCGTGCCGACCCGCCTTGCCCTGGTTCGCAGACTGGGATCAGTCGACCTCGACCTCACCAAAGCCCGCTTCGCCGGGCCTGTCGTGGTCATCGAGCTCGACATGATCCGCGGCTCGGTCGACATCCGGCTGCCCGACGGCGCGAGCGCGTCGATCGACGACGTCACTGTCTACGGCGGCAGCGCCAGAGACCGCCGCAAGGATCCGCCGGCCGAGGGCACCCCGCACGTCGTGCTGACGGGTCGCATGGTCCTCGGTTCGCTCGATATTCGCGGGCCACGGCCGCGGCGGCCGAAACTCAGCAGAATTCGGCGCATTGCTCCTCGATAGGCTGATGATATGACCGTCCGTTCCGCCCTGCGCTCCGGCGTGATATCGCCTCAACGCTCGGTGCCGTCGTCGATCCCGCGGCCCGAATACACGTGGAAGTCGACCGTGAACGAGGGCAGCGAGCCGTGGGTGCAGACGCCCGAAGTGATCGAGCAGATGCGCGTCGCCGGTCGCATCGCCGCCGGCGCTCTGCAGGATGCCGGCAAGGCCGTCGCGCCCGGCGTTACCACCGACGAGCTCGACCGCATCGCCCACGACTACATGGTCGACCACGGCGCGTATCCATCGACGTTGGGCTACAAGGGTTTTCCGAAATCGTGCTGCACGTCGCTGAATGAAATCATCTGCCACGGCATTCCGGACTCGACGGTCATCGAGGACGGCGACATCGTCAACATCGACGTGACCGCCTACATCAACGGCGTGCACGGCGACACCAACGCGACCTTTCTTGCCGGCAACGTGTCCGAGGATCATCGACTGCTTGTCGAACGCACCCACGAAGCGATGATGCGCGCGATCAAGGCCGTCAAGCCCGGCCGGTCGCTGTCGATAGTCGGCCGGGTGATCGAGTCGTACGCAAACCGCTTCGGCTACAACGTCGTTCGCGATTTCACCGGACACGGCATCGGCACCACCTTCCACAACGGGCTGGTGGTGCTGCATTACGACCAACCCTCCGTCACCACCGTGCTCGAGCCCGGTATGACGTTCACGATCGAACCGATGATCAACCTCGGCGCGCTGGACTACGAAATCTGGGACGACGGTTGGACCGTCGCCACCAGGGACCGCAAGTGGACCGCGCAGTTCGAGCACACGCTGGTAGTCACTGACGACGGCGCGGAAATTCTCACGCTCCCGTGACTCCGTTACTCCCGCGAGCAGACACTAACTCGCACAATTGCCGGCCGGGTAATGCGATTCCGCGTCTGCTCGCGCGGCGACGGTGAGTGGCGCGCTGCTGGTCGCGGGCACCAGCTCCGACGCCGGCAAGTCGATGGTCGTCGCGGG
The DNA here is from genome assembly GCA_035651275.1 of Mycobacterium sp. Classification (GTDB taxonomy): domain Bacteria; phylum Actinomycetota; class Actinomycetes; order Mycobacteriales; family Mycobacteriaceae; genus Mycobacterium. The sequence continues at coordinate 7,551 of DASRFZ010000219.1, read as the reverse complement.
GCTGTGTCGGCTGTTGGCCCGCAACGGCGTCAAGGTCGCGCCGTTCAAGGCTCAGAACATGTCGAACAACTCCGCGGTCACCGCGGACGGCGGCGAAATCGGCCGCGCGCAGGCGATGCAGGCCAGAGCTGCCGGTCTCGAACCGAGGGTGCGGTTCAACCCGATCCTGCTCAAGCCGGGCAGCGACCGCGCCTCGCAACTGGTGGTGAAGGGACAGGTCGTCGGCACCGTGCGCGCTGGCGATTATGTGAAATACCGCGACCAGCTCGTCGGTGTAGTCACGGCTGAATTAGAGACGCTGCGTGCGGAATTCGATGCAGTGATCTGCGAGGGTGCTGGCTCACCCGCTGAAATCAATTTGCGCGCAACCGATCTCGCGAATATGGGGCTGGCCCGCGCCGCAGAGCTGCCAGTCATGCTCGTCGGCGACATCGATCGCGGCGGCCTTCTCGCGCACTTCTTCGGCACGCTTGCGGTGCTCGACCCGGACGACCAGCAGCTGATCGCCGGCTTTGTTGTCAACAAGTTCCGCGGCGACCCGGCTTTGCTCGCGCCCGGGCTGCAACAACTCGAATCACTAACTGGCAGACCGACTTACGGCGTTCTCCCGTACGTCGACGACCTGTGGCTCGACACCGAGGACTCACTGTCGGTCGAGGCGCGGCGCGTCGTCGGCACCCCGCAACCTCCGCGCGGCGCCGATTGGCTGCGCGTCGCGGCGATCCGGCTGCCGCGCACGTCGAACACCACCGACGTCGAAGCGCTGGCGTGCGAACCCGGCGTGCTGGTCCGCTGGACCGTCGATGCCGCCGACCTCGCCGACGCCGACGTCGTGCTGATCCCCGGCACCAAGGCCACCGTTGCTGATCTCGACTGGCTGCGCGAGCGTGCGTTGGCCGACGCCATCGTCGATCACGTCAAGAAAGGCAAACCCGTTCTCGGTATCTGCGGGGGCTTTCAGATGCTGTGCCGCCAGATCGACGACCGCGTCGAGTCCCAACAGGGCCTCGTCGACGGACTCCGCATGCTCGACGCCGACATCGAATTCCGCAAAGACAAAACCCTCAACCGCAGCGGAACCCGCTACGAGATCCACCACGGCCAGCTCACCCGATCGGCCGAAACCGACTGGAGCGGCCGGGGCATTCGGCACGACGCGGTGTACGGCACACACTGGCACGGTCTGCTGGACGACGACGAGTTCCGCCGCAGCTGGCTCGCGGAAGCCGCAGCCACCGCGGGCCGGGAAGGATTCGTCGTCGCCGACGACGTGAACGTCACCGCCCGTCGCGACACTCAGCTGGACACCGTGGCCGACCTACTCGCTCAGCACCTCGACACCGGCGCGATATTCGATCTGCTGCACAACGGACCGCCGCGTCGACCGACCGTCGTCAGTACCCTGTCACCGTGCTGAAGCCAGTAGCGTCGATCGCGGCTGCCGCCCTGGTGGCCGGTTGCGCGACCGCGATCAGTGGCACTCCCACCTGGCCCGGCGCGAGGTTGGAAAAGGTACTGCTGACCCAAGCGGACTTCCCGGCCGGTGTCGGCTACGGCCGCATCGCGGAGCAGCCGGGAAAACCCGACAACGCCGGCGGGCCGCCGCCCATGCTGACCATGCCGAAGGACTGCTCGAACGGGTTGACGGGGGTGATCGCCGCGAACGCGGAGCGCGGCCCCGGCAGTGCCGCGAAGTACAGCGTCATCTACGACGGCGCGCGCATCGTCGTCACCGTGCTCACGTCGCCGCTCAATCTCACCAAGCTGGCGACCGAGGCAAAACGCTGTCAGAGTTTTAAGGCGTATTTCGATCGTCAGTCCGCGCCTATCCCGATCACGACGACCGCGTTGTCTGCGTCACGGAAGGGACAGCTGGTGTATCAGCAGACGATGCGGCTCAACGGGACGGATAGCAGCGCGTTCATGTCGTTCGAAAACATCGGTACGATGTCGGTGTTCGGAATCGCTTTCCCCACAACACAACTGGGCCCCGGCCAGCAGCCCGTCCCGAAAGCTGCGCTGCCGCAAACGTTCACCGACATCGTCGACCGGCAAGCGCAACGCATTCAGGACAGCTGAAATCTGAACATCTGCTGCCAGGGCGACGAAAACGACCCGCTGCCACCGTCACAGCCTGTAGCGTCCGACAGGTGCAGTCGACGATGGTCACCGTCGACGGGTTCGGTGTCCCGGTCAGCGTGTCAGGTCCTGAGAAAGGACCTGTCGTCGTCATGCTCGGTGCCGCACATCAAGCGCCGGCCGCCTACGACCCGGTGTGTCAGCGACTGCACACCGCGTCACTGCGCACCATCGTCATCTCGCCCGACCGCCGGCTGACCCCGAAGTCGGTCGTCGGCATCCTCGACTCGCTCGGCGTGAAATGGGGTGTGCTGGTCGGTGACCGAGTCGGCGGCGAGATCGCGTGGGAACTGGCCGCAAGCCGCCTCGACCGGTTCATCGGACTGGTGGTGATCGACCGGGGACACCCGCGAGTCGCGGACATGACCGGCGTCGTCCGCGACGAGCATTGCCCGCCGGTGGAAATCAACACGACCGCACTGGTCAGCACGCCCGCTGCCCGCGCGGTCGCAAAGGCGAGCCAGCGCTACGTCTACGGCGACTTCCGGATCGTCGAACTGCTGGGCCGACGCAACGCGCAGGAGTCGACGGCCCAGCTGGCCGCCGAGATCGTGCTCCGCAGCAGCACCTGGTGACGTCTACGGCTTGGGCAGTTCGGGTGTCCAGGCCTGCGGTAAGCGCGGGTGGCCGGGAAACAGGTAGTCGATGAATGCGGCAGCGGTCGGCTGCGGTTCGTGATTGGCCAGCCCCGGACGCTCGTTGGCCTCGATGAACACGTAGTCGTCGCCGGTTATGTCGGGAACCAGCAGGTCGATGCCGGTGACGCCGATGCCGATCGCGTCGGCCATCTTCACCGCCACCCGCGACAGTTCCGGATTCACCGTCGCGGTGACGTCGTGGATCGTGCCGCCCTGATGCAGGTTCGCGGTCCGGCGCACCCGTAGCCGCGTCCCCTCCGGCAGCACTTCGTCGTACGACCAGCCCGCTTCGCGCACGGTCGCCTCGGTCACCTCGTCGACCGGGATCTTCGACTCGCCGCCCGTGGCGGCGGCGCGACGCCGGCTCTCCGCCTCCACGAGATCACGAACGGTGTGATAGCCGGTCCCGATGACCTCCGCCGGCCGGCGAATCGCGGCGGCGACGACCGCGCCGTCGATGACCACGAGCCGCAGGTCGTCACCCTGCGCGCGCTGCTCGATCAGCACTTCGGGAGAGTGCTCGCGGGCGCGAACCAGCGCCGCGTCAAGCTCGCCGGGCCCGTCGACGCCCACAGTGATGCCTTTTCCCTGCTCGCCGCGCGTGGGTTTGACGACCACGTCGCCGACCGCCTCGAGGAACTCATGGTCCTGCTCGTCGAACGTGGCCAGGCGCCCTCGGGGCACGGTGACCCCGGCCTCGACGGCGATCCGCCGGGTGCGGCGCTTGTCGTCGCAGCGGCTCATCGCGACCGCCGAGGTGAACTCGGACAGTGATTCGCGAGTGATCACGCTGCGCCCGCCGTGCGTCAGCCGCAACTCCCCGGTCTCCGCGTCGAGAACCTCGACCTGGATGCCCCGCCGCAGCGCCTCGTCGGCGATGATCCGGGCGTACGGATTCAAGTCGTCGACGGTCTCGGGCGTCAACGCCGTGAACAGCGGCTCGTTGATCGCGTTCTTGCGCTTGATGCACAGCACCGGGACGCGTCGGAAGCCGAGCTTTTCGTACAGCGCGATCGCCGCGGCGTTGTCGTGCACCACCGAAAGGTCCAGGTATGCGCAGCCGTTGGCGCGCATGTGCTCGGCTACGGCGCGGGTCAACGCTTCGCCGACGCCGGGCAGGCCCGCGGCAGGGTCCACGGCCAGCGTCCACAGGCTGCTGCCGTGCTCGGGGTCGTCGAACAACTTGTGATGGTCCACGCCGGTGACCGTGCCGATGACGGCGCCGTCGGTTTCGCGGGTGGCGACCAGATACGTCACCGCGTCGCAGCTCACGTGGTTGTCCCAAATGACGTCGACGCGTGCCGGCACCATCGCGCACCGCAGGTACACGCGGTTCATCTCGTCGGCGTCGTCGCGAGATTCCAACGGGCGCACGGTGATTCCGTTCGCCCCGGCGTCGATTGGAGCATCGAGTGTCGTGTCGGCGAACCGCAGTCGGTAGGTGTGGCTGGGGTCGATGAACAGCTCGTGCGGTGAGCGGGCGACGACGACGTGGGCCTCGCTGGCGTACATGCAGATGTCGCGACGGCCTGGGCCCTCCTCGCGAAGGACCTCCGCGAGGTGTTTGGCGTCGGAGAACGTCTGCCCGAAGATCAGCCTGCCCCAGCCGAGGTCGAGCACGACGTTCTCCGGCATGGCCTTGACCAGGTGGGCCGGCGGAATGTCGTGCAGGCCGAGCGTGATCGCCTCGGGATGATCTCCAGGGGACCCCACCCGTTTGACCCTATCCGCCCTCGTCTGCGTTGGCATCTTGTGCCGAACGCTGGACACTGAGGGGGTGAGCCGAGGAGTCGCCGAGCGAATCGGCGAGGTGTTGCGCCAGCACGGATTGCGGCGCACTGCACCGCGGATCGCGGTGCTGGCGGCTCTGCAGCCGGTTCACGGCCATCTGTCGGTGGCCGAAATTCACCAGCGCTTGCTCGACTCCGACGATGTGGACGTCCCTGACATGGCGACGGTGTACCGGACGGTGACGACGCTGGTCGATGCGGGGGTGCTGCACGCGCTGCCGGTCGAGGGCGGCGTCACGACGTACGGTCTCGCGCAGACTCCGCATCACCACGCGGTGTGCACACGCTGTGGGGCGATCATCGAGGTGCCGGCGCAGCGGCTGAGTTCGGCGCTGGAGCACGCGATCGAGGGCAGCGCGTTCACGCTGTCGGATCAGGGTGGGCTCACGTTGCACGGCCTGTGCCCGGACTGTCAAACCAACGCGGAACGATAAGCGGACGGCCGAGTCCAATGGTTGACTTTCGGTCATGCTCTCGTTGGGTCAGCTCGAGGAGTTGATCGCGTCCGGCGACATCGACACGGTCGTCGTCGGCTTCGCCGACATGCAGGGCCGCCTCGTGGGTAAGCGGGTGTCCGCGCGGCTGTTCACCGAGGAGGTCGCCAAGCACGGCGCCGAATGCTGCAACTACCTTCTCGCAGTCGACGTCGACATGGACACTGTCGCGGGTTACGCGATGAGCAGCTGGGACACCGGCTACGGCGACATGGTGATGACGCCCGACTTCTCTACGCTGCGGCGCATCCCGTGGCTGCCCGGCACGGCGCTCGTCTTGGCCGACCTTTTCGCCACCGACGGCAAACCGGTCGCCGTCGCACCGCGCAGTGTGCTGGCCCTGCAAATCGACCGACTCGCGCGGCGCGGGCTGGTGCCCTACGTCGGCACCGAACTGGAGTTCATGGTGTTCGAGAACACCTACCGCGAGGCGTGGGCGCTGGGCTACCGCGGCCTGACGCCGGCCAGCGACTACAACGTCGACTACGCAATCCACGCCTCTACTCGGATGGAGCCGCTGCTGCGCGACATCCGCGTCGGCATGATCGGCGCCGGAATGTATTGCGAGGGAGTCAAAGGCGAATGCAACCGCGGCCAACAGGAGATCGCGTTCCGCTACGACCACGCCCTCGTCACGTGCGACAACCACACGATCTACAAGAACGGTGCCAAGGAGATTGCCGACCAGCATGGCAAGAGTCTGACGTTCATGGCGAAGTTCGACGAACGCGAAGGCAACAGCTGTCACATCCACATCTCACTGCGTGACGACGACGGGGCCGCGGTGTTCGCCGACGGCGCCGGGATGTCAGCGCTGTTCGGTGGTTTCGTCGCCGGGGTGTTGGCGACCTTGCGCGAGTTTACGCTGTTGTATGCGCCGAACATCAACTCCTACAAGCGATTTGCCGATGCGAGTTTCGCCCCGACGGCCGTCGCCTGGGGCTTCGACAACCGGACCTGTGCGGCGCGGGTCGTGGGACACGGCGACGGCATGCGGATGGAGTGCCGCGCGCCGGGCGGCGACGTGAACCCGTATCTTGCGGTCGCGGCGCTGATCGCGGGCGGCCTGTACGGGATCGACAACAAGATGGAGTTGCCAGAACCGTTGTCCGGCAATGCGTATGAGAGTGATGCCGAGCGGTTGCCCACGACGCTGGCCGAGGCCGCAGATTTGTTCGCGGGCTCTGCGGTGGCGCGGGAAGCGTTCGGTGACGACGTCGTCGCGCATTATCTGAACAATGCGCGGGTCGAACTGGCCGCGTACAACGCCGCCGTCACCGACTGGGACAGGATCCGCGGTTTTGAGCGGCTCTAGTTCTGGTTCTCGGCCGGTGATCGGCTTGACGACGTACCTCGAGCAGGCCCAGACCGGTGTATGGGACGTGCGGGCAAGCTTTTTGCCGCACATCTACTTCGACGGCGTCACGCAAGCCGGTGGCATCGCGGTGCTGCTGCCGCCGCAGCCGGTCAACACCGAGATCGCGAACCGGGTGCTCGACGGCCTCGACGGGCTGGTGATCACTGGCGGCAAAGACGTCGATCCGCAGCGGTACGGGCAGAAACCGCACCCGCAGACCGACGAGCCGCGGCCGGATCGCGACGCGTGGGAATTCGCGCTGCTGACTTACGCTTTGAAGCGGGAAATCCCTGTGCTGGGCATCTGCCGCGGCGCACAGGTGCTCAACGTCGCGCTGGGCGGCACGTTGCACCAGCATCTGCCCGAGGTCGTCGGGCATGACCGGCACCAGCCCGGCAATGCGGTGTTCGCCACGTCACGGGTCGACGTCGTGGCCGGGACGCGACTCGCGAAGCTGATCGGGGAGTCCTCGGACGAGCAGTGCTACCACCACCAGGCGATCGCGGAGCTGGGCCACGGCCTGGTCGTCAGCGCCCGCGACGCGGACGGGGTGATCGAAGCGATCGAATTGCCCGGAGACGCTTTCGTTGTCGCCGTGCAGTGGCATCCGGAGGAGCGACTGTCGGATCTGCGATTGTTCGCCGGCATCGTGGAAGCTGCTATCGAGTTCGCCCGGGAGCGCGCATGACCCCGTCTGACGCTCTTCACGCAAGCGGCTCATCGGTGGTGATCAACCCCGCGACCGAGGAAGTGCTGCGGACGGTCGAACCCGTGGACGTTGCCGCCGTCGACGAGGCCGTCACGAAAGCGGCGCGTGCGCAACGACTCTGGGCAAGGTTACCGCCCGCCGAGCGAGCGGCGGGATTGCGGGCCTTCGCGGCGGTGGTCGACCAGCACATCGCGGAGTTGGCCGCGCTGGAGGTGGCGAACTCGGGGCATCCGATCTCGTCGGCGGAGTGGGAGGCCGGGCACGTCCGGGATGTGCTGCAATACTACGCCGCAAGCCCGGAACGACTGTCCGGCAAGCAGATTCCAGTTGCGGACGGTCTAAACGTCACCTTCCACGAGCCACTCGGAGTGGTCGGTGTCATCACGCCGTGGAACTTCCCGATGACGATCGCGTCATGGGGCTT
>DASRFZ010000218.1:0-2726 GCA_035651275.1 Mycobacterium sp. | reverse complement strand
CTTTTCGTAGCCGGTGTCGGTCACTCGCTCGATCGTGACGGTGGAGCCATCGACGGTCACCTTGCGGGCCTGAGTCAACTGAGCCACGCCGAGCAATTCGGCCAGCATCGCAGGGACAACCGCACCGCGGGCGTCGGTCGCCTCCGAACCCGCGATCGCGAGATCCCACTCGACGCTGCCCAATGCCTTGGCGAGCACCTTGGCGGTACCGACGGCATCCGAACCGGCAATCGCGTCGTCCTGCACATGAATCGCCTTGTCGGCGCCCATCGACAGCGCCTTGCGGATCGCCTCGGTGGCGCGCTCCGGGCCGGCCGTCAGCACGGTCACAGTGCTGTCGTCGCCTTCTTTTTCCTTGGTCAACAGCGCCTCTTCGACGGCCCGCTCGTTGATCTCGTCGAGCACCGGATCGGCGGCGTCACGGTCGAGCGTGAAGTCGTCGTCCCGAAGTTTGCGCTCCGACCACGTGTCTGGGACCTGTTTGATCAGGACCACGATGTTCGTCATCGGTGTGGTTCGCCCTCCTCGAAATGGCCGATCGTTCGGCCTGCAATGTCACGATTTGCCTGCACACGCATGTTACTCATGGGTAACTTTGCGAGGTTCGCCCGTACACCATATCCGGTCGTCGCTGGTGATCTGACTGCACGCCTCTCGCGAACTCCTGGTATCGGGTTTAGCCTGCCTTGCGATGACTGCACACGACTCTTTGGCGTTGACCGGCGAGCGCACGGTGCCCGGTCTGGCCGAAGAGAACTACTGGTTCCGCCGCCACGAGGTGGTTTACCGGCGGCTGGCCGGTCGGTGCGCGGGCCGCGACGTGCTCGAGGCCGGCTGCGGCGAAGGGTATGGGGCGGATCTGATCGCCGACGTGGCCCGCAGCGTCATCGGGTTGGACTACGACGAGCTCACCGTCGCCCATGTGCGGGCTCGGTATCCGCGCGTCGACGTCCGTCATGGCAACTTGGCGTCACTGCCTTTGGGGCACGGGTCTGTCGATGTCGTGGTGAACTTCCAGGTGATCGAACACCTTTGGGACCAGCCGGGTTTCGTCGCCGAGTGTTTCCGCGTGCTGCGGCCGGGCGGGCTGCTGTTGATGTCGACGCCGAACCGGATCACCTTCTCCCCTGGCCGCGATACTCCGGTCAACCCATTCCATACGCGCGAGCTGAACGCGTCAGAGCTGACCTCGCTTTTGACAGACGGGGGCTTCACGGTGGCGTCGATGCTCGGCGTGTTCCACGGTGCGCGGCTGGTCGATCTGGACGCCAAGTACGGCGGCTCGATCATCGACGCGCAGGTGCAGCGGGCACTGGCCGACGCGCCGTGGCCGGCCGACCTGCTCGCCGACGTCGCGTCGGTGAGTGTCGACGACTTCGAGCTCACCTCTGATCGGGAGATCGACGCGAGCCTGGACCTGGTCGCGATCGCGGAGCGGCCGTGAGCGATAACACACCTGGCCTGTTCACGCTGGTGCTGCATACGCACCTGCCGTGGCTTGCGCATCATGGCCGCTGGCCGGTCGGCGAGGAGTGGCTGTATCAGTCGTGGTCGGCGGCGTACCTGCCGCTGATGCGGGTGCTGCGAACGCTGGCTTCCGAGGACCGTCGCGGGGTGGTGACGCTGGGCATCACGCCCGTGGTGGCCGCCCAGCTCGACGACCCGTACTGCCTCGACGGTATGCATCACTGGCTCGCCAACTGGCAGCTGCGCGCTCTCGAGGCGACGACGCTGCGAGAACCGTTGCGAGAGTTCGGCATTCGCGAGTACGCCGAGGCGGGGCGGGCGCTGTCGGATTTCGAGCTGCTGTGGCGTCACGGCGCCAGCCCGTTACTGCGCGAGCTGATCGACGCCGGGACAATCGAATTGCTGGGCGGCCCGCTGGCCCACCCGTTCCAGCCGCTGTTGCACTCGCGCCTGCGCGAGTTCGCGCTGCGGGAGGGGCTAGCCGACGCGCAGCAGCGCTTCGCGCACAGGCCCGCCGGTATCTGGGCACCCGAGTGCGCCTACGCGCCGGGCATGGAAAACGATTACGCCGCAGCAGGAATCGGGCATTTCATGGTCGACGGGCCGTCGCTACGCGGCGACACGGCGTTGGGTCGGCCGGTCGGCGCGTCCGACGTCGTCGCGTTCGGCCGCGACCTTCAGGTGAGCTATCGCGTGTGGTCACCGAAGTCGGGCTATCCCGGCCACGCGGCGTACCGCGACTTCCACACCTACGACCATGACACCGGGCTGAAGCCGGCCCGCGTCACCGGTCGCAATGTTGCCTCGGACGACAAGGCCCCATACGAGCCGGCGCGTGCCGAGAGGGCGGTCGACGGCCACGTCGCGGACTTCGTTGAGATTGTGCGACGGCGGCTTGTCTCTGAAAGCGAAAGGCTCGGCCGCCCAGCGCATGTCATCGCGGCGTTCGACACAGAATTGTTCGGCCACTGGTGGTATGAAGGGCCGTTGTGGCTCGAGCGCGTGCTGCGCGCACTGCCCGCGGCCGGGGTGCGGGTCGGCACGCTGAGCGACGCCGCAACTCTGGGTTACGTCGGAGCGCCAGTCGAATTGCCGCCCAGCTCTTGGGGTTCCGGCAAGGACTGGCAGGTGTGGGCCGGTGACAAAGTGGCCGATCTGGTGCAACTCAACAACGAAGTCGTCGACACCGCGCTGACCACCGTCGACAAGGCGCTGGCCCAGACCGCATCCCTGGACGGGCCGATCCCCCGCGATCAGAT
>DASRFZ010000217.1:0-28711 GCA_035651275.1 Mycobacterium sp. | reverse complement strand
GAGGGGAAATCGCGACCAATGGGGCTTTGGAAGACGCTGGGGGCCACGGCGGTTGCGGGTGCGATTGCGCTGACAACACCGATGTCGGTTGCCTACGCGGATCCGCCGCCACCGTCGCCTGACACCACCGCGCCCGGGGCGCCACCGCCCGCGGACAACAACCCTCCACCGGCGCAGCCGGCGGACCCGAACCAACCGCCGGCACCGCCGTCGGACACCAACGGACCGCCTCCTCCGCCGGGCGACCAGAACCCACCGCCACCGGCACCGGACGCGAACCGCGTCAACGTGCCCGCCGGCGGGTTCAGCTACGTGATGCCGCCGGGGTGGACCGCCGGTGACGCATCGCGGATCAGCTACGGGCAGGCCGTGCTGCTGAAGGTGCCGCCGCAAGGCCAGCAGCCTCCGGTGGACACCAGCATCTTGCTGGGCAAGCTCGACATGCGGTTGTTCGCCGGCGCCGAAGCGGACAACCAAAAGGCCGCAATCCGGCTCGCGTCCGACATGGGCGAGTTCTACATGCCGTTCCCGGGCACTCGGATCAACCAGGAAACCACGACCTTCGACGCCAACGGGCAGCCCGGCGCGTCGGCGTACTACGAGGTGAAGTTCACCGACCCGAACAAGCCCAACGGCCAGATCTGGGCCGCAGCGCTCGGCACGGTCGCGCCGCGCAACGGCAACCAGCCGGCGCAGAACAGCCGCTACTTCGTCGTGTGGCTCGGCTCGGCCAACAACCCGGTCGACAAAGCCGCCGCCAAGGCGCTGGCCCAGTCGGTGCAGCCGTATGCTCCGCCGCCTCCTCCGCCGGCTGACCAGGGCGCGCCGCCGGCCCAAGGCGCACCCCCGGCGCCCGGTGCCTCCCCGGCTCCCGGCGCGCCGGCGCCGGCGCCTGCTCCAGGCGCAGCGCCGGTCGGCGTTCCGGTGCCGGTCGCGCCGGAGAACGCACCGGGAATGGCCCCGCCACCCAGCTAGTCCGGCGGGCAACGCCGTCATGGCGAGCACGATGACGGCCTGGCGGGTGCGACGGCCAGGGCCGATGCGCAGCCGACCCCTGGATCGGGTCAGCGCCGAGATACCGCGGCCAGGCGCCGGGGAGTTGCTGGTCGCCGTGCACGCGTGCGGAGTGTGCCGGACCGATTTGCACGTCAGCGAGGGCGACCTGCCCGTGCACCGGCCCGATGTGATTCCCGGCCACGAGGTCGTCGGCGAGGTCGTCGAAACCGCTTCCGACACCGGCTTCTCGGTGGGGGACCGCGTTGGCGTCGCCTGGCTGCGTCACACCTGCGGAACGTGCCGATACTGCATCCGCGGCAACGAGAACCTCTGCCCAGAGTCGCGCTACACCGGCTGGGACGCCGACGGCGGGTATGCCGAATTCGCTACTGTCCCAGCTGCTTTCGCTCATCGGCTGCCGTCGGGCTATCCGGACGCGGAGCTGGCGCCGCTGTTGTGCGCCGGGATCATCGGCTACCGGTCGCTGCTGCGCGCCGACGTGCCGACCGGCGGACGGCTCGGACTGTACGGGTTCGGGGGAAGCGCTCACATCACCGCGCAAGTCGCACTCGCGCAGGGGATCGAAGTCCACGTGATGACGCGCGGTGCCGCGGCTCAGGACCTGGCCCGTGCGCTGGGAGCGGCGTCCGTGCAGGGTGCGACGGACCCGCCGCCGGCGCCCCTGGACGCCGCGATCCTGTTCGCGCCTGTTGGCGATCTCGTGCTGCCAGCCCTCGAGGCGCTCGACCGCGGCGGCACCCTCGCGATCGCCGGCATTCACCTCAGCGACATCCCGCCGCTGAACTATCAGCGTCACCTGTTCCAGGAGCGTCAGATCCGCTCGGTGACGTCGAATACCAGGGCCGACGCCCGCGAGTTCCTCGCCTTCGCCGGACAGCACAAGATCGCGGTCAGCCATCCGACGTATCCGCTCGATCATGCCGACGTCGCGCTGACCGACCTGGCCGACGGCCGCATCGCAGGCGCGGCCGTGTTGTTGCCTTGACTGCCCGCTGTGTGTAGCCGCGCGCTAACGGGTAATCCGCCCATGGAGGGCGGCGAGCAAATGGATGCGACGGCGGATCGGCTGGGCGAGAGCCAATTCCTCGGGTATGACCGCGGGCTATTTGCCGTCGCCGCGACGAGCGTCGACCTGCACCAGGCGATCGCCGACACGGTTCGGGAGGTGCGTGGCCAGGCCCGGCCCCACTACGAGCCCGTCGCGGCGCAGTTCGCAAGCCTGGCGCCGACATATGTCGTCGGCGTCGCGGACGCCGGCGCCCTATTGATCGTCGGCCGCGGCGATTGGCGCGGCGTGTCCGAGCCGGGCTCGAACTCCGCGCGGGTCGAACAGCTTCACATGGACCTCGGTGAAGGGCCCGCCTTCGACGCGGCCCGAAAGCGGTGCACGGTTCGGGTCTCCGATGCGACCACCGAGACGAGGTGGCCGCGAGTCACTGCCGCCATCACTGCGCACACGCCGGTGCGCTCGCTGCTGTGCGTGCCGCTGTACACGCACCTGCGTAGCTGGGGAGCAATGATGCTGCTGGCGTCGCAGCCGAACGGCCTGGACGACGAGGCTGGGCGCGCCGCAACGATCCTGGCGACGCATGCTGCCTTGACGCTTGAGGCCGTGCATCACGAACGGCACTACCGCTCGGCGCTGGGCAGCCGCGACATCATCGGTCAGGCCAAGGGCATGGTGATGGAGCGCTTCGACGTCGACGCCACCGCCGCGTTCGCTCTACTCACCGGTATGGCAGAGGAGAACCACTGCCCAGTCGTGGTAGGGGCCAAGGAGATGCTCGGAAGCAAACTCGCACCTGGCGCTTAGGCCGCGCAGTTACGTAGCGAGGTGCCACACCAGGGCCGCGGCCAGCGCGCCGAGCCCGTTCAAAGACCAGTGCAACGCGATCGGGGCCAACAGACTGCCGCTGCGCCTGCGCAGCCACGTGAACACGAACCCGGCGGCCGCGGTGGCCGCCACGGCCAGCACCACGCCGATCACCTCGCCGCCCAAGCCGACACCGAACATCCGGTGCAACCCGACATTGCCTTTGGTCAGGCCGAGCGAGGTGGCAATGTGCCAGAGACCGAACAGCAGCGAGCCGGCCGCGGCGACACCCCGGAACCCCCAAATGCGGTCCAGCGTGCCGTGCAGCACGCCGCGGAACGCGAGTTCCTCGGGAATCACGGTCTGCAGCGGAATGAGCACCATCGACGCGATCAACGCGCCGGACAGCGTCGCGTAATGGTTGTTCATGAACATCGGCCGGGTCCACGGCAGCAGAGCGCCCGCGGCGATCACCGTCACCACCAACACCACCGCGGCCAGCGCGTAGCCGGCTCCAGCCTTCCAGTGCTCGCGACCCAAGCCCAGCTCCGCCCACCCGAGCCCGCGCGACCGCAACAACACGACGAGTCCCAACGCGGCGGCGGGCACCGTGGCAACGCTGGCCCACGGCGTGGTGAAATGCGCGATCACATTGGTCAACGCCAACACGACCACGACCACCGCCATGTCGACGTAAATCCGGAAGTGGTGAAGCGCGGCCAGCTGCGAGACGACCGGATGAGGTTGCTCCGCCACGCTGGCCACAGACATGATGCCGTCGAGTTTACCTTCGGTTCACCCGCGTCCGGTCGCCCCGCGAGAGCCTCACTACTCTGGCGACCGTGCTGGGATCCGCATTGCCGCTGGCCGGGGTGCGCGTCCTGGACCTGGCCGTCGATCACGGGGATGCCGTCACCCGCCTGCTGGCCGACCTCGGCGCCGATGTCCTCAAGATCGAGCCACCGGGCGGCAGCCCGGCACGCGGCGCCCCGCCGAGCGTGGCGGGGGCGGGGATCGCGTTCGCACTGCACAACGCGAACAAGCGCGGCGCCGTGCTGGACTCCGGCATCGACGCCGACCGGCGGCGCTTTCTCGACCTCGTCGAGAGCGCGGACATTCTGGTCGACGACGGGATCCCGGGTCAGGCCGCAGGCTTCGGCGCGTCGGCCGCGGAGCTGGCGTCAAGGTTCGCCCAACTGATTGCGTTGTCCGTCACCGACTTTGGCGCGACTGGGCCGCACGCCTCATGGAAGGCGACCGATGCCGTGCTGTATGCGATGTCGACCGCGCTGTCCCGGTCGGGTCCGGTGGACGGGCCACCGGTGCTGCCACCGATCGGTATCGCGTCGGCCACCGCCGCTGCGCAAGCGGCGTGGGCCACGATAGCCGCCTACTATCGCAAAACCCGCTGCGGCACAGGCGATTACATCGATTTCTCTCGGTACGAGGGTGTGCTGCAGGCACTCGACCCGCCGTTCGGTGCGATGGGGCAGGGGTCGCTGGCGCAGCGGAACGCCGAGGCATGGCGGGGCCGACCGGTGAACCAGGACGTGTACCCGATCTTCGCGTGCAAGGACGGCTACGTGCGCACCTGCGTGATGTCGCCCCGGCAGTGGCACGGCATGCGAGCGTGGCTCGGCGAGCCGGAGCAGTTTCAGGACCCCAAGTTCGACCGGCTGGGTCCGCGGTTCTCGGCAGCCCGCGAGATCGGCGCGCTGACTGCCGCGTTGTGCGCGAACCACACCATGGACGAATTGGTGGCGGCCGTTCAGCACTACGGCGTTCCGATCGCCGCAGTGCTCACCCCCGCGGAAGTGTTGTCGTCGGCGCACTTTCGCGCGGTCGGGGCGACAACGAGGCTGACCCTGCCGTCTGGCGCGGAAGTCATCGCTCCCAGCGGCCCGTTCGTCGTCGACGGTCAGCGCGCCGGTATGCGACGGCCGGCACCGACCGCCGGAGCTGACGCGGCGAAGTGGCTGGAACCCGCCGTTCCCGTGACCGCCGCCGGCCAGTCGGTCGAGCGGCCGTTCGCGGGACTGCGCATCCTCGACCTCGGCATCATCGTCGCCGGCGGCGAACTCGGCAGGCTGTTCGCCGACCTCGGCGCCGAGGTCATCAAGGTGGAGAGCGCGACGTATCCCGACGGGCTGCGCCAGAAACGGGCCACCCAGCCGATGAGCGAGCCGTTCGCGTTGGCGCATCGCAACGAGTACGGGCTCGGCCTGGATCTCCGCAATCCCGAAGGCGCCGACATCTTCTGCCGGCTCGTCGCCGAATCCGATGCGGTGTTCGCCAACTTCAAGCCCGGAACCCTTGCAAGCCTAGGCTTTTCATACGAACAACTGCGTGAGATAAATCCGCGCATCGTGCTCGCGGAGAGCAGTGCGTTCGGCGACCGGGGACCGTGGAGCGCACGGATGGGCTACGGGCCACTGGTACGCGCGGCCACCGGTGTCACCCGACTATGGACGACGGACGGAAACGGCGACGACGGCCGCGCGCCGTTCCTCGACGCGGTCACCGTCTTTCCCGATCACGTGGTCGCGCGGATCGTAGCGATCGCGGCGGCCGCGGTATTGATTCGCCGCGACCGCACCGGCCGAGGCGGCCACGTGCACATTTCGCAGGCCGAGGTCGCGGTCAACCAGGTCGACGTCGCGTACGTCGCCGACGAAGCGCGCGCCATGGGCGTGCCAGTTTCCAGCGATCCGACGACGCACGGCGTATACGCCTGCGCCGGCGACGACGAGTGGTGTGTGATCTCGATGTGGCAGGCGTCAGGTGAAATCGCCTCATGGGCAAGGAGTTTGGATAAAAATGCCGTCGCCGAGCATATGCAGCGCGACGGCGTGCCCGCGGGACCGATGAACCGCGCCGTCGACGTGCTCGATGATCCGCAAGTGCAGTACCGAAAAGTGTTCACCGACATGATCCATCCGCTGTTCGATGCGCCGCTCCGCGCAGAAGCCGGCCCGGCGCCGTACCGCGGGGTCCCGGCGGCGGACCAACGGCCCGCTCCGATGCCCGGTGAGCACACCCGGGAGGTGTGCCAGAAAGTCCTCGGCCTCGACACCGGCGAGATCGACCGGTTGATGGCCGCCGGCGCGCTGTTCTCCTCAGGCCCACCTCAGGAGGGACACTGATGGCTGTCGACCCGAGGACTCCCGTCCTGATCGGATCCGGTCAGGTCAACGAGCGCGGGGACGATGAGTCACCCGATCCCGTCGAATTGATGGCAACGGCCGCGCGGGAAGCCGCCACGGCACGGGTGCTCGAGGCTGTCGACTCGATCCGCGTCGTCAACCTGCTGTCGTGGCGGTATCGCGATCCCGGCCTGCTGCTGGGCCAGCAGATCGGCGCCACCGACTTCACCACGCGCTACAGCGGAGTGGGCGGCAATGTCCCGCAGTCGCTGGTGAACCAGGCCTGCTTGGACATCCAACGTGGACGTGCCGACGTCGTACTGATCGCGGGCGGTGAAAGATGGCGCACCCGAACACGATTGCGCGCCAACGGCGCCAAGCCCGACTGGCCGCAGCAGGACGAGACCGTGCCGATGGCCGACACCGACGAGGACGTCCCGTTGGCCGGGGCCGCCGAACTGCGTATCGAGCTCGTCCGGCCGGCGCACGTCTATCCGCTGTTCGAGCAGGCGCTGCGCATCGTCGCCGGCGAGTCGTCAGACGAACATCGACGTCGCGTCGGCGAGCTGTGGTCACAGTTCAGCGCGGTGGCCGAGCAGAATCCCTATGCGTGGAGCCGCAATCGGGTGTCCGCAGAAGAGATTTGGCAGCCAAGGCCGAACAACCGGATGATCTGCTGGCCATACACCAAGTTGATGAATTCCAACAACATGGTCGACCAGGCCGCAGCGATCGTGTTGGCTTCTGCCGAGGCAGCGACCCGGCTCGAGGTCGCATCCGGAAAATGGGTATTCCCTTATGCGGGAACGGATTCACATGATACCTATGCACTCGGCGAACGCGCCGACTATCACAGGTCGCCCGCGATCCGCATCGCCGGCCGGCGCGCCCTGGAGCTCTCCGGCTGCGGTATCGGCGACATGGAATTCGTCGACGTGTATTCCTGCTTTCCGTCCGCAGTCCAAGTTGCCGCAACGGAATTGGGACTTCCTCTCGCCGATCCGCAGCGTCCGTTGACCGTCACCGGCGGCCTGACATTCGCCGGTGGTCCGTGGAACAACTACGTGACGCACTCCATCGGGACGATCGCACAGCACCTCGTCGAGAACCCGGGCAGCCGCGGACTCATCACCGCCAACGGCGGCTACCTGACCAAGCACAGCATCGGCGTGTACGGTTCACAGCCGCCCGCGACCGAATTCCGGTGGGAAGACGTGCAATCCGAAGTCGATCGCGAACCGACCCGCCATGCGTTGGAAGAGTGGGAGGGCATCGGCACGGTAGAAGCCTGGACCGCCCCGTACGACCGCGACGGCAACCCGGAGAAAGCCTACGTCGCGGTGTGCACACCCGGCGACGCGCGCACGCTCGCGGTGATGACAGTGCCATCGGACGTCCACGCCTCGGTGACCGAGGACATCGCTGGGGCAAAGGTGCAGGTTCGCAGCGACGGGACCGCGACCCTCGGCTAAAGCTGCCTCAGCCCGGCACAGGCGTGTACTGGGGAACGTAGCTGTCCGACGAGAACGTGAAACCCTTCTGCGTCGACTCGTTCTCGCACGAGACCCCAGCCTGCTGCACGTCGCACCGAAAACCGGCCGCCGCCAACGTCTTCGTGAAGTCCAACACCAACGGAGCGCCCGACGGCGGCGCGAACCCCGGTTTGTCAACCCAGGTGAATCCGGGTTCACCGGTGTCGCCGACAGCGATCGCGTTGGGCGCGACAGTGTCACCGTCGACCGTCTGCACGGTGTCGGGTGCTCCCGGCAAGGTGAGGGTTTTGGCACCGGCGTTCTGGCAGCCCACTTTGGAGTGGGGGATAATCGCACACGTCCATTTTCCGCTCGGCGTTGCGAAGTAGTAGCCCTTAACGTCATCTGACGTGACGTAATACGCATGCGCGTCAACCAGATTGGGGTCGACCCGCCCGGTCGGCGTCGCGGATACCGTGGTCGACGGCCGCGGCGGCGCTTCACCCGTGGTCACGACAGAGGGGTCCGAGCACGCTGCGACGACTGCGCCCAGCGCGGCGATCAGAAGAAACCGCATGATTGCCGACCCTACCGCCACGCCGCGGAGGCTGGCCGCTACGTCGCGAGCTCGGACAACGGTCGACGCGGGTCGGCCAGCTGGTCGAGGGCCACCTCGGCGCGGGACTGGATCAGCGCCTTGACGTCGTCGAGGACGTCCCACACGTTGACGTTCATCCCGGCGAGCACGCGGTTGTGCCCGTCGAGCCAGAACGCGACGAATTCGCGACGGGCGACGTCGCCTCTGAACTCCACGCGCGCATAATCCGGCGCATATCCGACGTATTCCATTCCGAGGTCGTACTGATCGGTGAAAAAGTAAGGCAGGTCGTCGTATTCGGTGTGCTTGCCAAGCATGTTCTCGGCGGCGACCGCCGGCTGTTTGAGGGCATTGGCCCAGTGCTCGGTGCGGATGCGCGTGCGGTAAAACGGGTGCTCGGCGGCGGCAATATCGCCGACGACGAACACATCCGGATCGCTACTGCGCAACGTCGCGTCGACACTCACGCCGCCGTCCTCGATTTCCAGTCCTGCCTGTTCCGCCAGTTCGGTGTTGGGCGCCGCACCGACCGCGACGAGTACCGCGTCAGCGGCAACCGCGGACCCGTCGTCGAGCTTCAATCCGCTCGCCGTGGCGGACTCGGTGGAGATCTCGGCGACGTTTGACTCCAACCGCAGGTCCACCCCATGGGCACGATGCAGGTCCGCGAACACTTCGGCGGCCTCGGCGCCGAGGGCCGCGAGCAGCGGCAGCCGCGCGGTCTCGACGACCGTGACGTCGACGCCTCGAGACCGTGCGCTCGCTGCGACTTCGAGGCCGATCCATCCGGCGCCGACGATCGCCAACGAGGACCCTTCGCGCAGAACCGAATTCAGCTCGGCAGCATCGTCGAACGTACGCAGATAGTGCACTCCGGCGGCATCGGCACCGGGAATTCTCGGGCGTCGTGATCGCGAACCCGTCGCCAGCAACAACTTGTCGTAACGCACCGAGCCGCCATCGGACAGTGTGACGGTGTGGGCGGATCGGTCGATCGCTTTCGCCGCCGTGCCGAGCCTCAGTTGGACGTTGGAATCCGAGTACCAACCGGATTCGTGCACAGTGAAGTCCTCCAGCGACTTCGTACCGGCGAGATATTCCTTCGACAGCGGCGGCCGCTCGTAGGGCAACAGCCGTTCCTCGGCAATAAGTACGATCTGACCGTCAAAGTCGTTGGCGCGCAATGCCTCAACGGCCTTGGCGGCGGCGAGTCCGCCTCCGACGATGACGAAGGTTGAGTTCTTTGTCATTTCACTCAGCGTACTCGCACGGACCAGCTGACCCGGCAGGCCGCTGACTAGCCGGGCAGCTTGCCGCCGCGCTTGATCACCTCGCGCGCGATGTCGGCGAGCTTGACGTTCATCGCCTGCGAGATGTGCCGCAGCATCTCGAACGCTTCCTTCTCGGAGACGCTGTGCAGCACCATCAGCATCCCGATCGCCTTGCCGATCTCGCGATTGTTGAGCAGGCCGCGGTGCAACAGCTCCGCCTGCTCGCCACGGGCCGCAGCATAGGCGGCGACGCCCGCGAACGACGCCAAGATGACGGCCAGGTCTGCACAGTCGCTGTCGAAGCGGTCCGCGGTGTCGCTGAACAAGTTCAGCGCGCCGACCTTTCGACCGTCGACCAGTAGGCGGAACCCCATTGCGCCGCGCACCGGTGTTTCGGCCACGATGCGGGCGGCCAGCCGCGGCCAATGGCTCGGCGCGGTCAGGTTCGGTTCGATCTGTGGGGTTTCCATCTCGATCGCATCCACACAGGGCCCGTCCCCGGTGTGGCGTTCGAGCGTGTCGATCTGCCGCGCGATGTCGTCGGTGGCGGCCATGGTGCGGTACGCGCCGTCGCGACGCATCAATACGCTGGCGTGGTCGCATCCGGGCACCAGCAGCGTCGCGGCGACGCAGATAGCCGCGAACACCTGCGCCGGGTCGGGCTGCTCGTAGATGATCCCGGCAAGGTTGAGGAAAACGGTGGGCGGATCCGCCGACGAAGACACCTCAACCAGCAGAGCAGACTTTCGCCCGCTCAGCAAGCAACGCCCGGCGGAGCCGGCGCAGGATGTCTGCCAGCAGCCGCGACACGTGGACCTGCGAAACGCCGATCCGCCGGGCAATCTCGGATTGGGTCATGCACTCGCAGAAGCGCATCCTCACGATCGCGCTTTCCTGCGCACTGAGCCGGCTGAGCAGCGCCCCGACCGTGATCGCGTCCTCGATGCGCTCGAAACAGGGGTCGTCGGCGCCGGGATTCCACGACGGCATCGGTGTGTCCAGCGACACCGGCCGATACGCGTGCGCCGCGCCGACGCTGTCCACGACGTCTTTGCGTGCCACGCCCAACTCCGCGGGGAGCTCGCTGGCCGTCGGCGCACGACCGAGCCGCTGCGACAGCGCGTCCGTCACCCGATGCATGCGCAGATGCGTCTCCTTGAGATTGCGCGGCACGTGCACGGCCCACGTGTTGTCGCGGAAGTACCGCCGGACGTCGCCCATGATGGTCGGCACCGCGAGCGCGAGAAACCGTCCCTTGGCCGGGTCGTAGCGGTCGACGGCCTTCACCAGGCCCAGCCGCGCGACCTGAGCGATGTCGTCGTACAGCTCACCCTTGCCGACGAACTTGTAGGCGATGTGATCGGCCAGCGGCAGGCACCGGCTGATGATCCGGTCGCGACACCGCCGTCGCTCTTCGTCGGTGCTGGCGCGAGCCAGCCGAATGAACATCTCGTCGACATCGGTGTAGTCGTCGGCCTTAGAACATGCCGGGTCCACGATCGTCTTTCCCCTCGTCGGCAGCCTGGAATTTCACTCGGCCTGCCCGGTTCAAACCGAAGGGATTACAAACGGGGCTCGGGATGCTTACCCCAGATGCCGTGCCGACAAACAGACGCTTGTCCTACGTGGCGAGCAACGCCTGAAGCGTCCGCGCGTTCTCGACGGCGTACCCATGGCCGTCGTTGTTGAAATAGATCAACACCTTGCGGCCCTGGCTGTTCCACTCGGCGACGCGGTCGGCCCACCACCGCAGGTCTTCGTCGGAATACGAACCGGCGTAAAGCGATTCGGTGTCGGGTCCGTGCATTCGCACGTAGACGATGTCGGTCGTCGCCTTCAGCACGCACGGCAAGCCGGCACCGCTCATCACCACGTAGGCGGCCCGGTGTCGCTCCAAGAGTTCGTAGGTGGACGGGTCGTCCCAGGACGGATGGCGCAATTCGACCGCGACGCGAATCCGGTCGGGCATGCAGCCGAGGAAGTAGTCGAGTCGCGCGTCATCGCGCTGCTGTTCTGGATGCAGTTGCACCAGAACCACTTCCAGGCGATCGCCAAGTGCGCGTGCGCAGCGCTCGAACCGCTCCACCCACGGCTCGGGCGATTTCAGCCGCCGGAAGTGCGTCAGTCCGCGGTGTGCCTTGACCGACATCGTGAAGCCGTCGGGCAGCCGCAGCCGCCAGCCCTCGAACGTCGAATCCTTCGGCCAGCGGTAGAAGCTGGCGTTGAGTTCGACGGTGTTGAACTCCTCGACGTAACGGCCCAACCGCTTGGACACCGGCATCCGTTCTGGGTAGAGCACACCGGTCCAGTGGTCGTAGGACCAGCCGGACGTGCCGATCCGGATCACGCGGCGGAGTCGGCCAGCTCGTCGAGATCGGGGAGGGGCCGGTGGCAGATCTCCTCCGCCTCCGCCGCGGGCATGCCGAACATCACGAGCACATCGGCCGTCACGCGGTCCGCCGCGGCGGCATCGTCGCGTTCCGGTTGGTCGTGCAGCAACCGGCCGAGCCCCAGCAGGGCACCCCCGGCGACGGCCAGTGCCAGCACCGGGTCGTCGACGGAGAACCGGCCGGCTCGCGCGGCGGTCTCGATGTCGCGCATCGCGCGCGGCGCCAGCCCGCGCTCGGCCGAGATCAGCGCCAATCCGTTGTTCAGCAGGATGCGGCTCATGTCGGGGCGGCGCCGGAACAGACGGCCGGTCAGCCGGAAGCTGCGCGCGAACGTCTCCGCGGGATCCTCGGCGGTCGGCGTCAGCTTGTCCAGCAGCGCGCCGTGGGCGTCCAAAACCTCGTCGATCGCAGCCTGGAAAAGCTGCTCCTTGCTGTCGAAATGGTTGTAGAACGAGCCCATGCCCACATCGGCGGCCTGGGTGATCTCCAGCACCGGCACGTTCAGCCGGCCCGACGCGATGAACGTCTGCGCGGCACGGATCAGCGCCGTACGGGTGCGCATTTTTCGGCGTTCCAAGCGGCTCTCCGGAGCCTGGTCGGCGGTTGCCATGCGCTGATGCTAGCAACAGATCATCAATTTTGATGAATTCGTCAGAGGTACTTGACTGACGAGCCCTTCGTAAGTGACGATATCGTCAGTCGATAAGGAGGACCGTGGACACCGCCCATCAAAACCTGCACAGCGAGCACGGAGCACTGCGCGGCGAACATCCGGGGCGATCGGCCGATCCCGTGATCAAAGTGCGTGACGTGGCCTGGCTCGAGTTCGAGAAACCGGACCTCGTGCGCGCCGAGACGTTCGCACGGGCCTTCGGCTTCAGCACTGTCCTGCACACCGCCGACGAGGTGCATCTGCGCGGGACCGACGCGGGGTCGCCGTGCGTGCTGCTGCGACGGGGACCGCGGTCGCGGTTCACCGGGGTCGCGTTCGCCGCACACGACGATGCCGACGTCGCCCGGCTCGCGGATGTGACCGGCCACCGAGTGCGCGCGCTGCCCGACACGCTCCGGGGCGTCGCGACCGACCTCGTCGATCCGAACGGAATGACCGTCCGCGTCGTGTCCGGCACCCGCGTGTTATCGGAACTCCCTGCGCAGCAACCACATTCGTTCAACTTCGGTCACGACCTTGTCCGTATCAATGCCACGCAGCGGCCGCCGCGGGAGCCGACCCGCGTGCAGCGGCTGGGACATCTCGTATTCCAAACCACCAAATACCGCGAATCGCTCGACTGGTATCTCGGCAATCTGGGCTTGATCGTCAGCGACTTCTTGTATTACCCCGGCCAACGCGATCGGGGGCCCGTGATGAGCTTCATCCGGTGCGACAACGGCAGCACGCCATCCGACCACCACACCCTGGCCCTGGTGCTGGGCCCGACGAACCGCTATGTGCACTCCGCTTATCAAGTGTGCGACCTGGACGCGATCGCGGCGGGCGGTGAGTACCTGAAAGAGCTTGGCTATCACCGTTCCTGGGGGATCGGCCGGCACATCCAGGGCAGCCAGATCTTCGACTACTGGCGTGACCCCGACGGCTTCATGGTCGAGCACTTCAGCGACGGCGACATGTTCGACTGCACAGTCGAACCCGGCTGGGCGCCGTTTACGGCGTCGGGTCTGGCCCAGTGGGGTCCGCCGGTCACCAAGGACTTTCTCGGGATCACGCCGACCCGTGAATCGCTG
The DNA here is from genome assembly GCA_035651275.1 of Mycobacterium sp. Classification (GTDB taxonomy): domain Bacteria; phylum Actinomycetota; class Actinomycetes; order Mycobacteriales; family Mycobacteriaceae; genus Mycobacterium. The sequence continues at coordinate 15,261 of DASRFZ010000217.1, read as the reverse complement.
CACGAGCTGCGGTCGATGCTGACCGCCGTCCGCGACGACAACGAATTCGACCTCGCACGCTTGCGGGGTCTTCTGAAAGTGGCACGCACATGAGCATTTCGGTTTTCCGCTCCGCCGACGGCTGGTGGGCGGGTGCATCCGACCGTGTCGGCAAGGTTGACACGGTGGCGACGACGACGGGCGTGCTGCTGGCCGACCGTCCGGCAATCGAGCGCGCCGCCGCGAGCACCGACACTGCGGTGACTGAGCTCTCGCTGCAGTCGCCGGTCACCGCACCGTGCCGGGTCATCGCTCAGATGACGAACTTCGCGTCACACGTCAAAGACGCGGGAATGAACCCAAAGACGGTGCCGCTCACGTTTTTTCGCAAATCCTCCGCATCGATCTGCGGCCCCGTCGACGAGATCGTCAAACCCGCCCACGTCCGTCTTCTCGACTACGAGGTCGAGATCGGGCTCGTGATCGGTCGCGATATCCCCGTCGGCACAACGATTTCCGACACCAACCTTTCCGACCACATCGCGGGCCTCGTCGTCACCAACGACGTGTCGGCTCGCGACATCCAGCTTCCGCAGACGCAGTTCTACGAGGCCAAGTCGTACCCGACGTTCACCCCTGTCGGGCCGGCGCTGGTGTTGTTGACCGCCGACGAGCTCAAGCGGTTCGGCGACCTGCGCTTGAAGCTGCGCGTGAACGGCGAACTGCGGCAGAACATGCTCGTCGACGGCGACATGCTGTACAGGCCGCTGGCCGCGCTGCAGTCGTTGACGCGCTTCCAGGACCTGGCGGCGGGCGACCTCATCCTCACCGGCACACCGATCGGCACCGCACTGAGTGCGCCGCCGAAGCCGCTGGAGATCATCGGCTCGCTGCTGCCCCCGGCGGTGAAATGGAAGGCGTTCTTCAGCCGGCAGGCCAACAACCCGAAGTATCTGCATGACGGTGACGTGGTCGAAGCCGGTGTGTCAACGGACGACGGCGCGATCGACCTCGGCACGCAGCGCAACGTCGTGAGATACGGGGAATTCGTATGACAGACACCGTTGCCCACACGTACACCGATCCGCCTGAGCGGGTGCGCGACGAGCTGAGTGGCGGTGGTGCAGCACACGACCTCTTTCAGCGCGTCGACGCCCTGCTCACCCATCTCCCTGACCAGATCGCGCCGGTGGCCAATGTGGACGGCGAACGCGAGGAGTTCGGCGACGCGGTCGTGACGCACCGATTCGTCGCTGCACCGGGCGACAGCGAAACTGTCACGTGGCACTTCGTGGAGGCGGGCGACCCCTCGGCTCCGACGGTCGTGTTCCTGCACGGCGTTCCGGATTCGTGGTGGCAGTGGCATTACGCACTTGAGTCGCTCAGCAGCCAATATCATTGTATTGCAGTCGATTTGAAGGGCTACGGGCAGTCAGACAAGCGAACCGGAGACTACCGGCAGCAAGGCGTGGCCCGCCAGATGCAAGCCCTTCTCGACGAGATCGGGATCTCGGAGTTCGCGCTGGTGACGCATGATCGGGGAACGCCGCCAGGCGATCATCTCGTCAGCGAAGCGGGGGAGCGCGTGACCGGATATGTGCGGGGACAACAGCATCTGTGGCATCTGCATCCCAGCCTGCACCCGCAAGAACAACTCTTCACATCGCCGGAGGCGCCGGCTCTGTTGGCCGACGCCAGACGGTTCGTCGCCACCGCGTACACCTGGCTGACAACGCGCGCGGTGGCTGAGCCTGACCTTGTTCGCACGGTCGCGGAGTTCAGCCATCCGGGCATCGCCAGCGCGGTGCCGAGATATTTCCATTCCTCGTCGTTTCGGCAGGAGTGGATCGACCGGCGTACGAGGCTGATTCGGTCCTGGAAGGCACCAGTGCTGATCGCGCAGGGCGCGCACGATCCCGTGCAACCTCGCGAGTTCTACACCGACCGCGACGTTCTCGCGATGCTGCCCGAGCACAGCAGCGTGCATCTTTTCGACACAGGGCATTTCTGGCCGTTCGAAGCACCGCAGGAGACGGTGGACGTGATCCGCGACTTCCTCGAGGCGCTGTGATTCGAATACCCGTGCCCCGCAATGGTATTCCAGTGTACCGTCCGAACATCTACAGCACTCGCGCGATCCTGGATCCGTATCGCCACTATGTTCGGCTACGCGACTTGGGTGCGGTGGTGTGGCTGTCCAAACAGCGCGTCTACGCGCTGCCGCGCTACGCGGAGTGCAAGGCAGTGCTTCGCGACGACACGACGTTCCTCTCGGGCGCCGGCGTCGGACTGAATCCGTTCGTCAACCGGTTGTCGCGCGGAACCACGCTGACCAGCGACGGCGAGGAGCACGACAAGCGGCGCAAGCTCGTCGCACACCGGCTGCTGCCGCGAGCCTTGCGGCTGATGACCGACGACGTCGAGCGGCGCGCCGGCCAGATCGTCGCGGCGGCGCTCGCGCGGGGTGAGGTGGACGGCGTCGAGGATCTCGCCCGAGCGCTGCCGCTGTCGGTGGTGCCCGATCTGGTCGGGTGGCCCGACGAAGGCCGCAGGAACCTGCTGCGCTGGGGCGCAGCAACTTTCGATGCACTGGGCCCGATCAACCGCTATGCGGCCAAAGCCACGCCGGCCAGCCTGCAGATGCTGGCCTTCGCCCAGAAGGTGGTGCGCCAGCATTCGGTGATCGACGGGAGCATGGGCCACGACATCCTCGCTGCCGCCGATGCGGGAAAGCTTGCCCGCCGGGAGTGTTCGGCGCTGATGGTCGACTACCTGGTGCCGTCGCTGGACACGACGATCAGCGGAATCGCCAATGCGCTCGCACTGTTCGCGACACATCCGGATCAATGGGAGCTGCTGCGGGCGGATCGGTCGCTGCTGCCCAATGCGATCAACGAGGTGCTGCGGTACGAATCACCGCTTCGGGCGTTCAGTCGAAAGGTAGCTCAGCACACCAGCATTGCGGATGTAGATGTTCCGGCGGGCGCCCGGATACTGGTGCTGTATGCGTCGGCCAATCGCGACGAGCGGGAGTGGACGGACCCGCAGCGTTTCGACATCCGGCGCGATGCGAACCGTCATCTCGGGTTCGGGCACGGCGCCCACGCGTGCGCCGGGCAGGGGCTGGCCCGCCTCGAAATGCACGCGATGCTGCAAGCACTGGTCGAGCGGGTCGAACAAATCGAGCTGACGGGGCAGCCGGAGTGGGGCGTGAACAACGTGATCCGCTGCTACCGAAGTCTGCCGCTGCGGCTCATTTCGGCTTGAGAGTTTTCGCGTAGCCGGCGCCGCGCGAAACCCACGTCTGCAGTTGGCGTTTGGTCTTCACGCCGTCGGCCATCACCCGCAGCCAGCCGCGCATCTCGCGTCCGCCCATCACTGCAATGCTGACGTGCTTGCCCCCCAACAGCTTGTCGGTGTCGTCGGGCGGCACTCGCACCAGCAGTCCGCCTTGGCCGCTGGCGGCGATGGCCATGTTGCCGTTGATCAAAAACGCCAGCCCGCCGAACATCCGCTTCTCCTCGAGCCCGCGTTCTGCGCCGATGAGTTCCCGGATCCGGTCGGCGAGGTCTTCGTCATACGCCATCCGACCATTCTGCGACCATTCTGCGCGAGCGTGCGTGTCTGCACACGACACGCCGAGAAAATCCGAACAAAACCGCACGCTCGTGGTGGGACGAGCGTGCGCGCTCAGTCCAGATCGACCCGGACGGTGAGCAAGTCACTGCCCATCATCCGGACGACCGCGCTGTTCATGCCGGGCAACTTTTTCAGCCGGGCGATCGGGTCGTCGTCGGGAAGCAGATGCGCGGTGCCGGTTTTCCACTCGCCGTTGATACGAACGCGCACTTGGGGATTCGCCTTGATGTTCTGCACGTAGTGGGAATGCTGACCGTGCTCGGAGACCATCCAGAACTTGTTGTCGACGACGCGCCCGCCGACAGCCGTAATCCGCGGTTGCCCGGACTTGCGGCCGATCGTCTCGAGTTGCGTGACCGGCATGCGCCGCCCCACCGGGTTGACGACCCGCCGTTGCACATTCCAGACGATGCGCCGCTTCAGTGCCTGAAGATCCGCCATGCCTAACCTTCCGTCGCCGAGATCAGACTTGAGCATCGCTTTTCGCGGTCCAGCGTGTCACAAGTCTGATCTCGGCGGGCAGTCAGGCAGCTGACGCAATCGCGTCGGCGAGAGGCTCCAACGCCTGCATGACGATTTCGGCGACGTCGGTCATCGGCTTCACATCAAGCGCCTCCAGCACCTCGGCCGGGACGTCGTCGAGGTCGGGCTCGTTGCGAGCCGGGATGAACACCGTTGACAGCCCTGCTCGTTGCGCGGCGAGCAGCTTTTGCTTGACGCCGCCGATAGGCAGCACCCGCCCGTTCAACGTCACCTCGCCGGTCATCCCGACGTCCGCGCGGACCTGTCGTCCGGTGGCCATCGACACCAACGCCGTCACCATCGTGACGCCGGCCGACGGGCCGTCCTTGGGCACCGCGCCCGCAGGCACGTGGACGTGGATCTTGCGGTCCAACGCGGCAGGATCGACGCCCAACGCGGCTGCATGCGAGCGGACGTAGGACAGCGCGATCTGCGCCGACTCCTTCATCACGTCACCCAGCTGACCCGTCAGCTGCAGACCAGATTCGCCGTCAACCGCGCCCGCCTCAATGTAGAGGACGTCGCCGCCCAGGCCTGTCACCGCCAGGCCCGTCGCCACGCCCGGTACCGCGGTACGTTCGGCCGACTCCGGTGTGAACCGCGGACGGCCAAGGTAGCCAACGAGATCCGGCTCGTCGATGACAACAGGGGAAGCTTCATCGGCAAGACGCGTGGTCACCTTGCGCATCGCCTTGGCGAGCAGCCGCTCGAACTGCCGCACGCCCGGCTCGCGGGTGTAGTCGGCGGCGATCTTGCGCAGCGCGGCCTCGGTCACCATTACCTCATCGGAAGTCAGCGCCGCACGCTCCCGCTGCCGGGGCAGCAGGTAGTCGCGGGCGATCGCGACCTTGTCGTCCTCGGTGTAGCCGTCAAGCGTGACCAGCTCCATCCGGTCCAGCAGCGCGGACGGGATGTTCTCGACGACGTTGGCCGTCGCCAGGAACACCACATCGGACAGGTCGAGATCCAGGTCGAGGTAGTGGTCGCGGAAGGTGTGGTTCTGCGCAGGGTCGAGCACCTCGAGCAGCGCGGCCGACGGGTCGCCGCGGTAATCAGAGCCGACCTTGTCGATCTCGTCCAGTAACACAACAGGATTCATCGAACCGGCCTCGCTGATCGCGCGCACGATTCGCCCCGGCAGCGCACCGACATACGTGCGCCGATGCCCGCGGATCTCGGCCTCGTCGCGCACGCCGCCGAGCGCCACACGGACGAACTTGCGGCCCAACGCATGTGCCACACTCTCGCCCAGCGACGTCTTGCCGACACCGGGTGGGCCGGCGAGCGCCATCACCGCACCGGAGCCGCGACCGCCGACGACCTGCATGCCTCGCGAAGCGCGACGCGCCCGCACGGCCAGATATTCGACGATGCGATCCTTGACGTCATCCAGCCCGTGGTGGTCGGCGTCGAGAATCTCGCGGGCGGCGGTGAGATCGGTGGAGTCCTCGGTGCGCACGTTCCAGGGCATGTCCAGCACGGTGTCGAGCCAGGTGCGGATCCAGCCGCCCTCGGGGCTCTGCTCGCTGGTCCGTTCCAGCTTGCCAACCTCGCGCAGCGCCGCCTCCCGCACGTTCTCGGGCAGGTCCGCCGCCTCGATGCGGCTCCGGTAGTCATCGGACGATCCGGCGCCGTCGTCGTCACCGAGTTCTTTGCGGATGGCCGCCATCTGCTGACGCAGCAGGAATTCCTTTTGCTGCTTTTCCATGCCGGAGCGGACGTCTTCGGCGATCTTGTCGTTGACCTCGACCTCGGCTAGGTGCTCGGTGGTCCATTCGATCAGCACGCGCAGCCGTTCGGCGACATCGGGAGTTTCCAGAAGCTGACGCTTTTGCACGTCGGTGAAGTACGAGGCGTAGCCCGCGGTGTCGGCCAGTGCCGACGGGTCGGTGATCTGGTTGACGACGTCGACGATCTGCCACGCCTCACGTCGCTGCAGCATCGCGAGCAGCAGCTTCTTGTACTCCGCGGCCAGTGCGCGCGTCTCGTCGACGGCTTCCTGCTCGAGGACCTCGGTCACCTCGACCCACAGTGCCGTCCCCGGCCCGCTCGCGCCCGCGCCGATGTGAGCCCGTCGCTCGCCGCGGACGACAGCCGCGACGCCGCCGGCCACTCGTCCCACCTGCAGGATCGACGCGATCACGCCATACGACGGGTAGCGGTCATCGAGCCGCGGCGCGATCAGCAACTTGCCAGACTCTGTGCCGCGGGCTGCCTCGACGGCCGCGCGGGCCCCGTCTTCGAGAGCAATCGGTACGACCATTCCCGGCAGCACCACCTGATCGGCGACGAACAACACCGGCACGGTCATGGGTTCAGGCATCAAACCTCCAAAGTTAAGCCTGATCCGCTCAACCTGTGCGGGCGCGGGTTTGTTCCCGTCAATGGGCCAGCTTGAGCCCGATCACACCCGCGACGATCAACGCCAGGCAGACCAGCCGGGCCGCGCCCGTCGACTCGCCCAGCACGGCGATGCCGTAGAGCGCGGTGCCCACGGCGCCGATGCCCACCCAGACTGCGTAGCCGGTGCCCACGGGAATCGACTGCAATGCGTAGCCGAGTCCGGCCATGCTGAGCACCAGCGCGACGGCGAAGACCCCGACCGGCACAGGGCGGGAAAACCCGCGGCTCTCCGACAGCGCCGCCGCCCACACGGTTTCGAACAAACCGGAAATCACCAACACGATCCACGCCATGCCCCGCAGTATTCAGGGCTGCGCATTCAGTGAGAGAAGCGGCCGAGTTGGTGAGCGAGAGCATCGGCGAGATTGGGCTGACGGAATCGATGCCCACGGTCCAGTAGCCGACCCGGTGCGACGCGCTGGTCCGCTTGGGCCAGTTCGCGTGTGCCCTCCGAGCCGAGCAGCAACCTGGGGGCGAACGACGGCACCGGCAAGACGGTGGGACGGTTCAGGACGGTGCCGAGCGTGTCGGTGTATTCGTCGTTGCGAACAGCTTGCGGTGCAACAGCATTCACCGGCCCGTTCAGGTCGGAGTCCCAGATTGCCCGATGGTAGACGTCGACGAGGTCGTCGAGACCGATCCACGAGACCCACTGTTGGCCGCTGCCGAGCTTGCCTCCGAGACCCACGCTGAACAGCGGCCGCAGCAGGCGCAGCGATCCGCCGGCCGCGGCCTGCACGATGCCGGTGCGCACCCGGACGACGCGAATGCCGGCCTCATCGGCGGGCGTCGTGGCGTCTTCCCACTTCGCAACGACGTCGGCGAGGAAGCCCTCGCCGCGGCTGCTGTCTTCGGACAGGATTGCGTCGCCGCGGTCAGGTCCGTAGAAACCGATCGCGGACGCGGAGATGAAAACAGACGGCCCGCCGTCGCAGTGGGCGGCTGCCAGCGCGAGTCGACGAGTGGGCTCGATGCGGCTGTCGCGCACTCGCTGTTTGTGCTCGGTGGTGAACCGCCCGGCGATCGAGGCACCTGCGAGGTGAATCACTGCATCCACCCCACGCAGCAGATCCGGCGCCGGATTCATTGGCTCCCAGTGGCGTTCGTCACGGTCGCGCGCGAGTCGGCGCACCAGCCGGATCACTCGGTGGCCCCCAGTCGTCAGAAATGCCGCGAGCGCGGAGCCGACGAGCCCGGAGGTTCCGGTGATCGCGACGACGCGGGGGCTTAACCCGCTTTCGGCGGCGAAATGGTGCGCCGCTAGGTCGTCGGCGAGTTGTCGGTGCCGGTAGGTGAACATCGACTGCAGAATCCTTGCTGGGACGGGTGTTTCGACGCGGTCGCGCACCTGCGTCCGGTCCGTGCCGGCGTCGCTGAATTCGTGGATGTGCCGCCACCCGCCGGTCGCTAATGCATCGACAAAACAGCTGTCCGCCACGAACGCTGACGGGTCGTGCTGCGCTACCCATTTCAGTCCTCCGGGCAGCCTCAGCACCGCGCGGCCGTCGACAAGCGATTCTGCCTCGGAGACGACGGTCAGTGGTTGCCACGGCGGCAGGAGCCGACGCACGGCCCCGGGCCGGGTGTGCCAGGTGAACAGGTCCCGGCGCGGATGCGCGATGACGGTCGAGCACTCGATCATGTCGACGCGGTCTGGTCGCGGTTGCGTCGCCAGATATCCGCCGACATAACGGTGGCGAATGCGCACCACAGTGGATAAGCCAACAGCGCGACCCCGGCGCGCGGCTCGGCTTGTCCGACGCGCCGGGTCAGGTCGGCGCTGCTCGCGGTCAGCGCGGCCGCACCGACCGCCGCCAACCCGAGCCGCCGGCAGCGGAAGAACAACCAACTCCATCCGCCATTGAGCACAAGATTCAAGGCCAGAGCAGCGACGAGGCCGCGCAACTTCGCCGTCTCGCCGCGCTGCCGCAATCGGTCGACCCCTGCCGCCGACGTGACCGCGATGTCGCCGTACAGCGTTGTCCACGCGACGGGAAATACACCGCTGGGCGGAACATACGACGGCTTGCGCAATCGCGAATACCAAGTGTCCGAACGTGTTTGGCTGGCCGCGCTTCCGCTGATCGCGGTAGCGCCCACGACCGCGGACGTCGCGGCAAGAATGGCTTTATTCATCAATGCCTTCCTTCTGAGGCGTCCCGCGCCGGTTCTGATGGGGTGGCGGTGTGATCCGCGTGCCCGTCTGTGAGTCGCCCGCGAACCAAAGCCTCGATTTCCTTGAAGCATCGGTAGTAGACGTCGTCATATTCTTGGACGACCTGGAAGCTCCACCGTCCTGCCATCACGTTGCGCCCAATCAGCTGGCGCGCAGTGTGCTCAGCGAGATCGTGCTGCCCCGCCTGGCGCAGCTCTGTCACCGCGTCATCGAGCAGCAAGTCGGCCCGGCCAGTCAGTTGATGAAACGCGTAAAGGTGTCCGCGTGCGCGCTCGGTGGTTTCCAGCGCCTCAGACAATTTGCCCGCGGCTTTGACCTCAGCGTCGTCGGTGTCGGCTGGCCGATCATGTGGCGCAGGTGCATTCATCTCCGGGCCCGCCCTTTCGTCTCTTGAGTGGGTGACGTCAGCAGTCCGTAGCGTCGAAGCGCCTCTTTTCGTTCGTGGGCGTGGTCGACAATCGGCTCGGGGTATTGCCGCGGGCGATTGCCGTCTAAGTCGTGCACATCGACGACGTCCTTGAGCTCCGGTACCCATCGACGCACGTAATCGCCGTCCTGATCGAACTTTTCGCCCTGTGTGACTGGATTGAAGACCCGGAAGTACGGTGCGGCGTCGGTGCCGGACCCTGCGGTCCACTGCCAGCCGTGCTGGTTATTGGCCAAATCGCCATCGACCAGCTGGTCCATGAACCAGCGGGCGCCCCACTGCCACGGCAAGTGAAGATCTTTCACCAGAAATGACGCGGTGATCATCCGAACCCGGTTCGGCATGAACCCCGTGGCCCGCAGCTGCCGCATCCCGGCGTCGACGATTGGGAAGCCGGTACGGCCCGCCTTCCAGCATTCAAACGCCTTCGTGGCGGCTGCACCACTTTCTGTGCGCATCGCGTCGAACTGCCGATTCCAGTTCTGCCACGCACTGTGCGGCCAGTGATGCACCACGGAGGCATAGAAGTCGCGAAAAGCCAACTCCCGCAAGTACGCCTGGTGTCCTCCATGGCGTGGGTCAAGATCAGCCACCAGGGTGCGCGGATGGATCGTGCCCGCGTGCAGATGCGCAGACATCCGGCTGGTTGCGTTGTGATCCAACCGATTTCGGTCCTTCGCGTAGCGTTCCAACCCGGCGTCCACAAACGTCTCCCAGCGCCGCAGCGCCGCTGTCTCGCCCGCTTCCACATCCAGCTCGACGTCCACGGTCGGGATCTCTATCCCGTGGTCGAGGTGCCCGGGATCGATCCATGAGGCGCTGTGTGCGCCCGTGGCGGCGGGCGCGCGCCAGTCCGACTCATGCCAGCGCCGATAAAACGGCGTAAACACCCTGAACGCAGTGCCGTCCGGCTTGCTGATCCTCGTCGGCGACACGAGATACGGTGAGCCGGTAGCGACAAGCGGCACGTCATCGAGCGCCGCACGCACTGCAGCGTCACGCCGTCGCCCGAACGGGGTGAACTCCTCGGAGACATGCACGGCTGACGCGCCAATCTCCTTGGCTATGGCTGGAATCCGCTCGTGCGGTTTGCCTTGGGTGATGAAGATCCGGCCGTCGAGGACATCGCGTAGAGCGCGCAGTGAATCGCAAAGGAAGCGCAGCCGCCGGGCTCCCGATGGCATCTGCAGCCGCGGGTCGAAGACGAAGCACGCGAGAACCTCTTTGTCTTCTCGGGCAGCGGCGGCGAGCGACGGCAGGTCGCCCAATCGAAGGTCTCGACGGAACCACAACACGGTCGGCACCTGTCCAGCATGCATCATTTGTGCATCGAAATACACATTTGGCCGATGCTGGCCTTATCCTGAGCGCCAGTGAGCCCACCACCACGGTCCCCGCGCCTTCTGCGGAAGGTGCGCGGCGACGAGTCCGAGTTCCCGCGGTACACCGTAGGAGCGGTCGCCGACCGTGTCGGCGTGCCGATTCCGACGTTGCGCAGCTGGAATCGGCGCTACGGGGTCGGCCCGGTGGGCCACAGTCCTGGCCGGCATCGGCTCTACAGCGAGGCGGATATCGCTGTCGTCGAGCTCATGCGTGAACTGATCCGCGGGGGGGCCAACCCTGGCAGCGCTGCTCGTACCGCACTGAGCGCGGTCGCCCCCGCGGGGGTTGACACGGCATCCCTGGTGACCGCGGCGTTCGACCTCGACGTCGTCACCGCCGGTTTGCAGTTGGACCGATACATTCGCCACCACGGCGTGGTCGACGCGTGGGAGCACCTTGTCCGCCCGGCGTTCGCGGTCATCGAGGATCGGCAAGGCACCGGTGAAGGTTGTATCGACGTGGAACACGCGCTGTCCTGGACGGTGTCCCGATCGCTGCACCGTTTGCCCGTCCCGTCGCACGAGGCTCCGTCAATCATCTTGGCCTGCACCGAGAACGAAGCGCACAGCCTGCCGCTCGAAGCTCTGCGCGCCGCGCTCGGGGAACGTGGTCAAGGCACGCTGATGCTGGGCGCGGACGTACCGACCACCGCATTGACCGACGCGATCACCCGCCATGACCGACCGGTGACCGTGGTGGTGTGGGCTCAGACGGTCCAGACTGCCGACGTCGCCACCGCGAAGGCAGTCCTTGCCGCCGATGCCCAACTGTTGGCAGCGGGGCCGGGCTGGGCCTCTGCACGACTGCCCAAGAAAGCGGTACGCCTGGGCAGTCTGAGTGCCGGCCTGACGCATCTGGCGTCGACGTAGCCGGTAGCGCATCGATTACGCATCGGTTGATCGGGTATAACTGTCGGATGGCATCTGCTGCCGCGCGCGCTGACGAGGAACACGTGGTGCTGGTCGACGAGGCCGGTTTGGCGATCGGGATCGCGTCAAAAGCGTCAGTGCATCACGCGACGACACCGTTGCACCTAGGCTTTTCGTGCTACGTGTTCGACGATCGTGGATGTGTGCTGCTGACGAGACGAGCCTTGGGCAAGCGGACGTGGCCCGGGGTCTGGACCAATTCGTTCTGCGGACATCCTGCGCCGGGGGAGATGATCGTCGACGCAGTGCGGCGCCGCGGCCGCGAGGAATTGGGCCTGTCGATCGACTCGGTGCTCTGCGTGCTGCCCGATTTCCGGTATCGAGCGGTCGCGCCCGACGGCACAGTGGAGAACGAAATCTGCCCGGTTTTCTACGCCCACGCCGACCAGCCAGTGCGTCCAGATGCCGCCGAGGTCATGGAGTACTGCTGGGTGTCATGGGACGACCTGCGGTCGGCCGCAGATCTGCGGTGGGCCATCAGTCCGTGGGCGGCGCAGCAGATCCCGCTGCTCGAGCACGCAATGTGAAGAGCCGCTCCGCGTAAGCGAGATCGTCACGCCATAGCCGGGTTGCCGCACGCCGCATCAGCGGGGCGATCACGGGGGCGCCGTACACCGCGCGCGCGAAACCTGGGCGGTCGGAATGCGCGATGACCGCTTCCACCACCGCCGTGCGGGGTCGCCCGTCCGCGCCGACGCCCAGGGGAGTGGCGTGTGTCTCCACGACACTGCCCGAGCCTTCGCCTTCCACGATGCGCATCACGATCGTGCGGGCGTCTGGACTCGTGAACTCGGCGACGACGGGAACGCCCAGCCGTCCGATCCGAAAAGTGACCTCCACGAGAAACCGGTCAAACTCCTCGGCGATATCGTCGGTGATCGGTGGGCAGCTGAGCACCTCGAGCCGCGTGAACGAGTAAGGGTGAAACCATGATCCATGCCACGGGTCCATTCGATTGGCAATGATGTCGCAGGGCTCGCACGTGCCGGCCAGTCGTGCGACGGTGTGCAGCCGAGCCGCTTCAGGCCGAACAGGAACCACCGGCCGATCGGTAGGTGCCTCACCGCCGACCTCATCGAGGCGAACCCACACAAGTACGCCGTCGTCGAACGACGGGCACGGCTTCCACCCGGACTGCCGGCTACCGTCGATGCGCAGCCCGTGCCACGGGCAGATCAACGCGCCGCAATGGACTTTGGCGGTGCTCAAGTCTGCTCCCAGATGCGGACATGCCGCAGGGCCGACATGCAGCATGTCCCTTTCGCCTCGCCAGGCCACAAGCTCGACACCCGCGACGGTGACGCGCGCCGGGCGGTGACGGATGTCGTCGCTCGCGGCGAACGCGTACCAATTCCCGGTGGGTCGACGCTGCGAGCGGGCGAGGGCAGCGGCGATGACACGAGGATTGGCGTCGCGATACGTCGGCTGCTGCTGTGCCCACGGTGTTCGTGAAAGGAACTGGAGCGCTGAGGTTTTCGGCAACCGTGACCTGACCACATTGAGCATGCTCATCGCCGAACCCGCCTTTCGCTGCGGGCTAGCCTTCTCAGTACCGCCGACCGCCCTCGCACGGGAACCGTCTGCACGTCGTGTCCTCTGATGCCGAACCGATGAAGCAGACCGTTGGCGGCCGCCCAGCCGGTGGTGGCGGCCCGCTCCATCAGCGCCACCGGCAGATCGATGCGAACGCCGTCCCCGGCCAGCATCAAGTTTTCGTGCGGCGTGACGACGCTCGGACGCTGAGCGAAATCACCTGGCGCAAAGCGCGGACAGTCGTTGCGACACAACAACCTTTCGCCGACGACGCGCGCCCGTGCGGTTTCCGGGTAAGTCTCGTGCAACCGGGCCAGCAAGCGATCGCGGAGCCCGTCACCTGACGCCACCGCGTACGAGTGCAATTCGACGACCGAACCGCCGGTGTGCCTGCTCCACGCAGCGGCTTGCCGCTCATACCGGTTCAACACACTGATGTTGTCCAGCGGCGGTCGCCCGCCCGTACCAAGGAAGGCCGCCCTGCCCGTTTCGACCGCGCGGTCCAGCCAGAGGCGCTGCACGACGAACGGTGCCGCGGTTCTCAGGTGCGAAACACGCTGGCGCCATTCGGGATTGCCGAGACTCGGCGAGTCCGCGACAATCTGTTTCAGACCGGAGACGTCGGTGGCCAGTACCACCCCGTCGGCGTCATAGGTGTCGCCCGAACCACATTGCACCGAGAATCGGGCACCAGCGCGCACGGCGGTCACCGGCTCGCCGAGGTGCACGCGCACACCCCGCGACGCCAAGTAGTCGCACAGCGGATTCCACAGGGCCACATCGAAATTCTCGCGGGCGACGTCGAATACCAGACCCTCGCTGGAGCCAAGGAAGTAGATGTGGAACATAGTCGCCAGCTCGGCGGCCGACAGGTCAACCGGCTCCGCGAAAAAGCTGCGAGAGAACACCTCGAAGGCGAGATGGCGTGCCGCCTCGGGGAAGTTGATTTTCCGCAGGAGCGACTCGGCGTCCAGATGGTCGAGCTGATGATACGTGCGAGGCACGCTGACATCTGCCAGCGGTGCGGCAGCCCGGGCGTTGAGCCGAATCAGGTCCCTGAACCCGAACGTGGGACTGCGCAACGCGAAAGCGAGGGCGTTGAACGGCGGTGTCTGGGGTAAGCCGCGGAAGGTGTCGCGCCTGCCGTGGGCATCGATAAGCGGGTAATCGCGCACCGGCGTCAGCATTTTCAAGGCCGGGTCGATGCGGCGCAGCAGCGACCGCAGGTTGTAGTACTGGCGAAAGAATGCGTGGAATCCGCGGTTCATTGCTAATGGTGTGCCGTCGGGTAACGAATCCGCCCATCCGCCGACGCGCCCGCCCAGGTATGTCTCGCGTTCGACCAAGTCGACGGTGACGCCGCGCTCGGCTAGGCCGGTGGCGGCCGCCAGACCCGCAATGCCCGCGCCGACGACGACGACATGCGGTGTGACGGCCATTGAGCTCGCGTCGGGTGCCCCGTGCGCCGCTTCGTGCGTCACCCGGCGCGGATCGGTCATCTCGGCGCCTGCGCTAGGAATGTGTGCACGATATCGCGCTGCCAGCCGGGCATGGTCTCGCTGTGGACGTCCGTAAACCCATTCGCCCGCAAGCGCTTCCGGAACGCCCTCGCACCGTCGAATTCATTGACACTGCGCCGCAAGTACCGGTACAGCGACGCGTCGCCGGCGCGGAGCCGACCGCTGGGAATGATGATCGCCGTGCACACCAAGTTCCACACTGCGACGGCCAACCGCGAGTCGCGCACCGAGTATTCGTGGATGGCAAGGCGTGCGCCCGGCCGCAACAACGCTCGAAAGGCCTGCAGCTGAGCGTCTTTGTCGGCGAGATTGCGAACCAGGTATGCGGCCAGGATGCCGTCGAACGGCCCGTCGATTCCGCTGGCGGCGATGTCCTCGATGCGGCTGTGCACGAAGCGCACCGACGCCGGCCAATCCTTCGCCAGCGCTTGAGTGAGCATTCCGGCGGAGGCGTCGACGGCGACGATCTCGGCGCTCGGCGCGACGGCGCGAAGCGCCGCGGTGGACGCGCCGGTTCCGCAGCCGGCATCGAGAAGTCGGAGTCCGCGACCGTTGTCCGGCAATCGCATTCGCTGCGCCGAGAGAAGCAGATGCGCGTGGTAGCCGGGGTTGGCGCCGACGAGTTTGTCGTAGGCGGACGCGCCGCCGTCGAACGCTCGCGGGATGTCGGCGAACCTGAGGGTCATGGCGCATCCTTCCCGCGACGGTGGCGTCGTTGCCGCTCCCACAGCAGCAGAACTGCGGTCACCA
>DASRFZ010000216.1:0-23836 GCA_035651275.1 Mycobacterium sp. | reverse complement strand
GGCGTCAGCGATCAGAGCCGCTTCGGCATGCGCCGAAGATGCCACTCGTACGCATACTGTTCCCGCTCCCCCGCGACCGGCGAGGGCGCGGCCCGGCGCGCGGCCCGGAAGTCGCGATGCCACGGCGCTGACTGCATGTGCGACCTCCGGCGCGCAGCGGTGCGAGTCGGTGATCGTCACCACGTCGTCGGCGCTGCTGTCGACCAAGAGCGAGGCGTCCGCTCCGCGGAAACCGAACACGGTCTGATTGGGGTCGCCCGTGATCAGAGTGGTCGACGCGCCTTGTGACAGGACCCGAACCAGCCGGGCGCCCTGTGGATCGAAATGCTGGGCGTCGTCGACGAGTAGCACCTTGACCCGCTCTCGCTCGGCGGTCAACAGCTGCGGGTCGCTCGCGAATGCCTCGAGCGCGGCGCCGATGAGTTCGGCCGCGCCGAGCGCAGGCACCGTTGCTTGCGGCGCCGCTCGGCCGGCCGCCGCGCGTAACAACATCACCTGTTCGTACTGCTGAGCGAACTGTCCGGCTGCCACCCATTCCGGCCGACCGTGGAGCCGGCCGATCCGCTGCAGCGCGGGTCCGTCGACACCGCGTTCTGCGCAGCGCGCCAATAGATCTCGCAGCTGGGTGGCGAACCCTGCGGTGCCCAGCGCCGGGTGCAGCGACTCGGGCCACGTCACGGTGGCGGCGTCCTCGAGATCACCGGCCAAGAGCTCCCGGATGATGCCGTCCTGTTCGGTGCCGGTGACAAGCCGCGGAGGTGGGTCGCCTGTGCGCTGGGCAGCCAGGCGCAGCACAGCGAACGCGTAGGAGTGCACGGACCGGACGAGCGGCTCGCGGATGACAGCCGGAGCACTCCGTTGCGTCAACGCCGTCGTGACGGCGCGGCGTGTTCGTACCGCTGCGCGCGCCGTAGGACACAGCAGCAGAACAGATTCCGGATCCGCACCGGCGGCGACATGGGCGGCGGCGGCATGAACGAGCATGGTGGTCTTCCCGGTGCCGGGACCGCCGACCACGCGCATGACTCCCCGCGTCGAGGGGTCTGCGATGAGCTCCGGTGAGGCCATGCCCGCATGACACCACGAGGGTCCGACAAGTTCGTCCGGCGTGTTTGTTTGGCACGATCAAGCCCATGACACTGCGCGTGTACCGGTATGGACCCGACGAGCCGCCGCGGGTGCTGGCCATCCACGGCCTGACCGGACACGGCAAGCGCTGGCGGACACTAGCGACTCGACACCTGGCCGACCTCGCCGTGGCCGCACCGGACCTGATCGGCCACGGCCGGTCGACGTGGGATGCGCCGTGGACGATCGACGCGAACGTCGCTGCCCTGGCGGCTCTGCTCGATTCCGACGGCGGCCGGCCTGTCGTGGTGATGGGCCACTCGTTCGGCGGAGCGATCGCACTCGGGTTGGCTGCGGCGCGGCCGGATTTGGTGGAGGGCCTGGTGCTGCTCGACCCGGCGACGGGGCTGTCCGGCCGACGCATGCGCGAGATCGCGGACGAAATGCTGGCCTGTCCCGACTACACCGATCGCGCCGAGGCTCGCGCTGAGAAGGCGTCGGGTTCGTGGGCGGACGTGCCGGACACCGAACTGGAGGCTGAGCTCGACGAGCATCTGGTCGGATGGCCCGACGGCCGGGTCGGTTGGCGGATCAGCCTGCCCGCGATGATGGCGTACTGGAGTGAGCTCGCCAGACCGATTGTGTTGCCGCGCAGCGGAACACCGACGACATTGCTGCGAGCAGTGAAAACCGATCCACCGTATGTGCCCGCTGCGCTTGTCGACGGCCTTGGCACCGCGCTCGGGTCGGACTTCAAGCTCGTCGACGTCGACTGCGACCACATGGTCCCCTTGGCACAGCCGGAGGCGACCGCCGCCGCGGTGCGGGAACGGCTATGACCGCTGTCACCGATGCGGACGTGGAGCGGGTACGTGCGTTGGTGTCCGCGATTCCGCCGGGTCGCGTCTCGACCTACGGCGATATCGCCTCAGCAGCAGGGCTTTCCAGCGCGAGGATCGTCGGCTGGGTCATGCGCACCGACTCCGCGGACCTGCCGTGGCATCGGGTGATCCGCGCCGACGGGCGGCCCGCACCACATCTGAGGACCCGACAACTCGAGTTGTTGCGAGCCGAGGGCGTGCTCGCGGTCGACGGCAGGGTTCCGCTACGCGACGTCCGCCACGCGTTCTGACCGTTCCAGGCGCGAGACGAGAAGGTCGACGATCGCCGGGTGCGCACCAATCGGGTCAGCCACCGCCGTCGCCTCGCAATCTTGCAGCCGGTCGTGAAAGAGGCCGGGCGCCAACAGGTATGGCGCGATGAACACCCGTCGACGTCTGCGGGAATGCAGGCGCGTCACCACCTCGTTGGCCCGCGGCATACCCGTCGCAACGAAACCCAGTTCTACCGGCCCGATACGCTCAGCGAGATACGCTGCCGCCAAACGTAATTCGCGACACGCACGCGGATCTGAAGAGCCGGCCGCTGTCATCACGACCGCGTCACCGCACCGCCAGCCGGCCTCACGCAACCGATCATGCATGACCGCCGCAAGCACACGATCGGGACCGAGCGCACGCGCCACCGTCACGTCGGGATGTCCGCTTTGGGCGACCCGCGCCGGCAGATCCGTGTGCACGTGGTAACCCGACGCGAGAAACGCGGGCACGACGATAGCCGGGCCGTCTACGCCGGATAGCACTTCGGCAGGGTGTGGTCCGACAACATCGACGAATGCGGTGCGGATTGTGCCAACACGCGCCGAGATCGCCTCAGCCAGTTGGTCGATCGTCCGGACACCCGCGGCGCGACGGGTACCGTGCGCAACGAGGACGATCATGCGGCCGGGTCGATCGCCAGTCGGTAGCCCCTCTTGACGACCGTTTGAATCGCACCGGGCGCGCCGAGCGCCGACCGCAGACGGGCCATCGCAGTCTCGACCGCATGCGTGTCGTCGCCGCCGCCTGGGAGGTGTGTCAGGAGTTCCTCCCGCGACACCACCCACCCGGGTGTGGCCGTCAACCGCCGCAACAACGCCATGGCGGCCGGCGGCAGCGTCCGCACGTTGCCGTCGACCGCCACCGTTGCGCTACGCACGGTGATCTGATGACCGCCGGCGGTGAAGTGGCAAGCGCGACGCGGAATCTCGTCGCTGATCAACCGGGCCAGTGCCCCCAACCGGTAGCGGGCGGGGTGAAGAGCCGGCACGCCGAGCCGGCGCAGCGGCGCGGCCGTCACCGGTCCAACACATACCGCCGTCACGCGGTTGCGCAGTGCAGTGACCAGCTCGTCGACACAGCCAAGTTCCTTGGCCCGCTGCAGGGTTGACGCCACCGCCGGCGCGCTGGTAAAGCTGATCGCGTCGAGCAGGCCGTCGAGAACCATCGCGATCAGCTGGTCCATCGGTTTGCGGTCCTCGGGCGGCTCCCAGCGGTATACGGGCACCTGAATCACTTGTGCGCCAGCCTGTGTCAGCGCATCGCAGATCTCGGCGTTGGGCTCCCATTCCGAAGCGGCTCCGTGCAGCTGCACCGCGATACGCAAACCGCCCGCACCGTGAGCAAGTAACCGGTCGAGCACCTCCGGCGACGCTTCCGACTCGGGGCTCCATTCCTCGGACA
Organism: Mycobacterium sp.; assembly: GCA_035651275.1. GTDB lineage: Bacteria > Actinomycetota > Actinomycetes > Mycobacteriales > Mycobacteriaceae > Mycobacterium. Next base: position 20,207 of record DASRFZ010000216.1, on the reverse strand, counting down.
GCCCGGCCTGCCGCACCGCGCCGCGCGCCTTGGGCCCCCGCGCCAGAATGCGCGTCGACGCCAACGCGGCGGTCAGCTCGTCGGCGAGGTCCCACCCGTGGGCAGCCTCGACCCAGCCGCGGAAGCCGATGCCCGTCGTCACCACAACGACATCCGGCGGGTCGTCGATGAGAAGCCTTGTGACACGACGTAACTCGGTGTCGTCAGCCAGCGGAATGATCCGGATGGCCGGAGCGTGAACGACCGCGGCACCGCGGCGTTCGAGTAGCGTGATGAGTTCTTCGGACCGGCGTGCTGCGGTTACCCCGATCGTGAAACCTGCGAGCGGTTCACTTTCGTGCGACTTCAACGAATCCATCGTTCACCCGCACGTCGTACACCGTCAGCGAGTACGACTGATCGTCGAGGCACCGTCCGTCGCGAAGGGAGAACACATGCTTGAGAAGCGGGGAGGCGACCGTCGGCTCACCGCGCCGGTCACCAGTGATGCCACGCGACATCACCGCGGCCCCGAAGAACGGGTCGATGTTGCCGACCGCGGCCAGCGCCCCGTCGGCGAGCAGAAAAAGAGCCGCCTGGTCACCGTCGGGCAGCAAGACAGCGACACCGCGTCCCGGCAGCAGCATGTCCAGCCGGCACGCCTTCGTCCAGACCTGCGACTCGAGCAGGCGTGGGCGCTCAACGAGAACGGTCATTGCGAGCTCCTTCTGTTGGGCTAATTGGACGTCCGGGATGTTTCCTAGCCATTAACTCGACCTTTCGGCCGTGTCACGGTATGTGCTCTTCGCGCGAGCGCTCATCGCGGCCATTTGCTCTTCGCGCGAGCGCTCATCGCCGATTCGCGGCGTGCCCAGCATCACCGGCACCTTCCGTGGCCCGCTCTCGTCGAAAGCCACGGTCGGATCGGTCTGGTCGGGGGCGTTCACGAACGACACGAACCGTGCCAGTTTGTCTTGGTCAGCCAGCACACCCGCCCACTCGTCGGAGTAGCCCGCGACGTGGCGTGCCATTGCCGCCTCGAGTTCGTCGGCGATCCCCAGTGAGTCGTCGCACACGACCGCGCGAATGTGATCGAGGCCGCCCTCGATGGTCTCCTGCCAGACCGCCGTGCGCTGCAACCGGTCGGCGGTGCGGATGTAGAACATCAGGTAACGGTCGATGTAACGGACGAGCGTGTCGTCGTCGAGGTCGCCCGCCAGCAGTTGCGCGTGTTTCGGTGTGGCGCCGCCGTTTCCGCCCACATAGAGGTTCCAGCCCTTCTCGGTGGCGATGACGCCGACGTCCTTGCTGCGCGCTTCCGCGCATTCCCGCTGACATCCCGACACGCCGAGCTTGATCTTGTGCGGCGCGCGCAACCCGCGGTAGCGCAGTTCGAGGTCGACGGCCATCGCCACCGAATCCTGAACGCCGTAGCGGCACCAGGTCGATCCGACACAGCTCTTCACCGTTCGGACGGCCTTGCCGTACGCGTGACCCGACTCGAGTCCCGCGTCGATCAGCCGCTGCCAGATTGCGGGCAGTTGTTCGACGCGCGCGCCGAACATGTCGATGCGCTGGCCGCCCGTGATCTTGGTGTACAGCCCGAAGTCGCGCGCCACTTCGCCGATCGCGATCAGCTTCTCAGGTGTGATCTCGCCGCCGGGCAGCCGCGGCACCACCGAATACGTGCCGTTGCGTTGAAGATTGGCGAGGAAGTGGTCATTGGTGTCCTGCAGCGTGGCGGCTTCACCGTCGAGGATGTGGTCCGACGACGTCGACGCAAGGATCGAGGCCACAGCCGGTTTACAGATATCGCATCCGGTTCCCGTGCCGTGCTTGGCGATCAGGCCGGAGAACGTGCGGATGCCGGTGGCCTGCACTATCTGGAACAACTCCGCCCGCGACTGGGCGAAGTGCTCGCACAGCGCCTTGCTCTGCTCGACACCCTGCGCCTCCAACAGCCGCTTGAGCATCGGAACACAACTGCCGCAGGATGTTCCGGCCGCTGTCGCGCACTTGATCGCCGGCACGTCGCATGCGCCGTCGGCGATGGCACCGCAGATCGCACCTTTCGTCACGGCATTACACGAACAGATCTGTGCCTCGTCCGGCAGCGCGCCCACCCCGACTTCGGCTCCGGCCGGAGAGATCAGTGAAGCCGGGTCAGCGGGCAGCGGCCGGCCCACCAGCGGTCGTAACGTGCCGTAGGCGCTTGCATCGCCAACCAGAATGCCGCCCAACAGTGTTGACGCGTCGTCGGACACGACGAGCTTCGCGTACGTGCCCTTGGTGGCGTCGTTGAGCACGACTTCCAGCGCACCGTCGGTGGTGGCGTGCGCGTCGCCGAAGCTGGCGACGTCGACCCCGAGCAACTTGAGTTTGGTCGACAAGTCGGCGCCGGGGAATTCGGCTGTCCCGCCGAGTAATCGATCGGCGACGACCTCCGCCGTGGCGTTACCGGGAGCGACCAGCCCGTAACACCGCCCCTCGACCGCTGCCACTTCCCCGACGGCGTAGATGTGCGGGTCGCTCGTCCGGCAGCCGATGTCAGTGAGCACACCTCCGCGTTCGGCAACGTCCAGGCCGCATGCACGAGCGAGCTCGTCGCGGGGACGCACGCCCGCCGAGAACACCAGCACCGCGGCGTCGATCATCTGGCCGTCGGAGAGCGTGACCGTCAAGCCGGCGTCACCCTCGTCGATCGCGGTCGTGGAAACGCCGGTGTGCACGGTCAACCCGAGCTCGGTGACGAGATCGGCCAGCACTGCACCGCCGCCTTCGTCGACCTGCAGCGGCATCAGCCGAGGCGCGAATTCCACTACGTGCGGAGACATTCCGAGCAACCGCAACGCGTTGGCCGCTTCGAGGCCGAGCAATCCGCCACCGACCACCACGCCGACGGCGTCGGGCTGGGCGGCCGCCCGAATCGCGTCGAGGTCGTCGAGTGTGCGGTAGACGAAGCAACGGCCAAGGTCCTTGCCGGGGATCGGCGGCACGAACGGGTATGAGCCCGTGGCGAGGACGAGTGCGTCATAGCCGATCGTGTCGCCACCGGATGTTGTGACAGTGCGGGCGCCGCGGTCGATGACCTCGGCGCGCTCACCGATGCGTAACTGCACCAATTCGTCTGTGGCGTAGTCGTTTCCGGGCAGAGCCAACGTGGTCCTGTCCCAGGTTCCGACGTAGGACGACAACGCCACGCGATCGTAGGCCGGCGTCGGCTCCTCGCACAGTACCGTGATGCGCCAGCAGTTGTCGCGGTCACGGTCACGCATCGCTTCGACGAGACGGTGACCGACCATCCCGTGGCCGACGACCACAAGATGTTTCAGTGTCACGCGGGCACCACCGCCTCCCGGCCGTCGGGATCGGCGAGCGGAGCACGAGATGGCGTGCGCACGTATGCGAACCAGGTGATGATTGCGCAGAGGACATAGAAGCCGAGGAATACCCAGAACGCCATCGTCGCTGACTTCGCGGCCGACAAGTAGGACGCGCGCAGGACGATGTTGATCCCGACGCCACCGAGCGCCCCGATGGCGCCGGCGATTCCGATCAACGCGCCCGACATTCGGCGCGACCAGTCGGCCTTCTCGGTAGCCGACAGCACGTCGACGCTGTGCGCCTTGGCGTCGAAGATCGACGGAATCATCTTGTACACCGAGCCGTTGCCGACGCCCGAGAGGATGAACAGCGCGACGAATCCAATCACGTACGCAACCATGATGCCGCCGGACGGCGCCCGGTGCGTGGAGTCGGTCATCTCACCGAACACCACCAGCCAGCCAGCCGCGGCGATCATCGCGACGAAGGTGTAGAGCGTGACCTTGCTGCCGCCGATGCGGTCGGACAGCCAACCGCCGGGCGGCCGGGCGATGGAGCCCAAAAGCGGCCCGATGAAAGCGATCTGGGCCGCATGCAGCGACGCCTTGGCCGTCATCGCGGCAGTGACAGGACCGCCGTGGCTGAGACCGGCGAGGAAGCTGATCTGCAGCACCTGGCCGAACGCGAACGAAAAACCGATGAACGATCCGAACGTGCCTATGTACAGCAACGCGATCAGCCACGAGTCGCGGTATGCCATCACATCGACCATCGACCGGACGTTGGTGCGCTGATTGGTCAGGTTGTCCATGAACAGCGCGGCGCCGACAGCGGCGATCGACAGCGCCACGAGGTACACCGCGCACACCAAGTGCGGCGAGCGGTTGCCGACGGCCGCGATGACCAGCAGGCCGACGACCTGAATCATCGCCACGCCGATGTTGCCGCCGCCGGCATTCAGACCCAGCGCCCAGCCCTTAAGGCGTTGCGGGTAAAAGGCATTGATGTTCGTCATCGACGACGCAAAGTTGCCGCCGCCGACGCCGGCGACTGCCGCGACGATCATGAACGTGGTGTAAGACGTGCCCGGGTGAGCCATGAAGTACAGGGTCAACGCCGTGGGAATCGCCAACACCAGCGCGGAGAACACGGTCCAATTGCGACCGCCGAATGTCGCGGTGGCGAACGTGTACGGCAGCCTCAGAACTGCCCCTACGAGAGTCGGCATCGCAACGAGGAAGAACTTGCCCGCAGCGTCGATGTGATACACGTTCTGCGGCATGAACAACACCATCACCGACCAGATCGACCACACAGAGAAGCCGACATGCTCGGCGATGATGGACCAGATCAGGTTGCGACGCGCGATCTTCGAACCGCCGTTGTTCCAGGCGTCGGCGTCCTCGGCGTCCCAGTTTTCGATGTCGTGCTTGCGGGTGCTCATCAGCATGCGCTCACGGTAGGAAAATCTTGTTGCGCCAACGCTGCAGGCGATGTCCTGATTGCTACAACGTCCTCACACATCGCTTGCCGCGGCGGTGAGTTGGTGAGCGACGTCACACCCAACGGCTACGGGCGGGCGGCGCCTCGGGAGTGACCCACGCCTTCGCATACCGGCTCGCCGACGACTTCAGGGGATCCCGGCTGCGGTACACCACATACGGACGGACAAGATATCCCACAGGCGCGCTGAACATATGCACCAGCCGGGTGTAGGGCCAAATTCCAAGCAGTGCAAGGACGATCAGCGCATGCGCCTGGAACGTCCACGGCGCGTCGGCCATCAGCTGCGGCATCGGGTGCATCGAGAACAGGCTGCGAAACCACGGCGACACCGTTTCGCGATAGTTGTAGGTGGCGAACACATTCGTCAGGGTGTTCGCCATTCCGGTGGCGAGCGCACCTGCCAGCAGCAGGTACATCAGCTTGTCGCTGCGCGTCGTCGCTTTGCGCACCGCCGGCACGGTGACACGGCGATACAGCAGGATCGCCAGCCCGGCGACGACGGCCAATCCGGTCAGCGATCCCATCGTGACCGCGACGAAATGGTAAGCCGTCTCAGAGATTCCGACCGCCGACGTCCACGATTCGGGAACCAGCAGACCCAAAACATGGCCGCCGAGTACCCCGAGGATGCCGAAATGGAACAGCGGGCTGCCCAGCCGCAGCAGCCGAGACTCGTAGATTTGCGACGACCGCGTGGTCCACCCGAATTGATCGGTGCGGTACCGCCAAATATGGCCCAGCACAAACGAGGTGAACGCGACGTACGGCACCGTCATCCACAGCAGGGAATTCATCGGCGCTCCCCCGCGCTCAGCGGATCGATCATGAACGGCTCCAGGCCGACCTCTTCATCGGGCGGCCCCTGCGCTGCCAGTTCGGCGATGCGGCGCCGGTCGGCGGTGTTGACGGGTGGCAGTGTTGCCAGCACGGCCGCGAGCACGCCAGCGTAGGCAGAACCGGTGTCCTCCAACGACAGTCGCAACAGTTCGAGGACGGGAACATGCTCCGCCAGCAGCCGCTCGCCCTGCACCTGGTCGATCGTCGCGGCGAACTCGAGCACCAGCGGAAGGTAGTCGGGCAACTCACCGTCGCCGATTGTCATTCCGGCCTGCCGATACGCGTGCTTGAAGCGCAGCAGCGCCATTCCACGCTTTCGGGTGTCGCCGTACGCGTAATACGTCAGGTGCAGGCTCGCACGCCTGCGCATGTCGAAGGTTTCCACATAGCGCATCGCGAGCCGCAATGAATCCGCACCACTGAAGTCCTGCAAGAAATCCAGGACCGGTGCGCCGAGGACTTCAGGCAACTCCTTTGCAGCAGAGGCGAGTTGGCCCGCGATCATGAAGGTGTCCGCGCTCGGGTAGTCCAGCAGCAGAGCGGCAATGCGCCACAGCACGCGGCGGTCGTGATCCGACATCGTGGCGCCGTCGGCCTTGCGGGGCAGCAATTTCATTTCGTCGGCACCAGCCCGTCGGTGTTTCTGCCGTCCCAGTTGAGCAGGTTGACCCGGGTCGGTTTGGCGGTGTCGCCATTGGCGCCGTCGGTGAGATGAAACTTGTCGGCCATGGTGTCGAACGCCGTCATTCCCGGTCCGCCGTCGCTATCCAGGCTGCAGCCGGTGGCCAGCGCGTCGAGCCGGTGTGCGTCAGAGTCTGCGCCGCTGGGGATCACGTAGCGGTCGGAGTACTTCGCAATGGCCAGCAGCCGGTACATCGACTCGATTTCGTTGCCGCTCAACCGCACGGATTCCGGGATGGTCTCGTCGAAGTCCTCGCCGAGATTCGCGGCCCGCATGTACGACCGCATCGCCGCAAGCCGTTGCAGAGCAGCGCGAACCGGGCCGACGTCGCCTGCCGTGAACAGCTCGGCCAGATACTCGACCGGGATGCGCAGCGCGTCGATTGCGCCGAACAGGTTGTTGGAGTTCTCGCCGTCGTGTCCGGTCTCGGCGAGCACGTCGACGACCGGCGACAGTGGCGGAACGTACCAAACCATCGGCATTGTGCGGTATTCCGGATGCAGCGGTAGCGCGACTTGGTAGTCGACAATGAGCCGGTAGACGGGCGAATTCTGGGCGGCCTCAATCCATTCGGTCGAGATGCCGGCGCGCTCGGCTTCCGCGACCACGCGGGGATCGTGCGGATTGAGGAACACTCCGAGTTGCGCCGGATAGAGGTCCTTCTCGTCCCGCACGGATGCAGCGGCCTGCACGGCATCGGCGTCGTAGAGCACCACACCGATGTAGCGCAACCGACCAACACACGTTTCTGAGCACACGGTCGGAATGCCCACCTCGACGCGCGGATAGCAAAAGGTGCACTTCTCGGCTTTGCCGGTCTTGTGGTTGAAGTAGATCTTCTTGTACGGGCAGCCCGTCACGCATTGACGCCAACCACGGCAGCGGTCCTGGTCGACCAGCACGATGCCGTCCTCGCTGCGTTTGTAGATCGCACCCGACGGGCACGACGCCGCGCACGACGGGTTGAGGCAGTGCTCGCAGATCCGCGGCAGGTAGAACATGAATGTCTGCTCGAATTCGAGCTTGACCTGGTCAGATAGCTTGGCCAGCAACGGATCTCGGCTGATTTGTTCCGGGCCGCCGCCGAGATCGTCGTCCCAGTTAGCTCCCCAGGTGACCTTCGTGTCAGCTCCGGTGATCAGTGATTTGGGACGAGCCACCGGTGTGGTGTCCATTGCCGGGGCAGACAGCAGGTTCTCGTAGTCGTAAGTCCACGGATCGTAATAATCCGACACCGTTGGCAGGTCCGGGTTCGCGAAGATGTTCAGCAGCCTCTTGAGCCGCGAACCCGTCTTTAGTGTGAGCTTGCCGCGCTTGGTCAGCGTCCAGCCGCCCTTCCAGCGCTCCTGATCCTGGTATTGGCGTGGATAGCCTTGTCCGGGACGGGTTTCCACATTGTTGAACCACGCGTATTCGACGCCGCCGCGGTTGGTCCACGCCTGCTTGCACGTGACGCTGCAGGTGTGACAGCCGATGCACTTGTCGAGGTTCATCACCATTGCCAGCTGAGCCATGACACGCATCAGTACTCCACTTCCTGGCTGCGTCGGCGAATCGTGGTGACCTCGTCACGCTGGTTTCCGGTGGGGCCGTGGTAGTTCAGCGCGAACGATTGCTGCGCGTAGCCGCCGATCAGATGGGTTGGCTTGATCATGATCCGGGTCAGCGCATTGTGAATGCCGCCTCGCTTGCCCGTCTTCTCGGTGCGCGGCACGTCGACGGCTTTGTCTTGCGCGTGGTACATGAACACCAGACCCTCAGGCATCCGGTGGCTGACGATCGCGCGGGCGTTCACCACGCCGTTGCGGTTGGTGCACTCGATCCAGTCGTTGTCCTTGACGCCGATCTTCGCGGCGTCCACGTCGGAGATCCAGATCGCTTGCCCGCCACGGGAAAGCGTCAGCATGTACAGGTTGTCCTGATACGCCGAGTGAATCGACCACTTCGAGTGCGGCGTCAGGTAGCGAACGGTGATGCCGCCGGTGGTGTCTCCCACCGCAGGCTCGCCAAACAGTGCGGTCATGTCCAGCGGCGGCCGGAATGTGGGCAACTGCTCGCCGAACTCGCTCATCCAGTCATGGTCAAGGTAGAAGTGCTGGCGGCCGGTCAGCGTGTGCCACGGCTTGAGCCGTTCGGTGTTGATCGTGAACGGCGAATAGCGCCGCCCGCCGGTTTCCGACCCCGACCATTCCGGCGAGGTGTTGACGGGAACCGGACGAGACTGCGTGTCCGCGAAGGTGATTCGCCGACCTTCGTTCTCCTTCGCGAGGTCGACGAGTTCCGTGCCGGTGCGACGCTGCAGAGCCTCGAAACCCTCCACAGCCAGACGCCCGTTCGTCGTCCCGGACAGGGCGAGGATCGCCTCTGCGGCATAGGTGTCCTTGGCCAGCGACGGCCGGCCCGCTGCGATGCCGCTGACGACCGCGCCGTTCGCACCGCGCAGGTAGTCGACCTCCACGTCGGGATGCGTCGTCACGCCCTTGGTCGTCAAACCGACGGTCTCCACCATCGGTCCGAGCGCCGCCATCTTCTCCGCGACGGCCGGGTAGTCACGCTCGACGACAACCAACCTCGGCATCGTCTTGCCCGGAATCGGCTCGCACTCACCGGCTTTCCAGTCCAGCGCGCGGCCACCGGGCTGCGCGGTCGCGTCGACGCTGTCGTGTTGCAGTGGCACAGCCACGATGTCGTTGCGTTTCCCGAGGTGCTTTTCGGCCAGCCAGGAGAATCCGCGCGCGATCCGGTGAAAGGCTTCGAAGTCGGTTTTGGTCTCCCAGGGCGGCGAGATCGCCGGGGAGAACGCGTGCACGAACGGATGCATGTCGGTGCTCGACAGGTCGTGTTTCTCGTACCAGGTTGCGGCGGGCAGCACGATGTCGGAGAACAGCGTGGTACTGGTATTGCGGAAGTCCAACGACAGCAACAGGTCGAGCTTGCCGACGGGAGCCTGGTCTCGCCAATGCACTTCCTGCGGGCGCACGGCGTCGTCATCGCGCGCAGCGACGTTGGAGTCCGTGCCGAGGAGGTGTTTGAGGAAGTACTCGTTGCCCTTCGCCGACGAACCGAGCAGGTTCGAGCGCCACACCGTCAGGCAGCGCGGAAAGTTCTCCGGCGCATCGGGGTCCTCGCAGGCGAACCGCAGGTGGCCGGATGTCAGCCCGTCCACCACATGTGCGGACGCGTCCTTGCCCAGCTGGTCCGCCTCGTCGGCGAGGTCCAACGGATTGCGGTTGAACGTCGGATAGCTCGGCATCCAGCCCAGCCGGCTGGCCAGCGCGATGTTGTCCGCCGCGGTGCGGCCCGCAAATTTCCCCTGCGCCAGCGGCGAAGCCATCACGTCGGACGCGAACCGGTCGTAGCGCCACTGGTCGGTCGCCAGATACCAGAACACCGTGCCCTGCATCTGGCGTGCCGGGCGCTGCCAGTCAAGGCCGAACGCCAGCGTCGACCATCCCGTTACCGGACGGCATTTCTCTTGGCCGACGTAGTGCGCCCATCCGCCGCCGTTGACGCCCTCGCACCCGGTAAGCATCACCAGGGAAAGGAAGGAGCGGTAGATCTGGTCGGAGTGGAACCAGTGGTTCGTGCCCGCGCCCATCAAGATCATCGAGCGACCGCGGGATCGCTCTGCGTTGTCGGCGAATTCGCGTGCGATCCGTTCGGCCGCCTTCGCGGGCACGCCGGTGATCGGCTCCTGCCACGCTGGGGTGTACGGCTGCGTCGGGTCGTCGTAGTCGGTCGGCCAGTCGCCGGGAAGGCCGTCGCGGTGCACTCCGTACTGTGCGAGAAGCAGATCGAAGACGGTCGTAACACGCTGCCCGGCAACCATTCTGGTCGGCACGCCGCGCGTCAGCACACCCGGCCGCGGGCTGTCGAACCTCGGCAATTTGACGGCGACCGCTTCTCCGGAACCATGCAACGTCAGCATCGGGTCGACACCGTGCAAGTCGAGGTTCCACCTGCCCTCACCAGAGGCGGCGAACCGGTGCCCGAGAGAACCGTTGGGTACCACCGGCTTTCCCTGCTGGTTGAGAACAACCGTCTTGAACGACGCCGCGTCGCTGTCCTTGACCATGCCGCCAGGGCCCAGGGCGACGCCGTATTCCGCACCCAGATCGGCTGCCGTGAGGAATTTGCCGGGCAGCCAGTGGCCGTCACGCTCGGTGAGCGTCACCAGGAACGGCAAGTCGGTGAAGCGCTTGACGTAATCGGTGAAGTAGGGGGTCTGCCGGTCGACGAAGAACTCGCGCAGGATCACGTGGCCCATCGACATCGCCAGCGCCGCATCGGTTCCCGGCCGGGCAGGCAGCCACTCGTCGGCGAACTTCGTGTTGTCGGCGTAGTCGGGTGACACCACGATCACCTTTTGCCCGCGGTAGCGCGCCTCCGTCATGTAGTGCGCGTCAGGAGTCCGGGTCACCGGGACGTTGGAGCCCCACATGATCAGGTAGCCGGCGTCGAACCAGTCGGCGGACTCGGGCACGTCGGTCTGGTCTCCGAACACCTGCGGGGACGCGACGGGGAGATCCGCATACCAGTCGTAGAACGACAGCATCGAGCCACCGATCAACGAAATGAACCGCGCGCCAACGGCGTGGCTGACCATCGACATCGCCGGGATCGGGGAGAACCCGGCGACCCGATCTGGCCCGTAGCGCTTGATGGTGTGCACATGTGCGGCGGCAGCGATTTCGGCGGCCTCCCACCACTCGGCGCGCACGAAGCCGCCCTTGCCACGAGCCGCCTTGTAGCGCGCGGACTTCACCGGGTCCTCGACGATGTCCGCCCACGCCAGCACCGGATCCTTCAGCCGCTCCTTCGCCTCGCGGTAATACTCGAGCAACACGCCCCTGACATACGGATAGCGCACGCGCGCAGGCGAATACGTGTACCAGGAGAAGGACGCACCCCTGGGACAGCCGCGCGGCTCGTACTCCGGCTTGTCGGCGCCCACCGACGGGTAGTCGGTCTGCTGGGACTCCCAGGTGATCACGCCGTCCTTGACGTAGATCTTCCACGAGCACGATCCGGTGCAGTTGACGCCGTGGGTCGACCGAACGACCTTGTCGTGCGCCCAGCGGTCGCGGTAGAAGTCGTCGGCGGAGCGGCCGCCGATTTTGTGCAGTGTGCGCTGATCCGCAGAGACCTCACCGCGGTGAAAGTATTTGCCCAAACCGAGGAGAGCGTCTGCCGATGAGCTGCGCGAGTGCAGATCGACCACGATCCCTCCTCTCTCCGGTGACTTGAACCCTGTGATTCACCGAGCGTAGAGGCGGTTTTGAGGCGGTCAAAATTGTGCAACCGCAGCGGATTACGTGGTGTGCGCCCCCGTTAACACGCTGGTCATCTGGCGACAGTGACCTGCGTCGCAATGGTGCTTTATGGGCGCGATATGCCCTGTTGGCGAGCCAGCAACAGAGGCGGCAGCCGCGCCGCCGTCACAACGCCGCATTGAGCATTTTTCCTCGCGTTAACACGACTTCTCAGTCGTGTCGTGCGGCAGGCATCACAGAATCAGACGCACCAACGCGGCGGTGCGCGCCAGGCCCGGAAACGCGGCGGCGGTGGACCGTGGATGCAGCGCGTGCACGGCGAGTCGAAACATCAACGCCCGCAACAACATCTGCGGCCATTCGGGCAGCGATGCCCAGCGCTCGATCAGGCCGTCGTCGGCATCACCCCACGCCAAGGCGTCCACCACCACCACACCCGCAGCCCACGACGCGGGGCGCCAATACGGAGTGATGTCGGTGATGCCCGGCGCAGCGGTGCCCGCGAAAAGCACTGTGCCGTAAAGGTCTCCGTGTACGAGCTGGCTTGGGCTCTTGACGGGCTTGCGCAGCCCGGCGAGCTGCTTGATCAAGTCCAGCGACCGCTGACCGTCAGCAGAACCGGGTGACATCCGGGCTCCGGACGGCCATGACTGCAATGGCCGGTCCTCCCACGCGGCGCGGTCGGCGGCGACGAACACGTCGACGTCACCCCACGGCGCAACCGGCGGCTGCGTCAGAAACCGCGGCCTCTCGAGTTTGGCCGTGGCCTCGTGCAACCGCACTCCGGCCGAGACGACCTCGTCATGGCGGGGCTCGGGCGTGCCGGAGACGTAAGTGTCGGCGCGCCAGCCGGACACGACGTAGCGTCCGTCAGTCGAGCGAACCGGGCGGGCCAACCGCACCCCGTCGACGAACAGCGTTTCCCGGATCTTCGCGGACCACGCGGCGCGGGCGTGGTCGGCAACCATCGACAGCACTACTTCGCCGCAGCGCCATCCGCCTTCCCAACCGGGTCCAAGCGGTGCGGGGCGAAATCCCGTCAGCCCGAACGCCGCCTGAACATGCTCCGGCGGCGGCTCCAGGGTCATATCGCCAGGTTACCGGCGCAAACACGGGAAACCCGGCGGCCAAACGAGCCGTGTCGTCAGTACATCACCATGTCGGGCTCGAGTTGCCGAGCCCATGCCACGATGCCGCCCTGCAGATGCTTCGCGTCGGAAAAGCCCGCCTTCTTCACGGCGGCAAGCGCTTCGGCCGAACGCACGCCGGTCTTGCAGTACAGCACCGCCATCCGGTCCTGCGGCAGCTTCGCCAAGCCCTCGCCCGATTCGATCGTCGACTTCGGTACCAGTTGGGCGCCGTCGATGCGGTTGATGTCCCACTCGACGGGCTCACGCACGTCGATCAACGCCACCTTCTTGCCCGAGTCGATCAGTTCGCGCAGCTCAAGCGGCGTCACCGTGGAGTCGGCCGTCGCCTCGGCCGCCTCGTCGGAAACCACGCCGCAGAAGTCCTCGTAGTCGATGAGCTCGGTGATCTTCGGCGTCTCAGGGTCCTTACGGATCTTGATCGTGCGGTACGTCATCTCGAGCGCGTCGTAGACCATCAGCCGGCCCAACAGCGGCTCGCCGATGCCGGTGATCAGCTTGATCGCCTCGGTGCCCATCACCGATGCGATCGACGCGCAGAGGATGCCGAGCACCCCGCCTTCGGCGCATGACGGCACCAGCCCGGGCGGCGGCGGCTCGGGGTACAGATCGCGATAGTTCAGGCCAAGTCCGTCGGGCGCGTCCTCCCAGAACACCGACACCTGGCCCTCGAAGCGGTAGATCGACCCCCACACGTAAGGCTTGCCCGCCAGCACCGCTGCGTCGTTGACCAGGTAGCGGGTGGCGAAGTTGTCGGTGCCGTCGAGAATCAGGTCGTACTGCCGGAACAGGTCGACGGCGTTGTCCGGCTCCAACCGCAGCTCGTGAAGGCGGATGTCGACCAGGGGGTTGATCTCTTTGATCGAGTCGCGCGCGCTCTCTGCCTTGGACCGGCCGATGTCGGACTGCCCGTGGATGATCTGGCGTTGCAGATTGGACTCGTCGACGACGTCGAACTCGACGATGCCGATGGTGCCCACTCCGGCGGCGGCCAAGTACAGCAGGGCGGGAGAGCCGAGGCCGCCGACGCCGATGACGAGCACCTTGGCGTTCTTCAGCCGCTTTTGCCCGTCGACACCGAGGTCGGGAATGATCAGATGACGGCTGTAGCGCGCGACCTCCTCACGGGTCAGCTCTGCGGCTGGCGCCACCAGCGGCGGCAACGATGTCGACACGCGAATCTCCTCGGTCAGCGGTTCACCCATCACAATAGGCACGTCGAACAACGACGATCGCCGTTCAGACCTTCCCGATTCGTGCACGCTCGTCGGCCGCGAGCGTGCGCTGCGGTACGCCAAATACCGGCGTGTCGGGGGGCAGACGCGCACGCTCGCGCAAACGAGGTCAGGCGATGGGGTATGGCCAGGGATTGAAGCGGCACACCTTGCCGTCGGGCTTGACGGTGTCGGGGTCGAAGCGCGACTCATCGTTATTGCTGGTCGAAAATGTCTGCTGCATCATCACCGGGGCCAGGCTGCCGTTCTCTTCGCAGGGTTCGTGATGCTGGTACCCGATCGCGTGCCCGACCTCATGGTTGATCACGTATTGCCGATACGAGCCGATATCCCCTTGGAACGGCACGGCCCCGCGCACCCAGCGGGCCTCGTTGATGAGCACCCGCCGCTGCGCGTCCGGGCCGAACGCCGGGTTGAAGCATGACGCCTCGAGCGGAATCTCGTAGCCGCAGCCTTCGCGCACCGTCATCGGCGAGGTCAGCGACACCCGGAAGTCCGGGTTGCCCTGATAGCTGGCGTCGACGCGATGGAACGCGAACTGCGGGTTGTGTGTCCAGCTCTTCTTGTTGTCCAGCGTTTCGCTGACCATCCGCGCGAACGCCTCGTCCCCGCCGTAGGACGCGGTGTCGATGCCGTCCTCCACCTCGACGGTGTAGGTGAACGTTTTGGTGGTGCCCTGGCCGACCTTGTCTTCGGTGCCGGGCACGATGTGCCATGTCTTGGCGCCGGCCTCGGTGAACGGACCGCCCTCGGGCAGCACCCCGGTGGGCAGATTCACGTCGAACTGGGTGAGGCCCTTCGGCGGGGCACCGATGATCGCGGTGCCCGACGAGTCGATGGTCGGCGGTCCTTGCGCCGGTCCTTCCCGCGGCGGCGCAGGCCGAGCGCCCGTGCCGGTCACCGTCTGATAGATCACCACGACGGTCAGCACCGCGAGAATCGGAAGCGCATACGCGCGCCAGCCGTACTCGGAAACGAAGCGGCCGAGCCACGACCGTTTGCGCCAGCGTTGCGTGGCTTCGCGATTCGCCCGCACCCGCCCGAAGTCGTCGGCGAGCGGGTCGCGCTGGGCGCGCAACGGCTCTCGCCATTCGTTGCGCAACACCGGCACGCGACCGCCGTCGCGACGCCCGGGGTCGTAGGTCACCGATCCAGAATGTCACAGTTGGAAGGTGTCGCAATCCCGGCTCACCGCAGCCGCGGTAGTAGTGTCGTGGCGTCGTAGTAGCCGAATTGCGGTCAGATGAAGGGTTGTGAATGAGCGATCTCGCCAACACCGCAGAGACGCGCGACGACGTGACCTCCACGCCGTCCGGTGCGAACCGGCGCGGCAATCGGCTGCCCCGCGACGAACGCCGCGGTCAGCTACTCGCCGCTGCCAGTGAGGTTTTCGTCGACCGAGGCTTTCACGCAGCGGGCATGGACGAGATCGCGGATCGTGCCGGCGTAAGCAAACCCGTTCTGTACCAACACTTCTCGAGCAAGCTGGAACTCTATCTCGCTGTGCTAGCGCGTCACGTCGAGAACCTGGTGTCCGGCGTCCGCCAAGCGTTGCGCACCACGACTGACAACCGGCAGCGGCTGCGTTCCGCTGTGCAGGCGTTCTTCGATTTCATCGAGCACGACAGCCAGGGCTACCGGCTGATCTTCGAGAACGACTACGTGTCGGAGCCCCAAGTGGCCGCGCAGGTCAGAGTGGCGACGGAATCGTGCACCGACGCGGTGTTCGACCTGATCAGCCGCGACTCCGGGCTGGAAGCGCATCGCGCGCGGATGATCGCTGTCGGGCTCGTCGCCATCAGCGTCGACTGCGCACGCTATTGGCTGGGCGCCGACCGGCCGATCTCCAAGGAAGACGCAGTCGAAGGCACCGTTCAGTTCGCGTGGGGCGGCTTGTCGCACGTGCCGCTGACGCGCTCCTAACGGCTCATCCGCCGAATTTGGTCTTCGCGCGAGCGCTCATCCGCCGAATCCCACTCGGCGCACGTCGGCGACCCCGATCTCCACGTATGCGATCTTCGTGGTCTGCACGAGTACCTTGCGCCCGCGCTCGTCGGTGAGTTCCAGGACAGGTGATCCCTTCTCCAGCGCGGCACGAACCTGCTCCTCGACCTCCTCGGGCGTCTGAGAACTGTTGAGCACCAGCTCGCGCGGGCTCTCCGAGATGCCGATCTTGACCTCCACGCTGCTGCACCCTTTCCGTCGTGACTCCCGACAGCAGGTTAGTGGACGCCGTTACGCGAGGCCGAGTTCGGCCATTCGCTCGGCATGCGTGCGCTGCAACCGATCGAAGAAGTCGGTGATCCGACCCAGCCCACCGGTTCCGGAGACCACGAGATCGGTCAGGTCGTCATGCTCGGCCATCACATACTGGGCCTGCGTGATCGCCTCGCCCAGAAGCCGTCGCGCCCACAGCGTGAGCCGGTTGCGCTGCTTGCCGCTGGATGCCACCGCGGCGCGCACCTCGGCCACCACGAACTGCGAATGCCCGGTCTCGGCCAGCACGCCGCGCACGACGTCGGCGACCTCGTCGGGCAGCCCGTCGGCGATCTCGCGGTAGAAGTCAGCGGCCAGTGCGTCACCGATGTAAGTCTTGACCAGCGCCTCGAGCCAGGTGCTCGGCGTGGTGAGCCGGTGATAGTTCTCCAGCGCCGAAACATAGCCCGCCATGGCCTGCTCGACGTCAATTCCCCTGGCGGCCAACGCATCCCGCAACATTTCGTAATGACCCATCTCGGCGGCCGCCATGCTTGCCATTGCGATCCTGCCCCGCAGGCTCGGCGACATCCGCGCTTCGTCGGTGAGCCGGTAGAACGCCGCGACCTCGCCGTAAGCCAGCAACGCGAACAGCTTGTTGACGCCCGGATGGTCGGGAGAGATGGCAGAGTCAGACCGGTCGTCGAGCTGTTCAGCGGCAGCGGCGGGCTGCGTGGAACTCATGGCCCCAGCCTAGCCCGCTATGATGGATGCCAGGTGGCGGCAAGGTTTCTTCGGAAGCCCCCGCTTCCTGTATATGTGCGTGCACGCAGTTGGCCCGCCTTCCGATAAGTGCAGGGCCTCGCGGAATCGGCATCAAGCGATGTCGGCCAAGACGTGTCATTTGAACTCGTGCGCGCGTGGCGAGAACACCTGCCGGCTCCCGCCGGCGCGACGAGGAATGACCCGAAAGGCCACATGACCGCCCTCAATCCCACATTTGCCAAACTCGGCGTCCGCGACGAAATAGTCCGCGCATTGGCCGAGAACGGCATCGAACATCCCTTTGCCATCCAAGAACTGACCTTGCCGCTGGCGATGGCCGGCGACGACCTCATCGGCCAAGCCCGCACAGGCATGGGCAAGACCCTCGCGTTCGGAGTGCCGCTTCTTCACGGCATCACCACCGACAGCGAACGCCCGCTGTCGGGCGTGCCGCGGGCGCTGGTTGTCGTGCCTACCCGCGAGCTGTGCCTGCAGGTGTCCGGTGACCTGGCGCAGGCGGCGAAATATTTGAAAGCTGATGAAAATCGCAAGCTGTCCGTCGTCTCGATCTACGGCGGTCGGCCGTACGAGCCGCAGATCGAGGCGCTGCAGGCCGGCGCCGACGTCGTCGTCGGCACTCCGGGCCGGCTGCTGGACCTGGCCCAGCAGGGCCACCTACAACTCGGCGGACTCTCGCGGCTGGTCCTGGACGAAGCCGATGAAATGCTCGACCTCGGCTTCCTGCCCGACATCGAGCGAATCCTGTGCCAGATCCCCCTCGACCGCCAGGCGATGCTGTTCTCAGCGACGATGCCGGACCCGATCATCACGCTGGCCCGGACGTTCATGCGCCAGCCAACCCACATCCGCGCGGAGGCACCGCACAGCTCGGCCGTGCACGCCACCACCGAACAGTTCGCCTATCGCGCCCACGCGATGGACAAGGTCGAGCTGGTGAGCCGAATTCTGCAGGCCCGCAGCCGCGGCGCCACGATGATCTTCACCCGGACCAAGCGCACCGCGCAGAAAGTCGCCGACGAGTTGGCCGAGCGGGGCTTCAAGGTCGGCGCGGTGCACGGTGACCTCGGCCAGGTCGCCCGCGAGAAGGCGCTCAAGGCGTTCCGCACCGGCGACGTCGACGTGCTCGTGGCGACCGATGTGGCTGCGCGCGGCATCGACATCGACGACGTCACCCACGTCATCAACTACCAGTGCCCCGAAGACGAGCAGGCCTACGTGCACCGGATCGGGCGCACCGGGCGGGCCGGCAAGGCCGGTGTCGCAATCACGCTCATCGACTGGGACGACCTGCCGCGGTGGTCGATGATCGACAAAACGCTCGACCTGAGCTGCCCCGACCCGGCGGAGACGTACTCCAGCTCACCGCACCTCTACACCGAACTCGACATTCCCGCCGACGTCACCGGGCGCATCGGTGCGCCGAAGAAGTCGCCGCAGCGCAAGCAGGTGAACCGAAACGAGCCCCGCGAAAGCGCCGAGCGTCCCGCGCGCAGCCGCAATCGGTCCCGACGACGGACCCGGGGCGGCAAGCCGCCCACCGGGCACGTCGAGACGCAGCCGGAAAAGGCCTCTGCCGACGAGGCCGGGCAGTCGGGGCGACGTCGCCGTCGTCCCCGGCAGACCACCCACGGCTAGCCACCGTTGGTCAAGCCCGAACGCCGAACCAAAGCCGACATTCTCGCGGCCACGGCCATCGTCGTCGTAGTCGCGGTCGGCGCGGTGTTGATCTGGTGGAACAGCGACGCCCGCGCGACGGTGAGTCACCCGGCGGCCAGACCCGCGCCGACGATCAGCGCGGCGCGTGCCGTGCCGGCCACCCTTAAGCAGCTGTGGACCGCACCGAGTACGCACACAGACGAGCCGGTCATCGTCGGCAACGTCGTGGTCACCGGAGACGGGCACGAGGTGGCCGGACGCGACCCGAAAACCGGCCAGCCCGACTGGACGTATTCGCGCGATCTCGACCTGTGCGGCGTCACCTGGGTGTACGACCTCGCCGTGGCCGTCTACCCCGACAGCCGCGGCTGCGGGCAGGTCAGCACGATCCAAGCGCGCACCGGGCATCGCGGGCCGACGCGAACTGCCTACGCCGACAAGCAGATAACGCTGTCGACCGATGGCACCACGGTATTGGCGGCCGGCCGCACGCGGATCGAGATGTGGAGGTCCGACATGGTGCGCACGCTCGCCTACGGCGACATCGACGCACCGCTCAACCCGCCCGTGCCGCCGAAGCCGCCGTGCCAATTCCTGTCGACGGCCGCCAGTTCGTCGGGCGCGTCGATCCTGGAGACCTGCAAGGCTTTTCCCGATGTGCGGCTGACGCTGTTGCAGGTGTCCAAGGAAGACGTCAAACCCGAGCAGAAGTATCTGCAGCCGGTTGGGGTGGCGGCCGATTCGGGCGCGAAGGTGCTGGCGATGTCTGACCTGCGCACGGCGGTGTACCTGCCGACCCCGAAGCCGCGCGTGGTGGTGTATGACGAGACAGGACAACAGGTTTCGAGCACGGAGCTGGCGAAGCCGGCGACGGCCGACATCAAGGTGTCGCACGCCGGCAGCTTGGTCACCTTCTGGACCGGCGATTCCGTCGGCGTTCTCGACGGCGCGTCGCTGACATTCCGCTACACCATCGCTGCGGGCAGCGCAAAACCCCTCGGGCCCGGCCAGCTGATGGCCGACCGGCTGCTGGTGCCGGTGACGGGTGGCATTGCGGTGTACACGCCCAACGACGGCACGTTCGAGCGGTTGATTCCGGTCGATCGCGGCAACGCTGCCGGGCCGATCGTGCCGGGAGTGATCGGAACGACGGTCGTCGAGCAGCGCGGGAACACCGTCGTCGCGCTGGGCGCCGCCTAGACCTCGGGGGCAAAACTCGGCAACGGCTTGCCGGACTTCCAGTGTTTGAGCAACGCCGCCGCCAACTCGCGATACGCCGCCGACCCCTTGTTCTTGCGGCCCGCCAGGACCGAGCAGCCCGACGCGCTGGCCTCGGCGAAACGCACTGTGCGCGGAATCGGCGGCGCAAGCACGGACAGGTCGTAGCGGTCGGCGACGTCGAGCAGTACGTCGCGGCTGTGGGTAGTGCGCGAGTCGTATAGCGTGGGCAGCGCGCCGAGCATCGTGAGGTCGGCGTTCGTGATCTGTTGCACGTCGGCGACCGTGCGCAGAAACTGCCCGACGCCGCGGTGCGCCAGCATTTCGCACTGCAGCGGCACGATGACCTCGTCGGCTGCCGTCAGCC
>DASRFZ010000215.1:0-10387 GCA_035651275.1 Mycobacterium sp. | reverse complement strand
CAGGTTGTTCAGCTCGGTGGCCCCGCCGTCTTCCCAATGCCGCAAGTGATGGGCGTGCAGGCCGCGGGCGGCACCACAGCCCGGTACCGCGCAGCTGGGGTGGCGGTGCTCGAGGGCGCGGCGCAGCCGCCGGCTGATCAGCCGGGTCGCCCGGCCGGCGCCTATGACCTGCCCGTCGCGTTGGAACCACACTTCGCAGGTGGCATCGCAGGTCAGGTATTGGCGGTCGGCGTCGGACAGCAGCGGACCCAGATGCAGCACGGCGATGCGATCTTTGACGTCCAGGTGCATGACCACGGTGGTGTGCTGCCCGTGCGGGCGGCGAGTGACGTCGGCGTCCCACCCGGATTCGACCAGCCGCATGAACGCATCCACCGTGTCCGGCAGCGGCGGCCGCTCCGGGGAAGGGCTGCCGTCGCGGTCGCGTTTCCATTCGGCGATCAGCGCATCCAGATGAGACGCCAGCGCCGCGTCGAACTTGGCCGCGTCGGGGTGCGGCAGGGTGATCCGCCAACTCGTGAATTCCTCGTCGGCGCTGATCTGGCTGATCGAGCCCTGGGGGTCGCGTCGCGGCTTCGGTTCGGGGTCGGGTCGCGGTTCCAGCTTGACCGCGGTGCGCAACTGGCTGACCGACGCAACGCTGGCCAACTGCGCATAGTGCTCATCGGATCCCTCACCCGCCCGTGCGGCGATGACCCCGACCTGATCCAGCGACAACCGGCCCTCGGCCATCCCCGCCGCACACCGGGGAAACTCGGCCAGCCGGCCCGCCACCGTGGTGATGGTGTGCGCGGTTCTCGAGGACAAGCCCAGCTTCCACGCCACCAACGCCGACACCGAGCGCGCACCGGTGCCGCCCCACAGCCCGTCACGATCGATCTCCGCAACAATCTCCACGATGCGCCCATCAATCGCGTTGCGCTGACCCGCCAACTCCGCCAACTCCTCGAACAACACACCAAGACGCTGATCAGGACACGTCTCAGCAGAGCCGAGCACTGCGGTCGAGGACATAACCACATCATGGCAGCGGAGTCCGACAAGTCCCGGCCGCCCGATCCTGACCGCCGCGGTTGTACCGGTGCTCGGTCTCCTCCGCTCGCCGTGCGAACCGCTTCTCCTAGACGATCGTGACAGCGGTGACCGTTCCGTCGGCATACTTGCTGATGTACATCTGCTTTCCGTCCGGGCTGATGCCCATCAGGTTCTCATCTTGCAGGCCACCGGAGGGCGTTGAGTCGTAAGGGACGGTGGTGATCACGGTGTTGGAAACGGTGTCGATCACGGTGACAGTCCCGCTGGCGATGTTGACCACGTACGCCACACTTCCGTCAGGACTCACTGCGACGTCGAACGGTGCGACTCCCACCGGAACCCCGTCGACCTCCGGTGTGGAGGGGTCCACGTCGACTACTTGGTCGTAGGTTGCGCTTGCCGGGTCGATGTCGATGACCGACAATCCGGACGGCGGGGGCTGACTCGGGTTGTGCACGTAGGCATTCAAATCCCATACCGGTGCGTAGAGATCGGCGCCGGTCGCCGCGGCGATGCCCGGCTGCTCGCCGTTGATGTCGACGGCGTCTACGACCTGGTTGTACGTGGCGCTGGCGGGGTCCGTGTCGATGACCGCGATATCACCGTCGTATGTGCTCGTGGCGGTATTTATCTGGTTGCGCGAGACGTAGAACCGGGTGCCGTCAGTGTTAAACGTTCCAGCGCCCACGGTCCACAGCGTGTTCGCATTGTTGGGCGGAGCCACCGCGATCCCGTCGATCTCCGGGGTGTTGGGATTCAGGTCCAGCACCTGGTTGTAGGTCTGGCTGGCCGGGTCGGTATCGACGACGTACAGAACGGCGTGGCGCGGGTCAGTGACGTAGACGCGGGTTCCGTCAGGATCTGCAAACGCCGCGTACGACCCGTCCGGCATGGGGATCGCGTCGGCCACGATGGAGTTGTCGCGGGTGTCGATCACGGTCATGGTCGGCGGTGTGTTTGTTCGCAGGCCTGCGTTGACGACGTACAGTCCGTTGCCGGCAAGCGCGCCGACCAGCGGTGAATCACCCACAGTGATCGTGTTGACCACATGGTTGTATGTCGCACTGGTCGGGTCCGCGTCGATGACGGCGACCTTGCCGTCCTGTTCCCAGTTCATCACGTAGGCGTACTTGTCGGTGACCACGACGCCTGCCGGATGGCCGCCGACGCTTACCGCGTCCTCTTGCACGTTCAGAAGCGCGCCCGGAGGCTGGGGCAGCGGTGCCGTGGGGCCCGTCTCGTCCGCTGCAGGCGCCGCGAACGCCATCGGCGCGGCCCGCAGAGCGAACGTCGAGAACGTCTGTGGCGCAACGGAATCTGCGGGTGTCGCCTGAAGAGTGTACGAATCATGCAGCTGCTGGCCCTGGCCCGCAATCAGTTGAGCCGCCAGCGTGGGCTCCAAAACTACTTGGAGCACACCGGTTTCGGGGTCGTAATGCTGCTCTTTCACAACCCAGTACTTGGGCGCACCAGGTTCACCCGCGTCAGGAATGGAGACGTCCGAGTACTCGCCGTCGCCGCCGTAGTGCAGCGCGAGGTCAACGGTGCCGTCCTGGTTGGGAGTGACCTGCGGCCCGTTGTGCACGCTGGTGATCACCGAAACCGTGCCGTCCTCGACGTAATGCGTGACGTAGATGTGGTTTCCGACCACCGCAACTCCGATCGGCCTAACTCCCACAGCCGTAGTCTCGACAACAGCGTTTGTGGTGGTGTCGATGATCGTCATTGTGCCGTCGCTGAAGTTGGCGACGTAGAGGCGGTCTCCGCTGACCGCGAGGCTGTATGGACTGTCCCCGACGGTGATTCGGTCGATTGCGGGAGTGGCGGGGTCGGTGTCGACGAGCGTGTTGGTGGTGGTATCGATGACGGTGACAGTGCCGTCGTAGTTGGTGACGTAGAGGCGGTCTCCGCTGACCGCCAGCCCGGACGGGGAGTCGCCGACGTGATCGACGGTGCCGATCACCGTGTTGGTGGTGGTGTCGATGACGGTGACAGTGCCGTCGCCGCTACTGTCTGCGACGTACAGGCGGTCGCCGCTGGCGGCGGCGTGGTATGGGTTGTCGCCGACGCCGTTGATGGTGTCGACGACGGTGTCGGTGGTGGTGTCCACGACGACCACTGCGTTGTCATACACGTCGGTGACATAAAGACGATCGCCGCTGGCCGCCAGCCCTTGCGGAGAGCCGACGGTAATGGTGTCGACGACGGTGTTGGTGGTCGTGTCGATGACCGTGACGGTGCCGGCATCGTCGTAGTTGGAGACGTAGAGGCGGTCGCCGTTGACTGCCAAATCTTGTACCTCATACACCGAGTCGCCGACGCTGATCGTGTCGACGACGGTGTTGGTGGTGGTGTCGATAACAGTGACGGTGTGGTCGAACACATTGGCGACGTAGAGGCGGTCGCCGCTCGCGGCAATCGCCGATGGATCGCTGCCAGCCGCGATAGTGCCGGTCTGGACGGCCTCGGCCGCGTCGATCGGCGCCGAAACGTCCACTCCTGTAGTCGCTTTCCCGTCGGTGGCATTGACCGTGAAGCCCACATGGTCCACGCCCTGCAACGTGTACGCGTCCAACCGAGCTTGCGGCTTCGGTGTGAACGTCCACGCGCCGGTCGTCGCATTGACGTCGACGGTGCCGAGATCGGGATCAACTGGATCGGCCAGTGTGTAGGTGACGGTGTCGCCGGTATCGGGGTCGGTCACGTTGACATGGCCGGTGACAACACCGGTGAGTTGGTCAGTGTTGTCTACTTCGTAAGCCGGATCTCCGGCCACCGGTGCGTGGTTGGTGTCGACCGGCGCGACCGTCACGTTCACGGTCGCTGTGACGGTGTGGCTTTGGCCGGGAGCATGGATGTGGAATCCGGCGCCCGCGTCGCTGGCGGTGACGTCGAAGGAATCCGGCCCTGTGTAGCCGGCATCCGGCGTATAGGTGAAAGTGCCGTCGGCTTGGTCGATTTCGACCGTTCCGTGCGCGGGCGCGGTGGCGGTGAACGTCAGCGTGTCGCCGTCGGGGTCGGCCGCGCCGAGCGTGCCGTGTACCTGGCTGTCGTCGAGGTCCTGGCTCGTCTGCATCGGGTTCAGCGTCGGCGTCGAATTAGCCAACGTTGTATTGAACTCGCGGCGGACCGCGGCCAGCACTGCCCACAACGCCGGATTGTCGAACGGGGCGCCCGGACCCACGATCTGCTGCAGCGCGCCCACGAATGCGTTGACCACCGCGTTGATGAACGTGGCCGGAATCACCAGCAGCTGGCCGATCAGATCGGGTGGGGCCGCCGCCGGCGCGACCAGCGCGGCCGGGGGATCGAGCGCCGCGAACGTCGTTGCACCCGGCGAATCAGCTTGAGCGCCAACGGGAGCGGTGTCGACCAATGACATCGCGGACATCTTCGTGACGGCAGGCACCGAACCCGCTGGTGTCTTTAGTGAGCCGGCTGATGGCGGGGTCTCGAAGATCGCGATGCTGGGCGTGACGGCGGAGGGCGTCGACGACTTGTGCGGTGCAAGGGTTTCCGATTCCGTCGACGAGGCGGAATTGGACGTCGACGGTAACGCGGCGGCCGTCGACGTCGGGGCAGTGCTGGTCGGGATGACCAGCGGTGCGGTCGTCGGCAAGGTGGAGCTGTTCTGTCCGGAGCTCAGCGCGCCGCCGGAACTGCTGATCGTCACTTGCGGTCCGGTCGTGGTGGTCTGCGTCGTCCCGGTCGGCGAGGTGGTGAGCGTCGTGCCGGTATCCGAGCTGCCCAGCGAGGACGTGCCGGTTCCCGATGTTGTCCCCGACACCGTCGACAACGGCGGCGTCGACACCGACGAGCCCGTCGTGGCCTCGCCGCTGCCAGTCGTGCCCGTCGACGACGAGCCGTCCGACGACGAACCGCTCGACGAGGTGCCGCTCGACGAGCCGCCGTCCGCTCCCGTGCCCGCCCACGCCACCCCGGGCGTCATCGTGCTCACCGCGGTTCCGATTCCCAGCGCCACTGCCAACGCTCCGACCCGACCCACATAGCTGGCGTAGCTCATCATGATTCCCCTCCTGGTTTGCTCGACGCTGTCGCGAACGTAAGCCGGACGCCGGGAAAAAGAATCGGGGAAACCCCTATACCTTTCAGCTAACTCTCATGATGAGCGCAGCAAATGCCCAGGCCGTAGCGGATCGGGCCGAGTCTCTACAGGCAGCGCTCGGGCACATTCGGGGCCAGGATGCGAGCATCTATATCGACAGTGAGTCGATCGATCGGATATCCCGCCAGGATGCACGCTTGGATCACGGAGGTCGGCGACACGGCAGTGAACACGCCGTAGAGAACTTCGTCTTTGGGGGCGGCGAACATCGCGAGCAGCGAAACCGCCGCGCCGTCGTGTGTGGCCGCCGATGCGTGCGTCAGGCGCCGGATCGCGTCGTCGACAGCATTTGCGGACAGCCCCGCCTTGTACCACTCTGCGAGGTAACTGCACAGCGGTGGTTCGACTGCTTCCACGCGTCCACGCTAAGGAATGCGGCGACCGAAAGAATCGGGGAAACCCCTAGGCTTTCTTGCCGCCCAGATAGCGGGCCAGTCCGGCCCGGGACCGGACGTCGAGTTTGCGATAGATGCGAGTGATGTTCGCCTCGACGGTCTTCTCGGAGACGAACAACGCGGCGGCGATCTGCCGATTGGTCATGCCGGCGGCCGCGCTCTCGGCGACGCGCTGCTCCGACGGAGTGAGAGCAAGGTCGCGCGACCATGCGACCTTGGTCCGCTCGAGTTCGGCGCGCGCACGCGCGGCCCACAGCGTCGCACCCACCGTCTCGAAGGTATGCGTGGCTTCGTCGAACGTCGTTGAGGCAACGTCCTTTTGGCGCGACCGCCGCTGCAACTGACCCAGCAACAACTGCGTGCGGGCCCGCTCGAACGGCATGGCTAGCCGATCGTGCTCGGTCATCGCCCGGTGTGCCGATTCCGTGGCCGCTGCCACGTCGCCCCGAGCCGCGAAAATCATTGCGCGGCAACGTGCTCCGACAGCCAGCATCCAGGGCCGGTCGAGCCTGGCGCCGTTCTCTTCGAGTGCCGCGACAAGCGGCTCAGCTTGGTCGAGTCGGCCCAGCGCCACCATTGCCTCGACCGCATCGGGAATGAACGTGGCATGGATGATTTCAGTGCATGCGGGTTCCGCGCAAAACCACGACAGCAATGGAGCGAGCGTGTCCAGCGCCTCCGCGTACCGGCCCAAGGACACCTCGAGGAATCCGAGCATCATCCTCGGCCACAGGCCCACGCGATCCGAACCGCATCTGGCCGCCGCTTCGAGCGCCCTGCGGCCGTAGTCGCGCGCATCCCGCTCGCGGCCCTGGTACGCCGCTGCGGCCGTCTGCACTGTCATCGCAATCAGCAGGGAGTTGTCGCCACCGACCTGCTCGGCGCGCTCGGCTGCGTCCTGCGCGAGGACCGCAGCCTGGGCAAACTGTCCTCGCCACAGCTCGATCAGCACGGAGTGGACGGCGACGACCAACAATTCGTCTTCGGCACCGCATTCTTCGGACTGCCGTCGCACGTCGGTCATGAGCGCGTGTGCTGCGTCCAAATCCCCTTTCCACGCGAGCAATTGGGCGTTGTTGGCGCTGGCGCGGAACACGATCGGCACCCCGATCGACGGGTCTTCCAACTCTTGGGCGCGCTGCATGGCCGCCTCGTCGATTCCGTCCCCGCTAACGCATTTCAGCATTACCAGCATGCTCAGCACCTGACTGGTCAGCGACGGAATGTCCAGGGGCTCCGCCTCTTTCGCGGCGCGGCGGGCATTCCGTAACGCATCGTCGCGCTGGCCGGCATTGAGTTGGGCGAACGAGAGCATCAGCAATGCCTGAACAGTCAGGCTCGGGTGATCGCGCGTATCGTCAAGCGCGCGTTCGAGATACTCTGCCGCCTGGATGAACCCGTCGGTGTAGATGCACAATCCGGCGAGCAAGATCAACGCGATCGCGCGCAGCACTCCTGGGTCAACGACGCTGATGGTGGGCTCCAATACGGTACGAGCCTTGATCACATTGCCTGCGCGGAAATGGTTGTCGGCTGCCTGAATGCGGCGAGGTGCCGTGTCGCCGCCGAGCGCCATCGCCAAGTCCACCAACTCGGCCGCCGCGGCCGGGGCACCCTTCGCCCTGGTGATGACGGCGGCAGCGTCGAGGGCTTCCAATGTCGCCGAGTCGCCGCTGGTTGCGGCCAACGCCATGTGGCGGGCTTTGAGTTCTGGCTCGTCGACGACGGCGGCCAGTTTGCGATGCATCGCCCGCCGCCGGGCCGGTTGCGCGTCGGCGTAGACGCCGTTGGCCAACAGCGGGTGCGTGAATTCGATCTGGTTTCCGACGATGCCGACGACGCCTGCGGACTCGGCTTCTTCGAGCAGCTCGACTACGGAACCGGCGTCGACTTCGCATGCGGCGGCGACCCGTTCGACGGTCGGGACCGCGGCGGCGGCTGCGGCGAGCAGCGCGTCTTGCAGGCGGCGGTCCATGTGTCCGATACGGGTTCGCACCAACTGTGACAACGACGCGGGCCACCGCTCGTGTGAGCGATCCGGGTCGGCGGCCATCATGCGCGCCAATTCCATGGCGTACAACGGGTTTCCGCCCGACATCGTGTGTATGCGGGTCATGGTCGGCCGGGGCAGCGCCCGTCCGAGGCGGGCGGAGACAAGCGCGTGCACCGCGCCGAGGCTGAGCGCGCTAACCCGCACTCGGTCCACTGCGTCCGCATTCGTCAACTCCAGCCACGACGCCGCGTCGGCATATTCAGCGTCGGAACGCACGGTGGCGAGAATGCCGATGCGTCCCGTCATCCGGCGGGTGGCGAAAGCGAGCGCGGTTCTGCTGGACGTGTCCAGCCACTGCACGTCGTCGACGGCGACGACCACGGGCGCGGAGTCGGCCAGTCGCTCGAGCAGCGAGACGACGGCCGCCCCGAACAGGCGCTCGTTACCGTGGGGGTACGGTTCGCCGCCCAGCAAAATGGGTTCGAGGGCCTTCCGTTGCGGCTCGGGCAGGCCGGTAAGTGCCGTCGACTCGACTCCGGCGAGCAGGTCGCTCAGCACCGCGTAGGTCAGCGACACCTCCTGCGGTCCGGGACGCGCGGAGAGCACCCGAAACCCACGACTCCGGGCCTGTTCCAGCGCAGACGTCCACAACACGGTCTTGCCGATACCGGCTTCGCCTTCGATGACAAGACCCGCGGCCCCGCGGGTCAAGGCGTCGAAAAACCGGTCGATGGCTGCTGACTCGACCGCCCGAGACAACACACCGCTCACGTCCAGGATCATTCCAGGTAGCAAACAGCTTCCGCACATGAATCGCTATCATCGAAAACCGGCCCCTACCATGCAGGCGTGACCGACCTGCGCCGCGTTCCGTCGTGGCGGACGGCGGCTCTGGCAGCGGTTGCCGTCGTTGTCTACGCGGCTCTTTGGGTGGGGTTTGCACAGCATTGGCACTGGCTGGCGTCGTTCGACGACGCGGTGCTGACCTTGTTTCACGACTACGGCGTGAAACATCCACTGTGGCTTAGATTTTGGGATGTTTTCTGCACGGTCTTCGGACCAGACGGATTTCGGCTCGTCGGCATCGGTTTCATCGTCTTTGCGCTGTTGCGCCGCAATGTGCGCGTCGCGCTGTTCCTCGTCCTGACGATTGAAGTCAGCGGATTGGTCACGCTGGGCGCCAAGGACCTCGCCGACCGTCCACGCCCGGCCACTGCCCTGGCTACCGCCGCGTCGACGTCGTTTCCGTCCGGGCACGCGCTCGCGGTGATGGCCGCGGTGCTCGCGCTTCTGACGATCTGGGCGGGGCGTGCTCGCGTGCTGTGGACCGCGCTCGGCGCGCTGGTGGTGATCGCCGTCGGCGTCGGGCGCGTTGTGCTGAACGTGCACTACCCGTCGGACGTGGTGGCGGGATGGGCACTCGGCTACGTGTGGTACCTCTGCTGCCTGCTTGTGATCCGTCCGCTGCCGCTCACCGCGGCGGGGGGCGAAATACCGCAAGCGCTCGATACCGAACGCTGAAGCTCGCCTCCTCATGTTTGGAGTCCACTTCGCCGTCGCGCGCGATCGACGTCGGCCCGTCGAGTGAGCGGAAGCTGAACTCGGGCACCTGACGTTCGTGATACAGCGGGCTGCGTTCGAGGCGGCCGAGCATCAGCGACGTCAGGATGCGGGTTCGGCTGAACCGCCGGCCGGTTTCGAGGATTCTCACATCGAGCAGGCCGTCGTCGACCCGCGTGCGCCGCGACGGCGCGAAACCCGAAGGCAGATAAGTAGAATTGCCGAGGAAGAACAGCGACGTCTGCATGGTGTGGTTGTCGAACGCGATGCGCACCGGCTCGTCGTTACGCAGCGTGTGCAGCATCGCGTACGCGCTTGCCAAGGGCTTACTGATCTTGTGTTCCAAGCGTTCTCGGATCCTGACGAACTTCGGGTACGCGCCGATGCTCGCAGTGTTGATGACGACGTTGTCGTCGTTGAAGCACACAAGGTCGGCGCAGAAGACGCTGCCGTCCTGAATCGCTTGGATGGTCTTGGCCGCGGTATCGCAGCCGATGTCCTTTGCAAAGTGGTTGAAGGTGCCGCCCGGAAACACCGCCAGCGGAAGGCCTTTCGCGACTGCGATACCCGCGGCGCACGCCACGGAGCCGTCGCCGCCGGCGATCGCCAACACGTCGGCGCGTTCTGCGGCGTCCCGCAAAGCTTCCTTTAGGTCGTCGTCGGGTCCGAGTTCGACGATCTCGGCAGCGGGCAACCGGTCGCGCACCTTCTTCGCGACCGCCGCGCCGGCGCCGTCGCCCGACGCGGGGTTGACGACCATCACGACGCCGTCTCCGTCGGGGCGCGGCGGCGCATCCACTTGCAGCGGCTCGACGGTCGGCAGGCTGCGCGGCACGACCGGCGGCACCACCCGGCCGCCCACCACCGCGACGGATGCGCCGATGCCGAAACCGATGAACACGTCGCCGGGGTAGTGGGCGCCTGTCGCCACGCGCGACAGCCCGACGAGCCCGGCCAGCAGCGCAAGGACAAGCCCGAGCATCGGGTTCTCCAGTCCCACCCCGACGGCGAAGGCCGCCGCGCTCGCGGAATGGCCGGACGGCAGCGAGTTCGACGTCGGCGTGCGGCGTGCGCGCCGGATCGCCGGTACCAACAGGTGGCTCGGCCGCGGCCGCCGCCGCACCCGTTTGGCGACCTGGTTGGTCAGCAGACTTGTGACGGCCAGACTCAGCACGCCGCGGACGGCCCCGCGCTGTGCCGAAGATTGGCGGGACGCGATCATCGCGGCGGCGATCGCGAACCACAGCTTCGAGTAATCCGCGGCGCGCGTGAGCGCTG
>DASRFZ010000214.1:0-9083 GCA_035651275.1 Mycobacterium sp. | reverse complement strand
ATTGACAAGCTGCGTCCCAGCGATGACAACAGCGGCAACGACCACACCGACGACGCCCGCAAATACGGCTGCCACCTGGGCCCACCTCGTGTACTGCCAGCCGTCCCGGCCCTCGGCATCGGAAGTCCCCATCAGTGCCTCTCTCGCCCCGCCCGTTGTCCGAAATCGTGAAATTTCAACTGTAATCCCCGATTATGCCGCGTGAATCCCGAATTGCCCACCGGGTCAGCAAACGCGCAGTGATGACGAACATCATGGGAATTGCGTGCGACGCCTACCCGCTGTCTACACGTCGGTCGAGTAACGGATGCCACCGTCGGGAATCTGAACTCCCGGCCACACCCGCGCTCCGCGCAGCAGTTCGCACCGGGCGCCGATCTCGGCGCCGTCGCCGATCACACCGTCGCGGATCAACGCCCGCGGGCCGATCCTGGCCCCGAACCCGATGATCGACCGCTCGACGACCGAGCCGGCCTCCACCCGGGCACCCTCGAAGATGACTGCGCCGTCCAGTCGTGCACCGGGTCCGATCTCTGCACCGCGGCCGACGACCGTGCCGCCGATCAGTAGCGCACCCGGCGACACCGCGGCCCCGTCGTGCACCAGGTGTTCGCCCCGCTGGCCGCCTAGCGCGGGTGACGGCGCGATGCCACGTACCAGGTCCGCCGATCCACGCACGAAGTCTTCCGGTGTGCCCATATCGCGCCAGTACGTCGCGTCCACGTAGCCGCACATGCGGACGCCGTCAGACAGCAGCGACGGGAACACCGCGCGCTCAACCGAGACCGGACGGCCGGTGGGAATCCGGTCGATCACCGAGCGTCGGAATACGTAGGTGCCGGCGTTGATCTGGTCGGTCGGCGGATCCTCCGTCTTCTCCAAAAACGCGGTGACCCTTTCGTCCTCGTCGGTCGGCACCGAGCCGTACGCGCGGGGGTCGCCAACCCGCACCAGATGCAGTGTCACGTCCGCGTCGAGCCGGCTGTGGGTATCAAGCAGCTCCGAAAGGTCCGCTCCCGAGAGCACATCGCCGTTGAACACCATCACGGTGTCATGGCGCAGTTTGTGCGCTACGTTGGCGATCGCCCCACCCGTGCCCAACGCCTCGGTCTCGGTGACGTACTCGATCTGCAGCCCGAGCTTGCTGCCGTCGCCGAATTCGGACTCGAATACTGCGGCCTTGTAAGAAGTGCCCAGCACGACGTGTTCGACTCCGGCCGCCGCGATCCGCGACAGAAGGTGCGTCAGGAACGGCAACCCGGCGGTCGGCAGCATTGGCTTGGGGGTCGACAACGTGAGCGGGCGCAGCCGGGTGCCCTGTCCCCCGACCAGGACGACGGCATCGATCGGTTTGGTCCCCACCTGGCTATCTCCTCTTCGCGCGAGCGCTCATCGGTCACCCCTTCGCCAGCCGGCGTCTGGAACGCCGGACCGCCAATGCCGACCGGACCTCGAGCGCTGGCCGCATCGCCCATCGCAGCGGCGCCTGCCACCACCTGTGGTACCGGTCGGCAAGGTAAATGTAGGTGCTGGTGTGGTGCGCCGCGAGATTACGGCCAGGATCGCGTCCGGTGGAGTGGCCCTTGTCGTGCAATATCTCCGCGTCGGGAACGTAGATGTTCTGCCAGCCGGCCTTGCCCAACCGGTCGCCGAGATCGACGTCTTCCATATACATGAAGTAGCGGTCGTCGAACCCGTCCACTTCGTCGAAAGCCGCTTTGCGTACCAATAGACACGAGCCGGACAGCCAGCCCACCGGCCGCTCGCTGGGCTCTTGACGCTCCTGCCGATAGGCGGTGCTCCAGGGGTTGCCAGGCCAGAACGGACCCACGACGGCATGCATGCCGCCGCGGATCACGCTCGGCAGGTGACGCGCCGACGGGTAAACCGAGCCGTCGGGTTCACGGATCAGCGGACCCAACGTGCCCGCTCGGGGCCAGCGGCCCGCCGCCTCGAGCAGCAGGTCGATGCTCGAAGGCCCCCATTGCACGTCGGGGTTCGCGACGACGAAAAAGTCCGTCTCCGAACCGAGTTCGCTGACCGCACGGTTGATGGCGCCGCCGTACCCGAGATTCGCGCCGGTGCGCAACAGTCGGGTGTTGGGGAAATCCTTCAGCGCCGCCTCCGGGGTCCCATCCGTGGAGCCGTTGTCGGCCATCACGACGGTGACCGGCCGCTCGGTGGCATGCGACAGCGACGCCAAGAACCGGTGCAGGTGCGGCCCGGGTGAGTACGTCACCGTCACGACGGTCAGTTCGTCACTCACGTGACGCGGCCCCTTCGTCATTCACGGCGTAGAGGGTAGCGGTCGCGCCTCGCGCAACGCCTCGGCCAACGCGTCGCGCCACGGCCGCAGCGGTGTCAGCCCGGCTGCCGCCGATCCCCGCGATGACAATGCCGAGTACGTCGGCCGCGGCGCCGGGCGGGGACGATGGTCGCCGCTGACCGGTCGAACAAGATCAGGGTCTGCGCCGAGCGCCGCGAACACGGCCTGCGCCTGCTCGAAGCGACTGACCGCGCCGGCGTTGGCGGCGTGCAGCAGCGGCGCCGAAATTCCGCCGTCGGCGACCTGAAGCAGTGCCGACACCAAATCGACGACGTACGTAGGCGATCCGATCTGGTCGGCCACCACGTCGACCGTCTCGTCGCCCATCGCGCGACGCCCGATGCTCGCCACGAAATCATTGCCGGTGCCCGTGTAGACCCACGCGGTGCGCACGACGTGCGCGGTGGGCAGCTCGGCATGCACGGCCTGCTCGCCGGCGAGCTTGCTGCGCCCGTACACCGACAGCGGTGCCGGCTCGTCGCCGATGTCGTACGGACGTGGCGGGCTCTCGACGCGACCGCCGAACACGTAGTCGGTGGAGATGTGGATCAGCCGCGCGCCGGCTCGTGCGCAGCAACGCGCGACGTTCCCCGCTCCCGCGGCGTTGACCGCGTGCGCACCCTCCGGGTCGGCTTCGGCGGCGTCGACGGCCGTGAAGGCCGCGCAGTTGACCACAACATCACCCGCCGCGACGACGTTCTCACCTGCGGCGGGGTCGGTGATGTCCCACTGCGACGAGGTCAGCGGCAGGACATCGACGCCCCGGCGGGCGGCCTCGACGGCCAAGCAGCGGCCAACCTGGCCGCCGGCGCCGGTGATAACGATTCGGTCGCCCATGGTTTTCGAGTCTGGCACGCCGGGCTTCGCTACCGCCTACCTCGCTATCTCGCCAGTAGCCTGGGGCACAGCTCTCGAACTGAATGGGGTCCATTCGTGCCTGCTGTGCCCGCTGGCCCGGCCGCCACCGCGCGCCGCGGCATCCGGGTGTTGTGCACCCTGGTGGCCATCACGATCACGTTGGCGACCGGGCTGGCCTGGGGGAAGTTCCGCGCGTTCGAGGACGGCATTTTCCACATGAGCTCGCCGCTGCTCGGGCAGGGCGACGACGGGGCGATCGACATCCTGCTGGTCGGCCTGGACAGCCGCACCGACGCGCACGGCAACCCGCTGTCCGGCGACGAGCTGGAGCGGCTGCACGCCGGCGACGACGTGTCGACGAACACCGACACGATCATCCTGGTGCGCATCCCCAACAACGGGAAATCCGCGACGGCGATCTCTATCCCCCGTGACTCCTACGTGGAGGCGCCGGGCCTGGGTAAGACGAAGATCAACGGGGTCTACGGCCAGACCAAGGAGGCCAAGCGCGAGCAGCTCGTCGAATCCGGTGTGAGCGACTCCGAGGCCGACGCGCAGTCCACCGAGGCCGGCCGTAACGCGCTGATCAAGACGGTCGGCGACCTGACAGGGGTGACCGTCGACCATTACGCCGAGATCGGCCTGCTGGGTTTCTCGTTGATCACTGATGCGATCGGCGGCGTTGACGTCTGCCTGAAAGATGCTGTGTACGAGCCGCTTTCGGGTGCGGACTTTCCCGCGGGCTGGCAACGACTGGACGGGGCGCAGGCGCTGAGCTTCGTGCGGCAGCGCCATGATCTGCCTCGCGGCGATCTCGACCGGGTGGTGCGCCAGCAGGCCGTGATGGCATCCCTTGCCCACGAAGTCATTTCGGGCAAAACCCTGTCCAGCCCCGCCGCACTGAACCGACTGCAGGACGCGATTCAGCGCTCGGTGGTGTTGTCGTCGGGTTGGGACGTCATGGATTTCATCAAGCAACTCGAGAAGCTGGCAGCGGGCAACGTGGCCTTCGCCACCATCCCCGTCCTCGACGAATCGGGCTGGAGTGACGACGGGACGCAGAGCGTCGTGCGGGTGGACCCAGATCAGGTGCGCGACTGGGTGAAAGGCCTTCTGGACGGTCAGGCGCAGGGCAAGACCGAACAGCTGGCCTACTCGCCGGAGAAGACGACCGTCGACGTCGTCAACGACAGCAACATCAACGGGCTTGCAGCCGCGGTGTCACAAGTGTTGGCCAACAAGGGATTCACTGCAGGGCAGGTGGGCAACAACGAGGCGGGGCATGTCACCGGCAGCCAGGTGCAGGCGGCGAAATCCGACGATCTCGGCGCGCAGGCTGTGGCCAAGCAACTCGGTGGATTGCCGGTGGTCGCCGACCAGTCGGTGCCGCCGGGCAAGGTGCGGGTGATGCTGTCCGCCGACTACACCGGGCCCGGTTCCGGTCTGGACGGCAGCGATCCCACGGCCCCGACCGTCGACCCGGCGGCCAGCACCTCCACCGACTCGTCGGCTCCGCCGCCGTCGCCGATCTTGACGGCCGGATCGGACGATCCGAAGTGCGTCAACTGAATCTCTCTGTCGCAGTACTGGATCCGCTGCTGGGCGCCGACGCGTCGAATCCGCGTTTCACTTACTACGACGACGCCACCGGCGAGCGCATCGAGCTGTCCACAGTGACGTTCGCGAATTGGGCCGCCAAAACCGGCAATCTGCTGCGTGACGAGCTCGGCGCCGGGCCGGGCAGTCGGGTAGCGCTGCTGTTGCCCGCGCATTGGCAGACCGCGGCGGTCGTGTTCGGTGTCTGGTGGATCGGCGCCGAGATCGTCGTCGGCGACGCCGCGGGCGCGGACGTCGCGCTGTGCACCGCGGACCGACTCGACGAGGCCACCAGCGACGAGGTCGTCGTGCTGTCACTCGACCCGTTCGGCAAGCCGGCGCCCGATCTGCCGCCGGGTGTCACCGATTATGCGACTTCGGTTCGCGCACAGGCCGATCAGATCACGCCGGAACGCCAACCCGGTCCTGCACTCGGCGGGCGCACTGCGGACGAAGTGCATCGTGCTGCTGTTGATTCGGCTGCCGCGCAAGATATTTCGGCTGGCGACCGGGTGCTGTCGACCGCCGAGTGGTCGAGCGATGTGGCGCTGGTGGACGGGTTGGTGGCCATCTACGCGGTCGGGGCGTCGCTGGTGCAGGTCGCTCACCCGGATCCGTCGGCGATGGGCCGCCGCAGCGAGACCGAAAAGGTCACCCGGGTGCTCTAGGCCGCCCGCCGAGACCGGGGTTGTGTACGAGCATTCACCGAAATCCGTACACAACCCCGGTCTCGGCGAAGAGGATGGAGTCGACGCCGCAATAGAGCATCATGACAGCAGTGCACTTGCTGCTATGATGACAGAATGCGCACGACCGTAACTCTCGATCCTGACGTTGTCGCTGCGCTGCAGCGGGCGGCCCGGGAGCGAGGCACGTCTTTTAAGGCTGTGCTCAATGATGCGGTGCGCCGCGGATTGTCCTCGGAACCGCGCCAAAGACGCTATCGGACGCCGAGTCGCGATATGGGCCTTCGTGCTGGAGTCGACATCGACAAGGCGCTGACGCTGGCGGCGTCCGACGAGGATGCCGAGATTTTGCGCAAGCTCGCGCTGCGCAAATGAGGTTGATTGATCTCAACATCTTGATCTACGCGCTCGACGAGTCGTCGGCGCGTCACCAACGCGCGCGAGGCTGGCTGGATGAAACCCTTTCCGGCTCCGGCACAGTCGCTTTCGCATGGCAGGTGCTGGTTGGCTTCGTGCGCCTGTCGACGCGGGCAGCGGTGTTCGCGACGCCCTTGTCTGTCGACGATTCACTGGATGTCGTCGATGGGTGGCTGCAGCAGCCCTGCGTGACGGTGGTACATCCGACCGATCGCCATGCACATGTTCTGCGGGGATTGCTTTCACCGCTCGGCACGGCCGGCAACCTGACCAGCGACGCCCACCTCGCTGCACTGGCCATCGAGCATGGAGCCGAATTGTGCTCGACCGACGTTGATTTCAGCCGATTCACCGGTCTGCGGTGGATTGATCCGCTTACGCCATAGCATTCTTCGCTCTCGAGCTTCGGGCTCTCGCGCGAAATTCATGCCGGCGGTCGCGCCGTGGGTATGGGCTGGTGTGGCAAGGGAGGCTCGGTTTACCCATTTGCCAGTGACGGCGGCGACCCCAATCGGCATAGACGGTCGACCGGCAAGTTTCGGTGAGAACGGGCCAGGGTATGTGCAAGGAACGTCGGGGATGGCGGCAGCAAGAGAGGTACCCGCACATGGTTGTCGACATTTGCCCGGCATGTGGCTATCCCACGATCGGCTTCGGTGTCTGCGCCGCTTGTCTTCCGCTCGCCGAACTTTTCGAGGGCGAACGGAGTAGGCAAACGCGGGCTGGCGCGTTCACGGCAGTGGACCAGCGCCCGACCGCACGCCGTCCAACCGCAGTCATGTAACGACGTTTGGTGAGGGGTCGCGCAATGCAGGCGCCCGGAATTCGATGAGGAAGAGAGGTCACCATGTCCAACGTCTTCGGTTCGCTTCAATCATTGATCTGGCTATTGATTCTCATCGTGGTTATCGCGGTGGTCGTGTGGGCCGTGCGCACGGCTTTGGCGCCGCGCGGCGGCCGAACGTACCGCGAGCAGACCGTCGTACAACAACAGCCCCCCGTCCAACAGCCGGCCCAGTCGGGCGGGATGGCCCCTGGGTGGTACCCAGACCAAAACGATCACAGGTTGATGCGCTACTACGACGGGCGAGTCTGGACCTCAGAGACGCGAAACGCATAGCGGCTCTTTGACGCCGGCCGACGCTGCCACTCTCGAATCGTGTTCGCAGTCTTAGCCTTAAGCCTCTAGGGCAGCGAAAGCGTCGGTAACGTCGTCTTCGTGCCTGAAGTCCTTGACGTCGCAGCACTCCGACAAGACCTTCCAGAACCGTGGCGTCGCCTCGACGTCGTCGCTGAGACGGGGTCGACGAACGCCGACTTGCTGGCCCGTGCGGCAACCGGCGAGGACGTCGACGGGGCGGTTCTGATTGCCGAACATCAGACGTCCGGTCGCGGCCGGCACGGCCGCACCTGGGTCACCCCCGGCGTCCAGATCACGATGTCGGTCGGCGTCGCGGCGAACCGCGTGCCGACGGACGGATGGGGCTGGCTGACCCTGGCCACCGGCGTCGCGGTCGTCGACACAATTGCACGGGAGACCGGCGTGCAAGCCGGGCTCAAATGGCCCAACGACGTCCTCGCCGGGGGCGGGAAGCTGGCCGGCATTTTGTCTGAGGTTGCCACCCCGCGCCCTATCGTCGTCGTCGGTATAGGCCTCAATGTCACGTCACCCGACGTGGCTGACGCGCAGACGACGTCGCTTGTCGACCTCCGTGTCACCACGCCGGACCGCGACGCGCTCATCCGCACGCTCCTGCGCGAACTCGGCCGGCGGATCGTTGCGTGGCGCGCGGCAGGTGGCGCCGACGACCGCTTGGTCGCCGACTACACCCACCGCAGCCTCACGCTCGGATCACAGGTGCGGGTGACGCTGCCCGGCGACCGCGAACTCGTCGGGCGCGCGTGCTCGATCGACCACAGCGGTCGGTTGTGCGTCGAATCCCAAGGACAGACGGTCACAGTGTCGGCCGGTGACGTGGTGCATCTGCGTCCGATTCCCCGCTCTGAGCCTTAAGGTCGCACTGTGGGTTATCCGGAGAATGTGCTCGCCAATGACGAACAGGTAGTGCTGCATCGGCATCCGCATTGGAAACGGCTGTTCTGGCCGGTCGTCGTGCTTCTCGTCGCCACCGGGCTGGCGGCATTCTTGTCCGCAGTCGTTGGCCAAGCCGGCTGGGCGCAGTCGAACCACACCGCCAAAAACATCGTCGTCGTGGTGATCTTGGTGGTGTGGCTCGTGGTCATCGGCTGGCTGACGTTGTGGCCGCTTCTATCTTGGTGGACAACGCATTTCGTGATCACCGATCGCCGGGTGATGTTCCGCCACGGCGTGCTCACCCGCAGCGGCATCGACATCCCGCTGGCGCGAATCAACAGCGTGGAGTTCAGGCACGGCCTCATCAACCGCATGCTGCGGACGGGAACGTTGATCATCGAGTCCGCATCCCAGGACCCACTGGAATTCGACGACATTCCGCGCGTGGAGCAGGTGCACTCGCTGCTCTACCACGAGGTGTTCGACACTCTTGGCGGCGAGGAGGCCGACAGCCGGGCCCACCGCCATCAGCCGCCGGTCGACTGACAAACGCGCAGGCGTAGGGCGGCGCCGCAAAGATAGATTAATGACGCACGCGTAACTTACTGCATACTTCGGCCCCGTCAGTGGCGTCAATTACCGGCCGAACTGACGAATCGAGTGGCAACTTCAATAGTGGAAGTTGGCTCAGATCCAAATTGACTGCCAAGAATTGATTAAATTCGCTATTTCCGCAAACTATTAGTTCATCGAATTTTTGACGTTTCTATATACGAATTGACGTCCACGAGTTAAGTTCGGTTCAAGACCGTTACATGACCGTTAATAGTGCAATCGGCGCCCTGGACAGGAGCGATTCGTATGAGGAACTTCGGTAATCGGCTTCAGCGTCGTGTGGTGAAGGTGCTTATTCCGGTGATGCTTCTGGCGCTCACCGGTGCGCCGCTTGGGCATGCCGCTACCACGCGCGACGCGGTTCCAGTAAGAACGATGATGTTCGAAGTCGCGTTGACAGCAAACGCGATCACCCAGAGCAACACAACTGTTGGGTTGGCCGACTCGAATCTGTACGGCGAGACCGCGGCCCAGATCAACGAGTCGCTGGACAAGATGAAATCACTCGGCGTGACGAGCGTCCGCATTCTCATTCCGTGGGCTTTCGTCG
>DASRFZ010000213.1:0-11983 GCA_035651275.1 Mycobacterium sp. | reverse complement strand
CGGCGCGATCTCGTCCGACGACGGCTACAACCTGACGATCGCGCGGGCCAGCCGCGCCGCCGGGTACTACGACAACTATTACCGCTTCTTCGGCACCACCGAGGCGCCGTTCGACTGGTATCAGGGCGTGCTCGCGCATCTCGCCGCGGTCAGCACCGCCGGGGTGTGGATGCGGCTTCCGGCGACGCTGGCCGGCATCGTCAGCTGGCTGATCATCAGCCACTGCGTGGTGCCGCGACTGGGCCGGGGGATTGCGTCGAACCGCGTCGCGATCTGGACCGCCGGCGCGGTGTTCCTGGCGGCGTGGCTGCCGTTCAACAACGGCCTGCGACCCGAGCCGATCATTGTGCTGGGCACGATGGTGACCTGGATGCTGGTCGAAAATGCCATCGCCACAAGGAGATTGGCACCAGCGGCTGTCGCCGTGTTCGTGGCGATGCTGAGCGTGACGCTCGCGCCGCAGGGACTGGTGGCGGTGGCCGTGCTGCTCACCGGGTCGAGGGCGGTCGCGCGGGTGATCGCCAGGCGGCGTCCCGTCGACGGTGTGCTGGCACCGCTGGCGGCGTTGGTCGCGTCGCTGCTGCTGATCCTGGTCGTGGTGTTCCGGCTGCAGACACTGGCCAACGTCGCGGAGTCCGCGCGCATCAAATACACAGTGGGCCCGACGATTTCGTGGTACCAGGAGTTTTTGCGCTACTACTTCCTGACCGTCGAGAAGAACGTCGACGGTTCGCTGACCCGTAGGTTCGCCGGCCTGGTGCTGCTGCTGTGCCTGTTCGGGGTGATGGTCGTGCTTCTGCGACGCGGCCGGGTGGCCGGGCTGGC
This sequence comes from Mycobacterium sp., assembly GCA_035651275.1. GTDB lineage: Bacteria > Actinomycetota > Actinomycetes > Mycobacteriales > Mycobacteriaceae > Mycobacterium. The sequence goes on along the minus strand of DASRFZ010000213.1, from coordinate 11,158 downwards.
CAGCGACCCGGTGTGGCGGCTCGTCGGCACGTCCGCGGTCGCGCTGCTGCTGCTGACATTCACGCCGACGAAGTGGGCGATCCAGTTCGGCGCGTTCGCCGGATTGACGGGCGCGCTCGGCGCGGTCACCGCGTTCGCGTTCGCCCGCGTCGGCCTGCACAGTCGCCGCAACCTCGCGCTGTACGTCACCGCGCTGCTGTTCCTGCTGGCGTTGTCGACGTCGGGCATCAACGCGTGGTTCTACGTCGGCAACTACGGCGTGCCGTGGTTCGACAAGCAGCCGGTGATCGCCAGCCACCCGGTGACGTCGATGTTCCTGACGCTGGGCATCATCACCGGCGTCTACGCCGGCTGGCTGCACTTCCGGCTCGACTTCGCCGGGCACACCGAAGTCAAGGACAACCGGCGAAACCGCGTGCTGGCGTCCACCCCGCTATTAGTGGTGGCCGCGATCATGGTGGTGCTGGAGGTCGGCTCGCTGGCCAAGGGCGCCGCGGTGCGCTACCCCGTGTACACCACCGCCAAGGCGAATGTCGACGCGCTGACGTCCGGGCTGTCGAAGACCAGCTGCGGGATGGCCGACGACGTGCTCGTCGAACCCGACCCGACGGCCGGCCTGCTGCAGCCCGTCCCGGGGCAGACGTCCGGACCCGACGGGCCGCTCGGCGGCGCGAACCCGGTGGGCTTCACCCCGAACGGCGTGAGCGACGACCTCCAGTCCGAGCCAGTGGTGGCCCGGCCCGGCCTGGTCAACTCCGATGCGTCACCCAACAAGCCGATCCGCGGTGTCGGCGACACGATGGGCACGGCCGGCGGCTACGGCCCGGTGGGTGTCAACGGCTCGCGGGTGCTGCTGCCGTTCGGCCTCGACCCCGCCCGCACCCCCGTGATGGGCAGCTACGGCGAGAACACCGTTGCCGCGCACGCGAAGTCGGCGTGGTACTCGCTTCCGCCGCGCACGGCGGACCGCCCGCTGGTGGTCGTCGCCGCCTCGGGCGCGATCTGGTCGTACGAAGAGGACGGCAGCTTCTCCTACGGACAGTCGTTGAAGCTGCAGTGGGGAACGCGCCGCCCGGACGGCAGCTTCCAAGAGCTCAACGAGGTGCAGCCGATCGATATCGGGCCGCAAAAGGCTTGGCGGAACCTGCGATTCCCGCTCGCGTGGGCGCCGCCGCAGGCGAACGTCGCCCGTATCGTCGCCGACGACCCGAACCTTTCGGAGGACCAGTGGTTCGCGTTCACCCCGCCGCGAGTGCCGGCGCTGCAGACGGTTCAGCAGCTGATCGGCTCGCAGACGCCGGTGTTGCTCGACATCGCGACCGCCGCGAATTTCCCGTGCCAGCGGCCGTTTTCGGAGCACCTCGGTGTCGCGGAGCTGCCAAAATACCGGATCATGCCCGACCACAAGCAGACCGTGGCGTCGTCCGACATGTGGGAAACCGTCGACGCCGGCGGTCCGCTGATGATCACCTCCGCGTTGCTCGGCGGCTGGACGGTGCCGTCGTATCTGCGCAATGACTGGTACCGCGACTGGGGTGCCATCGTGGCGTACGACCCGTACATACCGCTGAGCAAGGCGCCACCTGCCGTCGTCGAGCAAGGGTCGATCACCGTCAACGGCTGGACTCGCAACGGCCCGATTCGAGCGCTGCCATGACGGCTATTTTTGCTACCGCCGAAGAGGGCCGCGCCGAGGCAGTCCGGCATGACATTCGGATCGCGCGGTGGGTGGCCACGATTGCGGGTCTCATCGGATTCGTGCTGTCGGTCGCGACGCCGCTGCTGCCCGTCGTGCAGACCACCGCGACGTTGAATTGGCCACAGCAGGGCCAGCTTTCGAATGCCACCGCGCCTCTGATTTCGCAGACGCCGGTGACGATGTCGGTGACGGTGCCCTGCTCGATGGTGCGCGCGATGCCGCCGAAGGGCGGGATGATCCTGGGCACCGCACCCAAAGACGGCAAGCAGGCGGCGCTGCAGGCGCTGTTCGTCAACGTCAGCACCCAACGCGTCGACATCACCGACCGCAACGTAGTGGTCGCTAGCGTGCCACGCGCACAAGTGGTTTCGCCTGCGTGCCAGCGGATCGAGATCACGTCGTCGGAAGCCGGCACGTTCGCGACGTTCGTCGGGCTGACGGACGGGTCGGGCAAGCAGTTGCGCAGTGGCTTCGCCGACCCAAACATCCGGCCGCAGATCGTCGGCGTGTTCACCGACCTCGTCGGCCCGGCACCGCCGGGGCTTTCGGTTTCCGCGGTGATCGACACCCGGTTCTCCACCTCGCCAACGGTTTTGAAGTTGACGGCAATGCTGGTGGCAATCGCTGCCACGATCATCTCGCTGTTAGCGCTCTGGCGGCTTGACCGGGTTGACGGCCGACGCATGCGGCGGCTGATTCCGGCGCGGTGGCGCACGTTCACACTGATCGACGGCGTCGTCGTCGTGGCGTTCTTCCTGTGGCACATCATCGGCGCCAACTCGTCTGACGACGGCTACATCCTGCAGATGGCCCGCACCGCCGGCCATGCCGGCTACATGGCCAACTACTTCCGCTGGTTCGGCAGCCCCGAGGACCCGTTCGGCTGGTACTACAACCTGCTGGCGTTGATGACGCACGTGAGTGACTCGAGCATCTGGATTCGGTTGCCCGACTTGGTGGCTGGGTTAGTGTGCTGGCTGCTGTTGAGCCGAGAAGTGCTGCCGCGGCTGGGACCCGCGGTGGAGTCCAGCAAGGCGGCGACGTGGACCGCCGGGTTGGTGCTGCTCGGCGCGTGGATGCCGTTCGACAACGGACTGCGGCCGGAAGGGATCATCGCGACCGGGGCGCTGATCACTTACGTGTTGATCGAGCGGGCGATCATCTCCGGCAGGATGACGCCGGCAGCGCTGGCGATCGTCGCCGCGGCGTTCACGTTGGGCATTCAGCCGACGGGTCTGATCGCAGTCGCCGCGCTGCTGGCCGGTGGCCGGCCGATTCTGCGAATCCTGGTGCGGCGCCACCGGATCATCGGGACCTGGCCGCTGGTGGCCCCGCTGCTGGCGGCCGGGTTCGTGGTGCTGACGGTGGTGTTCGCCGACCAGACGCTGGCAACGGTGATGGAAGCCACCAGGATTCGCTCCGACATCGGCCCCAGCCAGGCGTGGTACACCGAGAACCTGCGTTACTACTACCTGATGCTGCCGACCGTCGACGGCTCGATGTCGCGACGGTTCGGTTTCCTGATCACCGCTCTCTGCCTGTTCGCGTCGATGTTCTTGGTGTTGCGGCGCAAGCGAATTCCCGGCGTAGCCCGCGGGCCGGCGTGGCGGCTGATGGGCGTCATATTCGGCACGATGTTCTTCTTGATGTTCACTCCTACCAAGTGGGTGCATCACTTCGGGCTGTTCGCCGCCGTCGGCGCCGCGATGGCGGCGCTGGCGACAGTTCTGATGTCACCGTCGGTGCTGCGGTGGTCGCGCAACAGGATGGCATTCTTGGCGGCCTTGCTGTTTGTTCTGGCGCTGTGCTTCGCCACCTTCAACGGATGGTGGTACGTGTCCAGCTACGGCGTCCCGTTCAACAACGCGATGCCGAAGATCGGCGGAATCACCGTCAGCGCAATCGTTTTCGTGCTGTTCGTGATTGCCGCACTATATGCGGTATGGCTGCACTTCACATCGCGTGAACACGGCGAAGGCCGGGTCGCACGGGCATTGACCACCGCGCCGATTCCGATCGTTGCCGGCCTGATGGTGGTGCTGTTCATCGGATCGATGCTCGCCGGGGTGATCCGGCAGTACCCCACCTATTCCAACACTGCGGCCAACTTGCGCGCGTTCGTGGGCGGCTGCGGCCTGGCCGACGATGTACTCGTCGAACCCGACACCAACGCCGGATTCCTGACCCCGATGCCCGGCGACTACGGGAAGCTGGGGCCGCTCGGCGGTGCGAACCCCATCGGATTCACGCCCAACGGAGTGCCGGAACACATTGTGGCAGAAGCGATCCGCATGACGCTGCCACAACCCGGCACGGACTACGACTGGGACGCCCCGACGAAGTTGTCGACCCCCGGCGTCAACGGCTCAACGGTCCCGCTGCCGTACAAGCTCGACCCTGCGCGGGTGCCGGTGGCGGGCAGCTGGTCCAACGGTCCGCAGCAGGAGAGCACGCTCACCTCGGCGTGGTATCGGCTGCCGCCCACCGACGGCGCACATCCATTGGTGGTCATCACGGCGGCGGGCACGATCACGGGCAACAGCGTGCTCGCCGGGCACGTCGACGGGCAGGCCGTCGAATTGGAGTACGGCGTACCGGGGCCGGGAGGCGCGCCCGCGCCCGCAGGCCGGCTCGTACCCGACGACATCGGCCCGACGCCGTCGTGGCGGAATCTGCGATTCCCGCGCAACGACCTCCCAGGCAATGCGGTGGCGGTCCGGGTAGTCGCCACCGACCGTTCGCTGACGCCGGGCGACTGGGTCGCGGTCACACCGCCGCGGGTGCCTGAACTGCGCACGCTGCAGGACTACGTCGGCTCCACGCAGCCGGTGCTGATGGACTGGGCGGTGGGACTGGCGTTCCCGTGCCAGCATCCGATGCTGCACCGAAACGGCGTCACGGAGATTCCGGCGTTCCGGATCACGCCCGACTACCTCGCCAAGAAGCAGGACACCGACACCTGGGAAGACGGCATCAACGGCGGCCTGCTCGGGATCACCGACCTGCTGCTGCGCGCCCACGTGATGGCGACGTACCTGTCGCACGACTGGGGCCGCGATTGGGGGTCGCTGCGCAAGTTCGACACGATCGTGCAGGCCGCTCCTGCGACGCTGGATCTGGGCGAGGCCACCCGTAGCGGGCTGTGGTCGCCGGGCAAAATCCGCATCAAGCCGTAAGCCGTCATGTTCGGCGCGCTGAGACGCGCTGACCGCGTCTGAGCGCGCCGAAAGTTGTGGTGGTTTGGTCGGCCGTCCGGTTAAGTAGCCCCATGGGGAACACGCCGGCAACCAAGCGCCATCACGTCGTCGTCATCGGGTCGGGTTTCGGGGGCCTGCGAGCGGCCAAGGCGCTGAAGCGCGCCGACGTCGACGTCACCCTTATCTCGCGCACCACCACTCACCTGTTCCAGCCGCTGCTGTACCAAGTGGCCACCGGAATCCTGTCCGAGGGTGAGATCGCGCCGACGACGCGGCTGGTGCTGCGCAAGCAGAAGAACGTTCGCGTGCTGCTCGGCGAGGTCGAGGCGATCGACCTCAACGCGAAGACGGTGACCTCGCGGCTGATGTCCATGCACACGGTCACGCCCTACGACAGCCTGATTGTGGCGGCCGGGGCCCAGCAGTCGTACTTCGGCAACGACCACTTCGCGACCTACGCGCCGGGAATGAAGACCATCGACGACGCCCTGGAGTTGCGCGGCCGCATCCTCGGCGCGTTCGAGGCCGCCGAAGTGTCGACCGATCACGCCGAGCGCGAACGCCGGCTCACCTTCGTCGTCGTGGGCGCCGGGCCGACGGGCGTCGAGGTCGCGGGTCAGATCGCCGAACTCGCCGAGCGCACGCTCGCGGGGTCGTTCCGCACGATCGAACCGAAAGACTGTCGGGTGATCCTGCTCGACGCAGCGCCCGCGGTGTTGCCGCCGATGGGTCCCAAGCTCGGCCGCAAGGCACAGCAACGGCTGGAGAAGATGGGCGTCGAGATCCAACTCAACGCGATGGTGACCAACGTCGATTACATGGGCATCACCATCAAGGACAAGGACGGCGAAGAGCGGCGGATCAACTGCGCGTGCAAGGTCTGGTCGGCCGGTGTTCAGGCCAGCCCACTCGGCAAGATGATCGCCGAGCAGTCCGAAGGAACAGAGATCGACCGGGCGGGGCGGGTCGTCGTCGAACCGGATCTCACCGTGAAGGGTCACCCCTACGTGTTCGTCGTCGGCGATCTGATGGCCGTGCCTGGCGTGCCCGGAATGGCGCAGGGCGCGATCCAGGGGGCGAACTACGCAACGAAGTTGATCAAGCATGCCGTCAAGGGGCACGACGATCCGGCCAACCGCGAGCCGTTCAAGTACTTCGACAAGGGCAGCATGGCCACGATTTCGCGTAACAGCGCCGTCGCGAAGGTAGGCAAGCTCGAATTCAGCGGCTACCTGGCGTGGCTCGCCTGGTTGGGGCTGCACTTGCTCTACTTGGTCGGTTTCAAGAACCGCTTCACGACGCTCATCGCCTGGTTCATCACGTTCATCACTCAGAGCCGCGGGCAGATGGCGATCACCAGCCAGATGATCTACGCGCGGTTGGCGATGGAGATGCTGCAGAACCAGCAGAAGGAGGCGCTGGCGGCTGTCGAGCAGGCCGACGAACTGGAGCGGTCGGAGTCGGCGGGCTAGGCCCGCGCGACGCTCACCGGAATCCCGTTCAGCACACCGTTACCCGACGGTTCGTCGACGAACGTCGGAGGCGACAGCGTGTTGGTGTTTACGCCCGGCGAACTGTTCGCCACCGACATTCGGGTGCCGGGCTTGCCGTGACCCCAGCCGTGCGGCATCGACACCACACCCTGCTTGATCGCGTCAGTCACCTCCACCGGCACCTGCAACTTCCCTGTAGCAGAGGTGATTTCGACGAAGTCGCCGGTGTCGATGCCGCGGCGCTGCGCGTCTTTGGTGTGCATCAGCAGTGTGCAGCGGTCGCGGCCCTTCATCAACGACGGCACGTTGTGCAGCCAGGAGTTGTTGGAGCGCAGGTGTCTTCGGCTGACCAGCACGAGTTCCTCGGGATGTCGGTCAAGCCTTGCGGCGAGCCGGGGCAGGTCGTCAAGCAGATACTGCGGCGCCAGCCGGATCTTGCGATCCGGGGTGCCGAGGATGTCTGGCAGTTGCGGCACCATCGGTCCGAAGTTCATTCCGTTGGGCTGTTCTTTCAGCTTCGCGAGCGTCAGCCCGTCGGGATTCTCGCCGTAGCGGTCGCCGAACGGTCCGGTGCGCAGAGTCAGGTCGAGAACCCGTTCAGGGCCGCCCTTTTCGTAAAGCGTGCGAATCGTGGCGCCGTCGAGTCCCTGGGTGAACGCCATGTAGTCGAACCAGCCGTCGTCGAGCGTCGCGACGTCGACGTCCTCGGCGGGTGTGCCGGTGCACAGGCCGGTCAGCCGGATCAGGATCTCCCACTCCTCGGGGCTTTCCGGATCGCTGGGCGAGAACACCGGCGGCGAATAGTTCACGACGCTGTTGATCGCGAACGCCAGAATCAGGTCGTCGTGGTGCGGTTGCTCGAGCGGCGATTGGCCGGGCAGGATCACGTCGGCGTGCCGTGTGGTCTCGTTGAGGAAGCAGTCGACGGAGATCATGGCATCCAGCCGGGGTAGTACCTCGTCGAGCTTGTCGCCGGCGGGCGATGACAGTACGGGGTTGCCCGCGACAGTGATCAGCGCTTTGATCTGCCCGTCGCCCGGGGCGGCGATCTCCTCGGCCATGCAGGACACCGGCGCCTGCCCCAGCACCTCCTTCGCACCGCGCACGCGGGTCTGCCAGCGGCCGAAGTTCGCGGCGCCCCCCTCCATCCCGGGCAGCGGCTGGCCCGTCATCGTCCACACCGCGGGCCGCGGGAACATGGCACCGCCCGGGACGTCGAAGTGGCCGGTGAGAATATTGACGACGTCGACGAGCCAGCTGGCCAAGCTGCCGAATTCCTGGTTGCACAACCCGATTCGGCCATACACCACCGCTCGTGGTGTACTCGCCAGCTCGCGGGCCAGACTTCTGATGCGTTCCGGCTCGATGCCGGTGACGTCGGCGACCCGCTCAGGCTGCCAGTCGGCCGAGACCGTCCGCATGGTGTCGACGCCATCGACATGCTTCTCGATCCCACCGAGCGACACCAGATCCTCGTCGAACAGCGTGTGCACCACCGCCATCAGCAGCGCGGCGTCGGTGCCAGGAGTGATCGGCAGCCACTCGGTGGCCCGCGCGGCGGTCTGGGTGCGCACCGGATCGACGACAATCACCTTGCCGCGCTTACTGATTCGATCGATGATGCCCATCACATTCGGGGCGGCCAGCAGCGAGCCCTGCGACGACGCCGGATTGGCTCCCATGACGACGAGCAGGTCGGTCCGCTCGATGTCGGGCACCGGAATCGTCCACCAGCCGGCGTACATCAGGTGCGAGGTGAGGTTCTTCGGCCATTGGTCGACAGTGCCGGAGGAGTAGCTGACCGGGACTCCTGAAAGTCCAAGCAGGACACCGATGTAACGGCCCAGCGAGAAGTTGTGTGCGCTCGGGTTGCCGATGTACGCCGACACAGCCGCGATGCCGTGCTTGTCGATCACCGGCTTGAGCAGTTCGGTGCACCGACGGAATGCCTGCTCCCAACTGGCTTCTCGCCACTGCCCGTCGACCTTGACAAGTGGACGACGGATGCGGTCCGGGTCGTGGTGCAGCGCGCCGAGGGACGCGCCTTTCGGGCAGATGTGTCCGTGGCTCCAGGTGTCGTCCTTGTTGCCGCGGATGTGCGTGACGCGGCCATGCTCGACCTGAATTTCCAAGCCGCACATGGCCTCGCACAGCGGGCAGGTGTAGAGGTGGCGGCCGTCCTCACCGGGGCGGGCGAGCGGGGTGCTAGTCACTCGCTCACGCTACGCCCTAATCGCTACTCATGGTAGCGTAATTCCCCTAAGTGGGATTTCGCGTCAGCGTAGGAGCCGGTGGTGCGGCGTCGTCGAGTGTGTACACGAGGTTCAGGACACCAGTCTCGAACGTCTGCGACGACAGCAGCTTCAGCGGGATCGGGTCGCCGTCGTCGAACAGGCGTATGCCTGTGCGCACCGCGATCGGGTGCAGCAGCAGGTGAAGCTCGTCGAGAATCCCGGCCGCCAGCAGTTGGCGGACCACCGACACCGAGCCGCTCATGCCGATATCGCCGCCGGCCTCTTCCTTCAGCGCAGAGACGGCCTCGACGAGTTCGCCGTCGAGTTGCTCGGAGTTGCGCCAAGTGAATTCGAGTTTCTGCGTGGACACGACGATCTTGCGGGTGTCGCCGAGTTGCTTGGCGAACACGGCGTCCTCGCCACCGTCCGCCTCGCGGCCGGGCCATGCACCCGCGAAGCTGTCATAGGTCTTGCGGCCGAACAGGATGGTGTCGGCAGCGCCGAGGGTCGCGCCGACGGCCGCGCCCATCTCGTCGTTGAAGTACGGGAAGTGCCACTGGTCGGGGGCCTCGACGACGCCGTCAAGCGCGATGAACAAGCCTGCCTTGATCTTTCTCATGCCGTGGTAGACCGGCCCGGCCGCCGGAATTCATCGCACGCTCGATCGGCCGCGAGCGTGCGCTCCGGTACGGAGTTTGTCGGCGTGTCGACGTGCAGACACGCACGCTCGCGCTGACGGGAACTAGATCGGCAACAGGCCGTGCTTGCGGTACACGCGGTCATGCTTTTGCTTGTCCCGCAACAGGTGCAGCGACTTCCGCAGCAGTAGCCGGGTCTCGTGGGGCTGGATCACCGCGTCGATGTATCCACGCTCGGCGGCGATCCACGGGATCGCCATGTTGAGGTTGTAGCCCTCGACGAACTGGCGCTTGACCTCTTGCGCCTCGGGCGCGGTCGGATCGGGGAAGCGCTTCATCAACAGCTGGGCGGCTCCCTCGGCGCCGATCACCGCGATCCGTGCTGTCGGCCACGCGAAGTTCAGGTCGGCGGAAAGCTGCTTGGATCCCATCACCGCATACGCGCCGCCGTATGACTTGCGGATCGTGATCGTCACCTTCGGCACATCGGCCTCCACGACGGCGTTGAGAAAACGCCCGCCGCGCTTGATGATTCCGTTCTTCTCCTGCTCCACGCCCGGCAGGAAGCCCGGGGTGTCGACGACGAAAACCAACGGCAGGTTGTAGGAGTCGCAGAACCGGACGAAACCGGCGGCCTTGTCCGATGCCTCATTGTCGATCGAGCCCGACAGGTACATCGGCTGGTTGGCGATCACCCCGACCGGCCGGCCGTCGACGCGGGCGAACGCGGTGATCATCGCCTGGCCGCGCTGGGCCGCGACGTCGAACACGTCGCCGTCGTCGAAGATCCGCAGCAGGATCTCGTGCATGTCGTAGGCGGCGTTGTCGCTGTCCGGCACGATGGAGTCGAGCTCCAGATCGTGTGGGGTGATCTCCGGCTCCATCCCGGGGTTGACGATCGGCGGATCGTCAAAAGTGTTGGGGGGCAGGAAGCTCAGATAGTCACGGACGTACTGGAACGCCGCGGCCTCGGACTCGACGACCTGGTGAATGTTGCCATAGCGGGCCTGCGCGTCGGCGCCGCCGAGTTCGTCGAGACTGACGTCTTCACCGGTGACGTCCTTGATGACGTCGGGGCCGGTGACAAACATGTAGCCCTGGTCGCGCACCGCGACGACGAGATCGGTCTGGATCGGCGAATACACCGCTCCCCCAGCGCATTTCCCGAGAATGATGGAGATCTCGGGCACCAGGCCGCGCAGCAGCTCGTGGCGACGGCCCAACTCCGCGTACCAGGCCAGCGAGGTGACCGCATCCTGGATGCGCGCGCCCGCGGAGTCGTTGATGCCGATGATCGGGCAGCCGACCATCGCGACCCACTCCATCAGCTTGGCGACCTTGCGACCGAACATCTCGCCGACCGAGCCCTGGAACACGGTCTGGTCGTGACTGAACACCCCTACCGGCCGGCCGTTGATCCGGCCGTGCCCGGTGACCACTCCGTCACCGAACAACGCGTTCGGATCGCCGGGCGTGCGGCACAGCGCGCCGATCTCCAGAAAGCTGCCGGGGTCAAGTAGCGCGTGGATGCGTGCCCGGGCGCTGGCGATGCCCTTCTTCTTACGCTTGGCAACCGCCTTCTCACCGCCGGGTTCGGATGCCAGCTCCAGCTTTTCGCGCAGTTCGGCCAGTTTTTCGGCGGTGGTTTCTGCCACTACTTCCCTACCTTCGACTCAGCCTCGATCTTGTTCAGGGCCTGGCTCATGTGCGCGCCGACCTTCGCGATGATCGGCTCGTCGATGGCCTGGATGTGCTCGCCGCCGATCGGCACGACCTCGAGGTCGGCCACGAACTCGCCCCAGCCGCCATCCGGCTTGCGAGTGGCGTAGCGCGGTTCGAACATGATCGCGTCGTCGTGATACCGGTCGGCCATGTACAACGTCACATGTCCGTCGTA
>DASRFZ010000212.1:0-10251 GCA_035651275.1 Mycobacterium sp. | reverse complement strand
CCGATCCACGGCGTGCAGTTCCATCCGGAGTCAATCCTGACCCAGGGCGGTCATCGGATGCTGGCCAATTGGCTTACGGTGTGCGGCTGGACTTTTGACGAACCGCTGGTGTCGCGGCTGGAGACCGAAGTCGCCGACACCGTGCGCGCGGCGCTGCTGCCTACGAGGCGAACGCCAGCGTGATGTTGGCGTCTTTGTTCACCGGGGTGCCTGCCGCCGGGCTCTGAGTCACCACTGCGTTGCTCCGCTGACCGCTGTTCTGCACGTCGGGAGCTTTGATCAACTGGCCCGTCCAACCGAGCTGCTGCAGCAGCGGGTAAGCGCCGTCCCAGAACTGCCCCACCAGGTTCGGCATGATGAACTGGTTGCCCTTCGACACCTGCAACTGGATCAGTGAGTCTTTCGGAACCTGCTGTCCCGCAGCCGGACTCGTGCCGATGACATCCCCGGCATTCTTGGGACTGTCGACCTGGGAATCGATGATGTTGGTGAAGCCCGCCGCGGTGAGCGTCGCCTTGGCCTGGTCAGGAGTCTGGCCGGTGATGTCGGGGACCGGCACTATCTCCGGCCCGGTTCCGACGAGGATCGTGATCTCGAAGTTCACCGGAGTGGGTGTGCCTGCCGCTGGGTTGGTGCCGACGACCTTGTCCCTCATTTCCGGCGGCGAGGGCTGTTCACCCCGCTTCACTTTGGTGAACCCGTTGATGCTCAACGCCTGCTGGGCGTCGGTAAAGCTCATACCGTGCACATCGGGCACCGGCTTCTGGTTGGCGCCGTTGGACACGTTGAGCGTGATCACCGAGCCCTTGTCGACGGAGTCGCCGGCCTTGGGATTGGTGCTGACGACATCGCCGAACGGCACGGTGGCGTCGAACACCGGATTACTGCGGGTGTCGAAGCCGGCGTTCTGCAGTGCCGCTTTGGCGTCGGCCTCCGACATCTTGGCGACGTTCGGCACCTGGACCGGGTGCGTGTTTCCGCCGAGCACGTTGATGCCCCAGGTCACCAGGACCGTCAGCACAGCGAGCGCCGCGACGACGATCAGCCACCGCCGCACCGACCGTCGTCCCCGATGCGAATCGCCCAGCGAATCAGCCCGTCGCGCAGGCACTTCGGTGACCGGTGAGCGGTGATTGGCCGTCGCCGACATCAGCGACGTGCGCTCGGCGTCGGTGAGGACCTTCGGCGCGTCGGGCGCTTCGCCGTTGTGCACGCGGACGAGATCTGCGCGCATCTCCGCCGCCGACTGGTAGCGGTTGTCCGGATTCTTCGCCAGTGCCTTCAGCACCACGGCGTCCAGTTCGGCGGGGATGTCAGCGTTCTTCTGCGACGGCGGGACCGGCGCTTCGCGGACGTGCTGGTAGGCCACTGCGACGGGGGAGTCACCGACGAAAGGCGGCTCGCCCGTGAGGATTTCGTACAGCACGCAGCCGAGTGAGTAGACGTCGGAGCGCGCGTCGACCGAGTCACCGCGGGCCTGTTCGGGCGACAGGTATTGAGCCGTGCCGATGACGGCGGCGGTCTGGGTGACGCTGTGACTGTCGGCCAGCGCGCGGGCAATGCCGAAGTCCATCACCTTCACCGCGCCGGTGCGGCTGATCATGATGTTCGCCGGCTTGACGTCGCGGTGAATGATCCCGTGCTGATGCGAGAAATTCAGTGCCTGGCATGCGTCGGCGATGATCTCGATCGCCTTGCGCGCAGGGATCGGGCCGTCGTTGTGGACGATGTCGCGCAGCGTGATCCCGTCGACGTATTCCATGACGATGTAGGGGAGCGGGCCCGTCGCGGTCTCGGCCTCGCCGGTGTCGTAGACCGCGACGATCGCGGGATGGTTGAGAGCCGCCGCGTTCTGCGCCTCCCGGCGAAACCTCAGATAGAAGCTGGGATCGCGGGCCAGGTCTGCGCGCAGCACCTTGACCGCGACGTCGCGATGCAGCCGAAGATCGCGTGCCAAATGAACCTCGGACATGCCTCCGAAGCCGAGGATCTCGCCGAGTTCGTAGCGGTCGGACAGATGCTGTGGTGTGGTCATGGGTGGTTACCGGGATCGCTACCGAAAAGCTGGGTCGCTCCTAGTGGGAAGTACCCGTCCTGTCCAGCCTTGCCGACGCGGGGCGTCGGCGTCCAATCCTGGCCGCTCGCCGGCGGTGCCGTCGTCTGCGATACCGACGGCGGCTCCGTCGTCTCCGAGGGGCTCCGCGTCTGCTGCTTGTCGCGGTATTGGATGACCAGCAGCACCGCGATCACGATGGCCAGCGCACCGAGGACGCCCGCCGCCCACAGCAGAGCTCGCTGGCCGGACGAGAACGTGCGGCGGGGAGGCAGCGGCCGGTGTGAACCCGTAGCCGGCCGCGGCCGGGCACCCGTCATCGCGGCGGATCGCGTCGTGTATTCGGCGGCCGCGCGGGCCTGCGCGCCGGACGGGATGGCGGCGGGAGCGGCACGGTTGATCGAGGGCGCCTGGTTCGGTCGCGGCGGGCGCCGGCCGGCGCGCACGGCCGCGACCGCGTCGGCGAACTGACCGCCGTTGCGATACCGCGACCCCGGATTCTTGGTCAGCGTGATTTCGATCAGCTCGCGCACGTTCGGCGGGAGGTCGGCCGGCAGCGGCGCCGGTGTCTCCTTGATGTGCTTCATCGCGACCGTCAGCGCGCCGTCGCCGACGAACGGGCGCTTGCCCGAAACCGATTCGTAGCCAACGACTCCCAGCGAGTAGACGTCGCTCGCGGCGGTCGCGTCGTGGCCGAGCGCCTGCTCCGGGGCAATGTATTGCGCGGTCCCCATCACCATGCCCGTCTGCGTCACCGGCGCCGCGTCGACGGCCTTAGCGATACCGAAGTCGGTGAGCTTCACCTGCCCGGTCGGGGTGATCAGGATGTTGCCCGGCTTCACATCGCGGTGCACCAGGCCCGCGGTGTGTGCGACCTGCAGCGCGCGGCCGGTCTGCTCGAGCATGTCGAGCGAATGCCGCAGCGACAGCCGCCCGGTGCGCTTGAGCACGGAGTTCAGCGGCTCCCCGTTGACCAGCTCCATCACCAGGTAAGCGGTGCGGCCGTCGGCGTCCATCTCGGTTTCGCCGTAGTCGTAGACAGTCGCGATGCCGGGGTGATTGAGCATGGCCACCGTGCGCGCCTCGGCGCGGAACCGCTCGATGAACTCGGGATCGGAGCTGAACTCCTGCTTGAGCACCTTGACCGCCACGCGCCGGCCGAGGCGACTGTCGACGGCTTCCCACACTTGGCCCATTCCGCCGGTGGCGATCAGGCGTTGCAGCCGGTACCGGCCCGACAGAGTGACACCGACGCGCGGGCTCACGACGCCTCCCTCAGCGCTGCGGCGATCACCGCTCGCCCGACCGGGGCGGCGAGTTTGCCCCCCGTCGCGTCTAGCAGGTCACCGCCATGTTCGATCACCACGGCGACAGCCACCTTTGGGCTTTGCGCGGGAGCGAATGCGATGTACCAGGCATGCGGCGGAGTGTTCTGGGGGTCGGTTCCGTTCTCGGCCGTCCCCGTCTTCGACGCGATCTGCACGCCCGGGATGGCCCCTTTCTGCAGCGCCTGCTGTTCGGCACCGATCATCAACTCTGTCAGCTTAGCCGCGACCTGCTGCGACACCACCTGGCGTAGCTCATGCGGCTGGAAGGTGGTCAGCACGGCGAGATCGGGACCCTTCAGTGTGTCGACCAGGTAGGGCTGCATCAGCGAGCCCCGGTTCGCGACAGTGGCCGCCACCATCGCGTTCTGCAGCGGCGTCAGCGCGACATCCTTCTGGCCGATGGCCGACATGCCGAGCGCGGCCCCGTCGGGGATCGGGCCGACAGTCGATTCGGCGACCTCCAGCGGAATCGGACTCGGCGCGGTGTCCAAGCCGAACGCCTGCGCGGTGCGGCGCAGTGCGTCGGCGCCGATCTGAAGTCCGAGTTGGACGAACGCGGTGTTGCACGATTTCGCGAACGCCTCCTTGAGCGGCACGGTCGGGCCGCTATCGCATCGCATGCCGCCGTAGTTCTCCAGTTGTTTTGTACTGTCCGGCAACGGAATTGTCGGGTCGGCCGTCAGTTGCGTCTGATCGGTGGCGCCGGCCTGCAGGGCGGCCGCGGTGGTGATCACCTTGAATGTAGAGCCCGGGGGATACCGCTCGGAGATGGCCCGGTTTGCTGTCGGATTGTCGGGGTCGTCGTGAAAGTCCTTCCACGCCTGCGCTTGTGTGGCGGCGTCGTGTGAGGCCAGCCGGTTCGGGTCGTACGACGGGGACGACACCATCGCCAGGATCTTGCCCGTCGACGGCTCGATCGCGACCACCGCGCCCTTGCACGGCCCGCTGGGGCAGCCCTTCTGCATCGCCTCCCAAGCCGCTTGCTGCACTTGGGGTTTGATCGTGGTGTCGACGTTTCCGCCGCGCGGGTCGCGCCCGGTGAAGAAGTCGGCGAGCCGCTGGCCGAACAGCCGTTCGTCGGACCCGTTGAGAATCGAATCCTCCTGCCGTTCCAGCTCGCTGCTCGAGTAGTTCAGCGAATAGAACCCGGTGACCGGGGCGTAGGCCAGGGGCTCGGGATAGACCCGCAGATAGCGGAACCGCCCCGACGTCGACTTCGAAAAGGCAATGGGCTGACCGCCTGCCGTGATCTGCCCGCGCTGACGCGAGTACTCGTCGAGCAGCACCCGCGGGTTGCGCGGATCCGAACGCAGCCCGTCGGCCCGGAAAACCTGGGTGAAGGTGGCGTTCAGAAGCAGCACGACGATCAGGGCCATGAACGTCACGGACAGCCGGCGCAGCGAGGTGTTCATACGCGCTCGATCACCTCGGTACTGGCCGACGCGATCGGCGTCGGATGCTGCGGATGCGCGACGAGCGGGCGGCGCGCGGCGTGGCTGATGCGCACCAGGATCGCCAGCAGCACATAGTTCGCCAGCAGTGACGACCCGCCGTACGACATCCACGGCGTGGTCAGACCGGTCAGCGGAATGAGCTTCGTGACGCCGCCGACCACGATGAACAACTGAATCGCCAGCGTCGAGGCCAGGCCCGCCGCGAGCAACTTACCGAAGCTGTCTCGCACCGCGATCGCGGTGCGCAGGCCCCGGATGATCACGATCGTGTACAGCATCAGTACTCCGGCCAAGCCGACCAGTCCGAGTTCTTCACCGATCGCGGCGATGATGAAATCCGTTGAGGCAGCGGGCACGTTGCCCGGCTGGCCATTGCCGAGCCCGGTCCCGAACACCCCGCCGGTGGCGAAGCTGAACATGGACTGCACGATTTGAAACCCGGCGTGGTCGAAGTCCGAGAACGGGTCGAGCCACATCTCCACTCTGGTTCGAACGTGGGCGAATATGTAAAACGCCGCAACGCTTCCCGCGGCGAACAGCGCAAGTCCGATCACCACCCAGCTCAGTCGCTCGGTGGCGATATAGACCATCACCAGAAACGACGCATACAGCAAAAGTGATGTGCCCAAGTCTTTTTCGAACACCATTACGCCGACGGAGATGATCCATGCGGCGAGCAGCGGCGCGAGGTCGCGCGGGCGCGGCAGGTTCATGCCGAGGAAGTGCTTGCCGGCGCTGGTGAATACTCCGCGCTTGGCCACCAGCACGGCGGCGAAGAAGATCAGCAGCAAAATCTTCGAGAACTCCGCGGGCTGAATTGAGAAGCCGGAGAAGCGGATCCAGATCTTCGCGCCGTTCTCCTCAGACAGCGAAGCGGGCAGCAGCGCGGGGATGACCAGAAAGATGAGCCCGGAGATGCCGCACACGTAGCCGTAGCGCGCGAGCACCCGATGGTCGCGCAGGAACACGACGACCACCGAGAAGGCGGCGACCCCCAGCAGTGTCCACAGCATCTGCTGGTTGGCGCTGGGGTTGTCTTGACCGCTGGCCAGATCGAGCCGGTGGATCATCACCAGCCCGATTCCGTTGAGCACCGCGACAACTGGCAACAGCAGCGGGTCGGCATAGGGGGCGAACCGACGGATGGTCACGTGCGCCGCCCCGAACAACGCGAGGTACGCGATGATGTATTGCGCCAAATCCCAACGGATGCCTTGCTCTTGGTTGACTTCGACGATCAGCAGCGCTGCCGCGGTGATCACCGCAGCGAATCCGAGCAGCAGCAACTCGGCGTTGCGCCGGGTGGGCAGCGGCGGCGCCACCGCGACCACCGGCTGCGGCTGGGTGCTCATGCCGCCGTCCGGCAGTCTTTGCCCGGTTGCTGGGGCGCGGGAAGAGGCGTGGTCGCGACGGGCGGGGCAGCCGGGGTTGTGGTCGGCGCCGGTGGCGGTGCTGTGGCAGGAGAGCTGGTCTCGCTCGGTTCGGGAGACGCGGGCGGTGATGCGGGGCTGCTCGAGAGCGTGGGCGGCGGTGTCGTGGTAGAGGTTTGGAGAGGAGCACGCGGTGCGCACACCGGCAAGAGCGACCCCGGCACCAGGTTGTGCATCTGGCTGATCGCTTCGTCGAGATTGCCCGTCGGCAGGCCTGCGGCCACCTGTGCCCGGTCGGCCGGCCGCAGGTCGTTGACGCTGAGCAGGTGGCATCCATTGCGGGGGTCGCTCGGATGCAGGATGCGCAACTCGTTGCCGCTGAGGCAACCAACGAAGTATTGCTCTTGGAACGGCCACCCGGGCATGCCCCGCATGATCGACACCGTGCCGTCGTGTGCGACCACGTAGTAGTTCTTGCGGATGAACCAGTAGCCGACAGCCAGCCCGATGACGATCAGGATGACCACCAGAGCCGCTGCGAGCAGAATCCGCCGCCATGATCGCGGACGCTTGGCGGGCGACTCTGGTTCGGCCACAACACGTTTCGATACGACGTTGCGCTGCGGATTGATGGCAGAGGCGCGGCCGGCTGAGGTGTTGGGCGGCGCGATCTGATCGTCGTCACCGGAGACCGCCCCTGCAAGGATCGGTTGAGTCTGCCCGGCGTAGTCGTAGTCGACGACGTCCGCCACGACGACGGTCACGTTGTCGGGGCCACCGCCGCGCAGCGCCAATTCGATGAGCCGGTCGGCACTTTCGCTGACTTCGGGAATCTGCAGAGCCTCGAGGATTGTTTCTTGGCTGACCGGATCGGACAGTCCGTCCGAGCACAACAGGTAGCGATCGCCTGCGCGGGCTTCGCGCATTATGAGCGTCGGTTCCACCTCGTGACCGGTCAGCGCGCGCATGATGAGTGATCGCTGCGGATGACTGTGCGCTTCTTCGGCGGTGATGCGGCCCTCGTCGACAAGCGTCTGCACGAAAGTGTCGTCCTTGGTGATCTGGGACAGCTCGCCGTCGCGCAGGAGATAGCCGCGTGAGTCACCGATATGAACAAGTCCAAGTTTGTTGCCCGCGAACAGGATTGCGGTGAGCGTGGTGCCCATGCCCTCGAGTTCGGGGTCGTGCTCGACGTGAGCGGCGATCGCCGCATTGCCCTCGCGAACGGCCTCGTCGAGCTTGGCAAGCAAGTCGCCGCCGGGCTCGTCGTCGTCGAGGTGGGCGAGCGCGGCGATGACGAGCTGGGAGGCGACCTCGCCGGCGGCATGACCGCCCATCCCGTCCGCCAGCGCAAGCAGCCGCGCCCCTGCGTAAACGGAGTCTTCGTTGTTGGCGCGCACCAGCCCGCGGTCGCTGCGCGCGGCGTAACGAAGGACGAGGGTCACGGGCGCAACTCGATTACCGTTTTGCCGATTCGAACCGGCGTGCCGATCGGAACCCGTACCGCCGTCGTCACCTTGTCCCTATCGAGGTATGTGCCGTTGGTCGATCCTAGGTCTTCGACGTACCAATCGGGCCCATGCTGCGACAGGCGCGCATGCCGGGTCGACGCGTAGTCGTCGGTGAGCACCAGGGTGGAATCGTCTGCCCGGCCGATCAGCACCGGTTGATTGCCCAATGTGATTCGGGTGCCCGCGAGCGCGCCCTCGGTGACGACCAGATGGCTCGCGGTGTTACGGCGTTGACCGCTGGGCCGCAGCGAGCCACGCAGCGCCAAACCCCGGCGGAACATCACTGCGCCCGTCGGCGCGTAGATGTCGGTGCGCAGGATGCGCAGCACCGACCAGATGAACAGCCACAGCAGAAGAAGGAATCCGGCGCGCGACAGTTGCAGCACTAACCCCTGCATCTGGCGCCCCTCCGTCCTCGTTCGTTGCGACTGGCGACACCGAGGCGACGGCCCGTCGGCAACGTCACGATACTTGGCCGGTCATCGACGCTTAGTCGCTTAGTGCATGCGAACGACGATCTCCGAATGCCCCAGACGGATGACGTCGCCGTCGGCCAATTGCCACTCCTGCACCGGCGCATTGTTGACGGTGGTGCCATTGGTGGAGTTGAGGTCCGAGAGCAACGCTGTCTGGCCATCCCATCGGATCTCGAGGTGGCGACGTGACACGCCGGTGTCGGGGAGGCGGAACTGCGCATCCTGGCCGCGGCCGATGACGTTCGCGCCCTCGCGGAGCTGGTAGGTGCGCCCGCTGCCGTCGTCGAGTTGGAGCGTCACCGTGGTGTGGCCGGGCGGACCGTACTCGTTCGGAGGGTAGCCGCCGGCATAGCCGCCACCCTGGCCGTAGTCGTACTCGCCACCGGCGGGAGCGCCGTAATCGGCGGGAGGAGCGTCGTAACGGCCGTATTCGGGCTGGCCGTAGTCAGGCTGGGCGTACTGCTGACCCTGCTGCGGGTAGCCGGGCTGCTCGTATTCGCCGTAACCGGGGCGCGGCTCAGGCCGGCCGTATCCGGAGGGGCCTTCGTGTCGGCCCGGCGGCGCCGCGGGCGGACGGCCGTAGTCGCCGTACTCGGGGCCGTAGCCGGGCTGCCCACCGGGGCCGTACCCACCGCCAGGAGGCGCAGTGGGGGGCGGAGCGGCGGCGGGAGGCGGCCCGGCGGGAGGCTGACGGTGGGCCGGCTGGTCATACCCGGGCGGCGGGCCGCCGTACCCGCCCGCGGGCGGGCGCTGTTGCTCGTACTGCGGCGGGTAGCCGCCCTGCTCGGGGTAGCCACCTTGATCGGTGTAGGCACCCTGTTCTGGGTAGGCGCCCTGTTCGGGGTAGCCACCCTGGTCCGGGTAGCCGCCGCGCGGAGGGTACGGCTGGTTCCCCTGCGGCGGGTAGCCGCCTTGTTCTGGGTAGCCGCCCTGGTCGGGCGGGTAGGCGCCGCGAGGGTCCGCAGGAGGCGGCCCGGGGGGCGGGGCCGGGGGACCGGGCGGGTCTTCTGGCCCGCGTCCGTAGCGTTCGTCGTAGTAATCGTCGGCGGGCCGACCTTGTCCCTGACCGCTGCGGTAGCTCGGGTTGTCGGTCATCGGTGCTACTCCCTGTTCTGCGTTGAGCGCGTGAGTTAGTTGTGGCGGGGTCGGCGTGGCGTCGGGGTTGACCGCAGCGCGGGCGCGGAACTGACCGGTATGCAGCTTCGGCGACTGCTCGAATCGGACAACCACATCACCATACGTTTGCCACCCCTGGTCGTGGATGTACCCCACCAAATGCTTGGCGAAAGTATCCGACGTCAGGTCGGGGTCGGCTACTGCCTTCGCGAAGTCGGGCTCGCTGAGTGTGAGCACATATTCATTCGGCGCGAGCAGATGGCCGCCCTCGAGCGTCTGCACGCCATCGCCGGCTTCGCGGCGCAGCGCGGCCTCTACCTCTTGAGAGACGATGGATCCACCGAAGACACGGGCGAATGCGTCGCCGACGGTGACTTCGAGCTTGCGCTCGATGCGCTGCACGAAGCCCATGCCACCGTCCTTTCCTACGATCACGGGCCGCCTATCACGGCCCGCCTGGGGCCCGCGTGTCCTCCCAGCACTTCGTTCATCTGCATGGTATCGGTCCAGGTGATACGAACGGCACCGTCAGAACCATGAGAATCCGATTGCCGCATGTCAGGGGCTCGTGGGCCGGGCAATCGCGTTTGAGGACGGCAGCTCCCGTCGTGATAGCCTCGATCGGTCATTTTGGGCGAGTGGCGGAATGGCAGACGCGCTGGCTTCAGGTGCCAGTGTCCTTCGGGACGTGGGGGTTCAAGTCCCCCTTCGCCCACCGATTGTGATGAGTCGGGTCATGGGTTACACGTGAGTCGAGTCTTAGGTGACAGATTGCCCCGGCCATCGGCCGGGGTTTTTCTGATGGTTGCGCCAGTAGTTGCGGTCGGAGTTGATGTCGTGGCTGGCGATGAGGTGGTGGCCGGTTTTGCTGATGACGGTGACGGTGTGGGTGGCCACGAGGATCAGTACGGGAGTGCCGGCGTGGTGTCGGCCGATGCCGAGG
>DASRFZ010000211.1:0-2032 GCA_035651275.1 Mycobacterium sp. | reverse complement strand
TCGCGCGTACCGGGTGGACGCGGGGCGTTGAGGCCATACCGCACGCCGACCATCCGGATGACGAAACACACCGCGGCGGCTGCTAACGCCGCGGGGAGACCATAGACATTGAGGCGCATGGTTGCGACGGTGATCGTGGCCGCGGCAAGGGCAGGGATTGCGTACAGCTCACTGCGCAGCACCGTCGGAATCTGCCCGACAAACGCGTCCCGGATCGTGCCTCCCCCGACCGCGGTTATCACGCCAAGCAGGATCGCGGGCGCCATCCCGAGGCCGAACTCGAGTGCCTTGCTTGCGCCGATCACCGCGAACACGCTCAACCCGATCGCGTCGAGGACGATAATTGGCGTCTCCACCCGGTGGAGCCACCTGCTGAGGGCAAATGCGATCAGGCCGCCGCTGACGGCGAGAGCGAAGTACCGCCAATCGCGGAACGTAATCGGCGGTATGGCGCCGATCAGGACATCACGAATGACGCCGCCGCCCAACGCCGTTAGCATGCCGAGAGTCACGACTCCGACCAGGTCAAGTCGCGCAGCGCGCACCGCTGTCAGGGCGCCATTGAGTCCGAACGCGAACGTGCCGGTCAGGTCGAGCGCAACCAGAAGGGGCGGTTCGGTGTTCATCTACCGTGCCTTCCGCTAACACTGTCGAAGCGACCTGCCGCAGCGTAACCTGTCTTCGTGATACCGCCACTGTCGCAGGGAAACGGCGCACCCGGTATGAGATTTGGGTGTTAAGTGATTCTGTGCGTTCGAACAAGGCGTGGATCGGTTGGGCCGCAATAGCAGTTGGGGTATGCGCGGTTGTGGCGGCGTTTGCGGCAAGCTCGACGCGGGTGGGTGAAGGCTTCGCGTTCGGATTCGGTGCGTTCATCGCGTTCTTCGGTGTGTTGGCCGTCGTCGCACGTCATCGAACTCCCGATCATTGGGGCCTCGTCGTCGTCGGGCTGGCGATGGTCATCATCCCGTTCCTTGGCGGCGGCTATCAGACCGATCTTGGCGCGTCGTGGACGTGCTGGGTGGCCGGTGTGCTCGCCATGATCCTTGGCGGCGTCGGCTGGATCGGTGACAAAGTTCCGAGCGAAAGCGGCGTGAACGAGATCGGCAGCAGCCAAACAAAGCGCAGCGGACTCAGTTTCTGGATCGGCCGGGCAGCCTTGGCCGTTGGCCTCGCGACCGTGCTGCTCGCCATCGCCGCGCAGCCGACGGCCGCCGTAGCGGCGGTGCTGATCTGCCTCGGCGGGCTGGCGGCCGTGATCGCGGTCTGGTCGCTGTTGGCGGTCGATCCCACACACGACTTTCTCACCCTCGCGATTACGGGATTCGCGCTATTCCTGTCACCGTGGGTTGCCGGGTTCGTCGGGGGCACCGTCGCGTGGACGGCCTGGGTCGCCGGTGCGATTCTGACGGCGCTCGGCGTGGGCGGCTACTGGCGCGGTGAGCGGTTGGACTTCGCCACCACCGTGCACGACGACGCCGAGGCCCGGTATCGCGATCGATACCGCTGACTCGTCGCCATGCTGACTTCGAGTCAGGAGGATCGGATGCGAGCGGCGTTGTGTATGACCTTCTGTTGCAGCAGAATTCGGCTCCGAAGCTGAGATTTTGACGCGGGCGGATCATGACCGGCTCCAATATCTCCCTGCCGTCGCATTGGGTGCGACGTTCACATTCATCGGCGCGAAATCGTTCTGACCATGAAGCTGCTCACTTCAGGTGACGGGTGAAGAACCGGGCCGCGTCGTCCCCCGCGAACTGTGGGACGCCGGTGTGGCCGCCCATGTTGGCGTGCAGCGTCTTTTCCTGGGAGCCGAAAGCGTCAAACAGGTCCAACGCCAGCTGACGGTCGTTTCCTTCGTCGTCCCACTGCAGCAGGACGTGCAGCGGAATCGTGACCTGACGGGCCTCGTCGAACATGGCGCGGGGCACGAAACTGCCCGCGAAGAGACCGGCGGCTGCGATGCGCGGTTCGACCAGAGCTAGCCGGATACCGATGGCAATCACCCCGCCCGAGTACCTGGCCGGGCCGC
>DASRFZ010000210.1:0-12423 GCA_035651275.1 Mycobacterium sp. | reverse complement strand
ACCATGACCCGCCCATGCCGACGGATCACCCTGCACTTGTCGCAAATCGGCTTCACGCTGGGGTTGACCTTCACGGCTGTCGTCGATCCTGTTCTCTAGCTCGTCGTCTACTTGTACCGGTACACGATGCGGCCCCGGGTCAGGTCGTACGGAGACAACTCCACGACCACCCGGTCCTCGGGCAGGATGCGGATGTAGTGCTGCCGCATCTTGCCGCTGATGTGGGCGAGCACCTTGTGACCGTTCTCCAGCTCAATGCGGAACATCGCATTGGGCAGAGGCTCGACCACGCGGCCCTCGACCTCGATGGCGCCGTCTTTCTTTGCCATGACTCCTGACTTCCTGCACCGTGAGCGCAGCTTTTGCTCCGACTGCGAAACGTGGACTCGAATGAGAAAATTCCAGACACGCAAGAGTCGGCGCGAAGACCGCACCGTTGCCCCACGATACCCGTTTGCCCTGTCCAGGCCAAAATCGATGGCCCCGCGTCACGCGCGCATACTTGACCTCGATGACTGGTCCCACTCCCCAGCCCCACAAACCGGTAATCCTCACCGTCGACGACGATCCCGCCGTGTCCCGCGCCGTCGCCCGCGACCTGCGCCGTCACTACGGCGAGGCGTACCGGATCGTGCGCGCCGAATCGGGCCCCGACGCGTTGGAGACGCTCAACGAGCTGAAGCTGCGCGGCGACACAGTTGCGGTGTTCGTCGCCGACTACCGGATGCCGGAGATGAGCGGCATCGACTTCCTCGAAGAGGCGATGGACATCTATCCCGTCGCCCGCCGGGTGCTGCTGACCGCGTACGCCGACACCCACGCCGCGATCGAGGCCATCAACGTCGTCGACCTCGACCACTACTTGCTCAAACCGTGGGATCCGCCGGAGGAGAAGCTGTACCCCGTCATCGACGCGCTGCTCGACGCGTGGCGGGAAGCAGGCGATCACGCGATTCCGCACACCAAGATCATCGGACATCCGTGGGACCGCGGTTCGAACGATCTGCGGGAGTTTCTCGCGCGAAACAGGTTGGACTACAGGTGGTTTCACGCCGAGGAGCCCGAGGGCAGGCGACTTCTGGAAGCGGCGGGGCAAGACGGGTTGACGCTGCCGGTCGTGATCACCGAGCAGGGCGAGACTCTCGTCAAGCCGCCGAACTCGGAGCTGGCTGCGACGCTGGGTCTGACGACGACGCCGTCGAAGGACTTCTACGACCTCGTCGTCGTAGGCGGCGGCCCGGCCGGGCTCGCAGCAGCCGTGTACGGGGCCTCCGAAGGACTCAAGACGGTCTTGATCGAACGCACCGCCACCGGCGGGCAGGCCGGCCAGAGCTCACGCATCGAGAACTACCTCGGCTTCCCCGACGGCCTGTCGGGCAACCAGCTCGCCGAACGCGCCCGGCGGCAGGCCGAGAGGTTCGGCGCGGAACTGATCACGGCGCGCAAGGCCGTCGCACTTGAAGCCAACGGGTCGGCGCGCACGGTCCGGTTCGACGACGGCAGCTCGGTCGACTCGCGGGCAGTCATCCTGGCGACCGGGGTCTCCTACCGCCAGCACCCCGCGGCGGGCTGCCAGCGGCTGACCGGCGCCGGCGTTCACTATGGTGCCGCCGCCCACATGGCCCCTGAGTGCGACGGCCAGGAGATCTACATCGTCGGGGGCGCCAACTCGGCCGGGCAGGCCGCGGTGAACCTGGCGAAGCACGCCTCGTGCGTGACACTCGTCGTGCGAGGGCCGTCGCTGGCGTTGTCGATGTCGCACTACCTGGTCCAGCAGATCGAGGCGCTCGACAACATCACCGTCCGCACCTGCACGGAGGTGACGGAGGTGTGCGGCGACGACCACGTCGAACACCTGGTGCTCAAGGACCTGCGCGCCGGCGCCACCGAACACGTCCCGTGTGCGCGCATGTTTGTCTTCATCGGCGCCGAGCCGCGCACCGACTGGCTCGACGGGATGGTCGCACGCGACGACCACGGGTTCGTCCTGGCCGGTCCGGACCTGCGCAACGTGGTCGGCTGGACGCTGGACCGGCCCCCGCATCACCTGGAAACAAGCATGCCGGGTGTGTTTGTTGCAGGAGACGTGCGAGCGGAATCCGCGAAGCGTGTCGCTGCAGCCGTCGGGGAAGGCTCGATGGCCGTCATGCTGGTGCATCGGTACCTCGCGGAAGCCTAGGAGTTGTGATGGGTGAGACGTGTCTGCCCGACGAACTGCGCACGCTGTTCCTATTCGAGGCGTTGTCGGACGAACAGCTCGCGAGGCTGTGCAAGGACGGGCACATCGCGACCTATGAGCCCGGCCCAATCTGCACCGAGGGCGAGCCGGCCACCTGCTTCTACGTGCTGCTCGACGGCGAGCTGGTCATGTCCAAACGGTCCGCCGGTGTGGACATCGAAACCAACCGCACCTCGCAGCGCGGCGTGTACTGCGGCGCCTGGTCGGCATTCGACCCGGGCGCGCAGCAGCTCTACGAGGCATCGGTGCGGGTGACGAAGCCGTCGCGGTTCTTCGTGCTCGACGCCGAGGCGTTCGGCCGGTTCGTCCGCACCGAGTTCCCGATGGCCGTGCACCTGCTCGAGGGCCACAAGGTCGGCGGCATGCGCACGCGCCAGATCATCGGGCAGCGCGAGAAATTGCTGGCGCTCGGTCAGCTGTCGGCGGGGCTCACGCACCAGTTGAACAACCCGGCCGCCGCGACCGCGCGCGCTGTCGCGGACCTTCGTGACCGCGTGGGCAAGATGCGCAGCAAGCTGGCGTTTCTGGCCGACGGGCAGTTCCCGCCCCAGGGACTGCGCGTGCTGGTCCACATCCAGGACGAGGTCGCCGAGCAGGTCGCCAAGGCCAAGCCGCTGGAGCTCACCGCGATGGAGACGTCGGACCGCGAAGACCAGATCGGCGACTGGCTCGACGAGCACGGCATCGCAGGGGCGTGGGACTACGCGCCGACGTTCGTCGACGCGGGCCTCGACGTCGCGTGGCTGGAGCGGGTGGCGGCGTCGATCGACGACGTGGGTGCCGCATCGCTGTTGCCCGGCGCGATCGGCTGGCTGAAGTACACGATCGAGACCGAGCAGCTGATGAAGGAGATCACCGAGGCGAGCAAGCGGATCTCCGCGCTGCTGGCCGGCGCCCGCCAGTATTCGCAGATGGACCGCGCGCCGTATCAGTCGTCCGATGTTCACGAGCTGCTGCACAGCACGCTGATGATGTTCGGCGACAAGCTCGGCAAGGACAAGCCGATCAAACTGGCCAAGGAGTACGAGAAGTCGCTGCCTGAAATCCTTTGCTATCCAGGCGATCTCAACCAGGTGTGGACCAACATCATCGACAATGCGATCCAGGCGATGGACGGCTCCGGCACCTTGACCGTCCGCACGATGCGCGACGGCGACATGGTGCGCGTCGAGATCTGCGACGACGGGCCCGGGATTCCCGAGGATATCCAGGAGCGCATCTTCACGCCGTTCTTCACCACCAAACCGTTCGGCGAGGGCACCGGACTCGGCCTCGATTTGGCGTGGCGGATCGTCGTTGAAAAGCACCAGGGCAACATGCGTGTCGAATCCGAACCGGGCAACACACGGTTCATCATCACCTTGCCGCTCGCCGCGCCGGCGCCGGAGGCACTCTCCCCTTCGACTTCTGCGCCAGGGTCGTGATATCTAACGTGACCGCAGCCCTCCTGCACAGTTCGGCGCCGACGGAATAGGCGCCGACCTCTCACGGGTTGTCGCTGGCATGACAGAACTCAATCTCGGCAAGTTCGGATCATTCGGCCGCGGCGTCACCTCGGAGCAAGCCCGGGAGATCGAGGCGCTGGGCTACGGCGCCGTCTGGGTCGGCGGTTCACCGCCCGCGGAACTCGACTGGGTCGAGCCGATCCTCGAGAAGACCAGCACGCTGAAGGTGGCCACCGGGATCGTCAACATCTGGACCGCGGCGCCCGGTCCCGTCGCCGAGTCGTTCCACCGAATCGAAAAGGCTTATCCCGGAAGGTTTCTGCTCGGTATTGGCGTCGGCCACCCCGAAGCGCACACCGAGTACCGCAAGCCGATCGACGCGCTCACCGAATACCTCGACAAGCTAGACGAGTACGGCGTGCCGAAAAACCGTCGCGTGGTCGCCGCACTGGGGCCGAAGGTGCTCGAGCTGTCGGCAGAGCGCAGCGCCGGTGCGCATCCGTACTTGACAACGCCCGAGCACACGGCCCGCGCCCGCGAGCTGATCGGGCCGTCGGCGTTCTTGGCGCCCGAACACAAGGTCGTGCTGACCACCGACGCCGAGAAGGCCCGCGCGATCGGCCGCAAGGCGCTTGCGATGTATCTGAACCTGACCAATTACGTGAGCAACTGGAAACGGCTCGGCTTCACGAACGAGGACGTCACAGCACCCGGAAGCGACAAGCTCGTCGACGCCGTCGTCGCATACGGTACTTCCGACGATGTGGGCAGGCGACTCAACGAGCACATCGAGGCGGGCGCCAACCACGTGCCGATCCAGATTCTGGGTAACCAGGATCGACTGATCCCGACGCTCACCGAGCTGGCCGGGCCGCTGGGCCTGGCGACGTAGAAAGGCGACTATGACCGACCCCTCGCTGCTCAAGCCCGA
This sequence comes from Mycobacterium sp., assembly GCA_035651275.1. GTDB lineage: Bacteria > Actinomycetota > Actinomycetes > Mycobacteriales > Mycobacteriaceae > Mycobacterium. The sequence continues at coordinate 7,808 of DASRFZ010000210.1, read as the reverse complement.
CGCTGGCCGGTACGGAGTGTGGGCGGGCGGAGCGCCCAAACCCGAGCAGGCAGCCGAGATCGAGAAGCTTGGCTACGGCGCGATCTGGGTCGGCGGGTCGCCGGCTGCGGAGCTGGAGTTCGCCGAGCCGATTCTCGAAGCGACAGAATCGCTGACGCTGGCGACGGGCATCGTCAACATCTGGACCGCACCGGCGGAGGCGATCGCCGACTCGTATCACCGCATCGAAAAGGCTTATCCCGGAAGGTTTCTGCTCGGTATTGGCGTCGGTCACCCGGAGGCCAACCAGGAGTACCGAAAGCCCTACGACGCACTTGTGGACTACCTCGACACCCTCGACAAGGCTTCGGTGCCGACGAGCCGGCGCGTGGTCGCCGCGCTGGGCCCTCGGGTCGCAAAGCTCGCGGCGCAGCGCAGCGCCGGCGTGCACCCCTACCTCACGACGCCAGAGCACACCGCGCAGATCCACAACCTCGTCGGGCCGTCGGTGTTCGTCGCGCCCGAGCACAAGGTGATCTTGACGACGAACGCGGACGAAGCCCGCGAGGTCGGCCGCAAGACCGTCGGGTTCTATCTCGATCTGACCAACTACGTGGCCAATTGGAAGCGCATCGGATTCACCGACGAGGACGTGGAGAAGCCGGGTAGCGACAAGCTGATCGACGCTGTCGTGGCGCACGGGACGGCGGAGCAGATCGCGGCGCGTCTTGGCGAGCATCTGGAGTCCGGGGCCGACCACGTCGCGATCCAGGTGCTGGGCGGCCGGGACCGGTTGATTCCGACCCTGACCGAACTCGCGAGGCCGTTGGGACTGAAGTCGGGCGACTGACGCTGCTTTCTTCTCTTCGCGCGAGCGCTCATCGCTAGATACTGTTTTGCCCATGCGGCTGTTGGTGACGGGCGGCGCCGGGTTCATCGGCGTCAACTTCGTCCGCAGCACGTTGCGCGATCGCCCGGACGTCGCCGTCACCGTGTTGGACGCGTTCACGTATGCCGGAAGCCGCGAATCGCTGGCGGGGCTCGACGGGGTGCGGATCGTGGAGGGCGACGTCACCGACAGCGGTGTGGTGTCGCAGTTGGTTGCCGACGCCGACGTCGTCGTGCATTTCGCGGCCGAGACGCACGTCGACAATGCGCTGGCGCACCCAGAGCCGTTTTTGCGCAGCAACGTGATTGGCACCTTCACGCTGCTGGAGGCGGTGCGGCAATACGGTGTGCGGCTGCACCACGTCTCGACTGACGAGGTGTACGGCGAGCTGTCCTTGGATTCGACGGCGCGATTCACCACAGAAACGCCGTACAACCCCTCAAGCCCGTACTCGGCGTCCAAGGCGTCCGCCGACATGCTGGTGCGCGCTTGGGTGCGGTCATACGGTGTGGCAGCGACGATCTCGAACTGCTCGAACAACTACGGCCCGTACCAACACGTCGAGAAGTTCATCCCGCGCCAGATCACCAACGTGCTCACCGGGCGGCGCCCGAAGCTCTACGGCAGCGGCGCCAACGTGCGCGACTGGATTCACGTCGACGACCACAACTCGGCGGTGTGGCGGATCATCGACGAGGGCCAGCCCGGCCGGACGTATCTGATCGGCGCCGACGGAGAGCGTGACAACTTGACGGTATTGCAGATGATTCTGCGTGAAATGGGCTGCGCTCCTGACGATTTCGATCACGTACCCGACCGCGTCGGCCATGACCTCCGGTACGCGATCGACCCGACCGTGCTGCAAGCTGAATTATCCTGGAAGCCAACGCATTCGGATTTTGCCGAGGGACTGCGCGCGACCATCGACTGGTACCGCCAGAACGAGTCGTGGTGGGGTCCGCTGAAGGAGAGCGTCGAGGCGCACTACTCGGAGCGCGGCCAATGACCGGACGTGAACTCGCAATTCCGGGCGCGTGGGAGATCAGCCCCCTGGTGCGCCCTGACGACCGCGGGCAGTTCTTCGAGTGGTTCACACAGCGGCAATTCGCCGAGATGACCGGGCACTGCTTCGACCTGCAGCAGGCGAACTTCTCGGTGTCGGCGGCGGGTGTGCTGCGCGGGTTGCACTTCGCGGAGCTGCCGCCGAGTCAGGCCAAGTTCGTCACATGTCTGCGTGGCGCGCTGTTCGACGTCGTCGTCGACATCCGGGTCGGCTCACCGACGTACGGGCGGTGGGTCTCGACGCGGCTCGACGACCGTAACCGCCGATCCGTCTACGTGTCCGAGGGGCTGGCCCACGGATTCCTTGCGCTAGAGGCTGATTCGACAGTAATGTACCTCTGCTCAGCGCCCTACACCCCCGAGCGCGAGCATGCCATCGCCCCGATGGACCCGCAGTTGGCGATCGACTGGCCGAGCGTCGGCGATATGCGCATGTCCGCGCGCGACCGCGATGCGCCGACGCTGGAGCAGGCGCGCGAAGCCGGCCTGCTGCCGAGCTGGGAGGACTGCCGAAAGTTCGTCGAAGGACTGCGGCGCGCCTAGCGATTTCGGTGCGTTTTCATGCGCTGAGCGCATGTTTACGCACCGAAATCGCAACCCAGACGCCCCACAGTGCGACCGTCACCGCCTCCGCGATCACGCTGATCGCCGCGTGCGGCGACGGTTGCCATCCTCGCTCGCTGAAGCCCATCAGACCCACGGTTCGCGACAGCACAAATGCCCCAAGCGATCCACCCGCCAACCCGGCCGCGAGCCAGCGCAGCCATCCGGGGCCGCCGACGACGAGTAGTACCGCGACCGCGAAGCACACGCTCGCCTGGAACAAGAATGCGGTCCCGATGTGCGGGATATAGCGATACCCATGCATGTAGAGGTAGGTGTGGCTGGCAGCGCTGACGGCCAGGCTGGCAGCGATCCCCAACCTCAACACAACATCGACGAGTCTCATTGCAGTTTAAGCTCTTTCAATGCGAGGGCCTGTTGGCCAGTGGTGTAGCTGACCTCACGGATTCCAAGGGCGTCGTGCAGCTGGCCGGCGGGAAGCGTGATCGGCTTCGGTGCCGGGCCGTCACCCGGATGTGGCAGCGGGTACGCCGTCGTCGTTCCGCTGTAGAACGTCACATTGCCTTCGACCTTCGAGAACAGTTGGTGCACATGGCCGTTCAGGCAGGTGACTGACGAGAATCGGCGTAGGTAGCTCAGCGCCTGCGCGGAGTCGTCGGTCCCCCACCCCCAGTTCGGGTACATCGCGAACAGCGGGATGTGGCTGAACACGATGATCGGGGTATCGCTGGACAAGCCTGCGATGTCCTTCTCGATGAACTCCAACTGGTCGGCGCCCAAGTGCCCCAAGTTCTTCAGGTTCAGCGTGTTGACCAGTGCGATGACGTGCACTCCCGCGATGTCGAAGCTGTACCAGCCGTCGCCGCGCGTTCCCGCGCCGAATGCCTGACGGTACTTCTGGCCGCCGTCGTCGACGGAGTCGTGTTCGCCCGGCACCGTGAAGACGTGCGGTGTGCGCAGGCCACCGAGCATTTGCTTCACCTGGTCGAACTGGGCCGGTGTGGCCAGGTGCGTGAGATCGCCGGTGTGGATGACGAAGTCGGGTGTGTAGCCGAGATTGTTGATCTGATCGATCGCATGTGTGAACGACCCAACGACGTCGGGGTTGGCGGTTCCGTTGAACCCGATGTGGCTGTCGCTGACTTGAGCGAAGCGCAGTGCCGGCCGCGCCGATGCCGAATGGCTTGCGGCACCGGCATTTCCGGCGGCATGCGAAATCAGTTCACCACCGACGACGGCCAGACCCACTGCCGCCCCGAACCATGCGCTGTGCCGGATCAGCTGGCGTCGGCTCATCCCCTGCGGATCGGTCACGCGGTCACCACCACGGTGCCATGCATGAACGGGTGGATCGAGCAGATGTAGTCAAAGGTGCCGGGCGCGTGGAACGTATAGCTGTAAGTGCCGTTCGCGTCGAGTCCGGGTGAATGGAACGAGTTGTCGTTGGCGACGACGGTGTGCGGCTCCTCGTCGTGGTTCGTCCACGTGACGGTGCTGCCTGCCTTCACAGTCAACGACGCCGGCGAGAACGCGAAATTGTCGATCGAGACGGCAGTGCCGGCCACCGGTGCGCTCGACGTGGCCGACGACGACCCGGACGTCGCCATCGGCGGCATCGAGCTCATCCCCGGCATGCCGGGTGTGCCCGACACCCCTGATCCGAACGTCACCGACGGCTGCGTCGGATGCGGCGACGACGAGGAACACCCGGCAGCCAGCAGGATGGCCGCCGCGGTGACGACAAGCATGTGCGAAGTTCTGATACCCACGCCCCTAGATAGGCGAGCGGGTTACACGGCCCGTCAGGTCGGCTGGTCGGGCTCGGGCGCCAGCACCTCGATCACGCCGTTGACCTCGCGAACCTGCAATGCCGGCAACGGCTTCGGCGCGATCGGCAATTGATGGGTGAGCACCTGGCCCGTCGGCGCGAACGACGTCGAGTGGCACGGGCAGCGCAGCCGATCGTCGGGTGCGTCGAACCAGAGCCGGCAGCCCTGGTGGGTGCACACGCCCGAGACGGCCTCCGGCTTGCCGTCCACGCGACGGACGAAGCCGATCACCGAGCCGAGGTCGAACGGATGCATGGCCCCGTCGGGCACGTCCGAACTCGCCGCCACGCGCTGCCAGGAGCCGTCGTTGGGAGTCAGCTCCCCATCGGCGGTCGTCTCGGGGGCCGATCCGTGTCCCTGCACGACGAGCCTGTCGACGGACACCGCCGCGACCGCCGCGGCCGCCGCAGCCGAGGTGCCGACGATGACCTGCCTGCGCGTCGTCGAACCCGTTCGCGCCGTGCGTGGTTCGTCGTCGAACTGCTCCGAGAGTCGCTGGTGCAGATCGGTGAGGAACTCGGGCCGCGGCGCGTCCGCGCCGGGTCGAGCAGCCTGTAGGTCGATCGCAGTGCGGATCTGTGCAGCCTCGAAGTCGTCGGGACGAAACGCCCGCGGCCGGCGTCCGTGCAGCAGGTCGTCGATGTAGTTCCGCAACTTGCGTGGAGTCATGACACGTCCCCCTCGCTGCCTTCTGCTCTTCGCGCAAGCGGCTCATCGCCCACTTGAGCCGCCAGTCGCAGCGCCCGATGCTGCAAGACCTTCGCGTTGGCGACGGTCACCCCGAGGTCGGCGGCCGAGTCTTTGACTGAACGCCCTTGCAGGAAGCGCAGTTCCAGGATCCGGCGGTATTGGTCCGGCAACGCGTCGAGCAGTTCGGCGACGCGCTGGGGGGCGGTGCTGATCGCGTCCTCGCTTTCCGGTGGCGCTTCGATGTCGTCGATCGAGGTGATCTCACGCCCGAGCGTCGCACGCCAATGCGCCGCCAGCACGGTCCGCGCCGTCGCGCGCAAGTACGCCCGTACCTCCGCGATGGTTGCCGTCAGACGCAACGGTCGCAGGGCCGCGAGAAAAACTTCGGCGGTGAGGTCCTCGGCGTCGGCGCGGTTGCCGACGCGGGCGAAGATCGTCCGGTACACCCACGTGGCGTTGTCCTGGTAGACCGCATCCCAGCTGGGATAGCACTCGTTGGCCGTCCGCTCCCGGGCGGCGTGCTCTGAGCCGACCGCGCGCAGTGGTCGCGGACGGTCGGGGTCCCGCTGTGCTGTCATCTCACCGCCTCGACTGTTCATAGTCGCGCGGGTTACACGGTTCGCGTCGCCGAAGTCGCCGAATGTGACGGTTTACCCGCCTTGCAGACCCCGCGAGGGGTTACTAGGATGTCCTAGTAATCCTCTTCCGCTGATTCATCGGGGCTCCTCATGACGACACAGATTCCGCATTTCATCGACGGCCAGCGCACCGCCGGCCAATCCACCCGCACCGCTGACGTGATGAATCCGAGTACCGGGCAGGTGCAGGCGCAGGTACCGATGGGGTCGGCCACCGACGTCGACGCGGCCGTCGCAGTGGCCGTCGACGCGCAAAAGGAATGGGCCGCCTGGAACCCCCAGCGGCGCGGCCGCGTGATGATGAAGTTCATCGAGCTGGTCAATCAGCACACCGACGAATTGGCCGAGTTGCTGTCCCTGGAGCACGGCAAGACGCTCCCCGACTCCCGCGGCGACATCCAGCGCGGCGTCGAGGTCATCGAGTTCTCGATCGGCATCCCACACCTGTTGAAGGGCGAGTACACCGAGGGCGCCGGCACCGGCATCGACGTGTACTCCATCCGTCAGCCGCTCGGGGTGGTCGCGGGCATTACCCCGTTCAACTTCCCCGCCATGATTCCGCTGTGGAAGGCCGGTCCGGCGCTCGCATGCGGAAATGCATTCATTCTCAAGCCTTCTGAGCGTGATCCGTCGGTGCCGGTGCGGCTGGCCGAGCTGTTTGCCGAAGCCGGCTTGCCCAAGGGCGTGTTCCAGGTGGTGCACGGCGACAAAGAGGCCGTCGACGCGATTCTCGCGCACCCCGACATCAGGGCCGTCGGCTTCGTCGGCAGCTCCGATATCGCGCACTACATCTACGCCAACGCCGCCGCGCACGACAAGCGCGCACAGTGCTTCGGTGGCGCCAAGAACCACATGATCGTGATGCCGGACGCCGACCTCGACCAGGCTGTCGATGCCTTGATCGGTGCCGGATACGGCAGTGCCGGCGAGCGGTGCATGGCCATCTCAGTGGCCGTTCCGGTCGGTGAGGGGACCGCAGACCGCTTGCGCGCCAGGCTGATCGACCGGATCAATAATCTGCGCGTCGGCCACAGCCTCGACCCTAAAGCCGACTACGGCCCGTTGATCACCGATGCGGCAGTCAAGCGAGTGCGCGACTACATCCAGCAGGGCGTAGACGCCGGTGCCGAGATCGTCATCGACGGACGCGAAAGAACAAGCGACGACCTGCAATTCGGTGACGCGAACCTCGAAGAGGGCTACTTCATCGGGCCCACGCTGTTTGACCATGTCACCCCGGACATGTCGATCTACACCGACGAGATCTTCGGTCCGGTGCTGTGCATGGTCCGCGCGAAGGACTACGAAGAGGCATTGCGGCTCCCTTCTGAGCACGAATACGGAAATGGCGTCGCGATTTTCACCCGCGACGGCGACACCGCGCGCGACTTCGTGTCCCGCGTGCAGGTCGGCATGGTCGGTGTCAACGTCCCGATCCCGGTGCCGGTGGCCTATCACACGTTCGGCGGCTGGAAGCGGTCCGGCTTTGGCGACCTCAACCAGCACGGCCCGGCGTCGATCCAGTTCTACACCAAAGTCAAGACCGTCACCTCGCGGTGGCCGTCGGGGACCAAGGACGGCGCCGAGTTCGTCATCCCGACAATGAAATAGTCAGGGCCTCATAATGTTTCGGCTCGACGACGACGAGCGCGTCATCACCGAGACCGCCGCCGCGTTCGCAGCGAAACGCCTTGCGCCGCACGCGCTGGAGTGGGATGCCACCGACCACTTTCCCGTCGACGCGCTGCGCGAAGCCGCCGAGTTGGGCATGGCGGCGATCTACTGCGGCGAGGACGTCGGCGGCAGCGGGTTGCGGCGATTGGACGCGGTGCGGATCTTCGAGCAGCTTGCAATAGCCGATCCGACGACGGCCGCATTTCTGTCGATCCACAACATGTGCGCGTGGATGGTCGACCGCTACGGCACCCACGAGCAGCGCAAGGCGTGGGTGCCGCGATTGGCGTCGATGGAATCGGTAGCCAGCTATTGCCTCACCGAGCCGTCGGCCGGGTCGGATGCGGCGGCGTTGCGCGCCAGGGCCGTTCGCGACGGTAGTGACTACGTACTCGACGGCGTCAAGCAGTTCATCTCGGGCGCGGGGTCCTCGGACGTCTACGTCGTGATGGCGCGCACAGGAGGCGACGGACCGCGCGGGAT
>DASRFZ010000209.1:0-19838 GCA_035651275.1 Mycobacterium sp. | reverse complement strand
TCCCGCCGACCGCGATATCGCCGCCCACATAGTTCGCGTTGTGCTCGACCATTCGCGCTGCGGGAATGCTGCGCGTGGCGACGACGAGGTCGCGGAAGCCCGGCGCGAAGCTTTCGACCACGTTGGTAACGGCCTCAGCCTGATCGATCGTCGAGCCCGCCGGCACATGGGCATACGTCCAGAACGGCCGGCGCCCAGCGTCGTCGATACGACTCGGATCGACGACGTGCGGCAGCGCGGCCAGCACCATCGGCGGATTGGCATGCCGGCCCGCGGCGACTGCTGCCTCTGCGCGCGCCATGTCTTCGCGTTCGCCGCCGAGGTGGAACGTCACTGCGTCCGCGAGTCGCGGATCCGACCACGGCACGTCGCCGGACAGCACGTAATCAACCTTGGCCACGCCGGAGCCAAACCGATAGCGCCGCAACCGTTTTGCATACGATGACGGCAGCGCGTCGCCATAGATGCGCAGTAGCGCCGTCGGCGCGGTGTCGTACAGGACCACGCCCTCAGGCGGCGCGGTGACCTCGGTGTCGGTATGCAGCGTGCCGCCGTGCGCACGCAGGTCAGCGATCAGCGCCTCGATGATCGCCTGGCTTCCGCCGACCGGTATCGGCCAGCCTCCGGTGTGAGCCAACGTCGCCAGCATCATGCCCGCGGCCGCCGACGTGATCGACGGCAGCGGCGAAATCGTATGCGCGGCAACGCCGGTGAACAAGGCTTCCGCATCGCGGCCGGTGAACGTCGCGTTCCACACCGGTGTGCCCTGCCAGGCCATCCGTAGCCCGAGCCGTGCGGTGGTGACGAGATCCGCTGGAAGCGAACGCTTGTCGCCGAGCAGAAATTGAACCACCTCATCGGCGCGCTTCACCATCGGCTCGAGCAGCCTGCGCCACGACTTGCCGTCGTCGAGTCCCTCCGAGGTGCGGTCGAGGTCGCGGTATGCGATCGCGGCGGGCCGGTCGACGAACGGGTTCGCGTACGAGATCTCCGGCACCGCGAGCTTCACCCGGTCGGCGAGGCCGAACGCCGCGAAGAACGGAGAGCCCACCGCCAGCGGATGCACGGCCGAGCAGATGTCGTGACGTACCCCGGGAAACTCAACGTCGGGCATCGTGCGCGCTCCGCCGCCCAGCGTCGGCTGCGCCTCGAGCACCTGCACCGACAATCCGGCGCGGGCGCATACGACCGCCGCCGTGAGGCCGTTGGGCCCACTGCCGACCACCGTGACATCCACGCCTCAATCCAACCCCACTAGGCTGGCGCGGGTGAGCCTGCCCGTTGTGCTGATCGCCGACAAACTCGCCGAATCCACCGTCGCCGCCCTTGGTGACCAGGTAGAGGTCCGCTGGGTCGACGGCCCGGATCGAGAGAAACTGCTCGCCGCGGTGCCCGACGCCGACGCGCTACTGGTCCGCTCGGCCACGACCGTCGACGCCGAGGTGCTCAATGCCGGCACCAAACTCAAGATCGTCGCCCGCGCCGGCGTCGGACTGGACAACGTCGACGTCGACGCCGCCACCGCCCGCGGCATCCTCGTCGTCAACGCGCCGACGTCCAACATCCACAGCGCCGCAGAGCATGCGGTCGCGCTGCTGTTGTCGGCCGCCCGCCAGATCCCGGCCGCCGACGCGTCGCTGCGCGAGCACACCTGGAAGCGTTCGTCGTTCTCGGGGACCGAAATCTTCGGCAAGACGGTCGGTGTGGTGGGGCTGGGCCGGATCGGCCAGCTCGTCGCGCAGCGACTCGCGTCGTTCGGCGCGCACATCGTGGCCTACGACCCGTATGTGTCGCAGGCTCGCGCCGCCCAGCTCGGCATCGAGTTGTTGAGTCTCGACGAGCTGCTGAGCCGCTCGGACTTCATCTCGGTGCACCTGCCCAAGACACCGGAGACGGCGGGGCTGATAGGCAAGGAGGCGTTGGCCAAGACCAAGCCCGGCGTGATCATCGTCAACGCTGCCCGCGGCGGGCTGGTCGACGAGGCCGCACTGGCGGAAGCGATCACCAGCGGCCACGTGCGCGGCGCGGGCATCGACGTGTTCGCGACCGAACCCTGCACGGACAGCCCGCTTTTCGAGCTGCCGCAGGTCGTGGTGACACCGCATCTCGGCGCGTCGACGGGAGAGGCGCAAGACCGCGCGGGCATCGATGTGGCGGCCAGCGTGAAGCTGGCACTGGCCGGAGAGTTCGTGCCCGATGCAGTGAACGTCGGCGGCGGCGTCGTCGGAGAAGAAGTCGCGCCGTGGCTTGACCTGGTGCGCAAGCTCGGCGTGCTCGTCGGCGCATTGTGCCCGGAGCTGCCGGCGTCGTTGTCGGTACAGGTGCGCGGTGAGCTCGCGTCCGAAGAGGTTGGCGTGCTTCGGCTTTCGGCGTTGCGTGGATTGTTCTCCGCAGTCATCGAGGATCCGGTGACGTTCGTCAACGCGCCGGCGCTGGCAGCCGAGCGTGGAGTGGAGGCCAGCATCAGCACCGCGCCCGAAAGCCCCAACCACCGCAGCGTCGTCGATGTGCGCGCGGTCACCTCCGACGGGTCGGTCGTCAACGTCGCCGGCACGCTGTCGGGACCGCAGTTGGTGCAGAAGATCGTCGCGATCAACGGCCGAAACTTCGATCTGCGGGCCGAAGGCGTGAACCTGATCATCAACTACGCCGATCGGCCCGGCGCGCTGGGCCGGATCGGCACCCTGCTCGGCGAGGCCGGCGTCAACATTCATGCCGCACAGCTGTCCGAGGACGCCGAAGGCCCCGCGGCAACGATCCTGCTGCGTCTCGACCAGCGTCCGCCCGACGACGTGCTTGCCGCCATCGGTCCGGCCGTCGGAGCGAATATGCTTGAAGTGGTTGATCTTTCGTGAAGCTGGCGGTCATTGCCGGTGACGGGATCGGGCCGGAGGTCATCGCCGAGGCGATCAAGGTGCTCGACGCCGTCGTGCCCGGGATCACGAAGACCGACTACGACCTCGGTGCCCGCAGGTACCACGCGACGGGTGAAGTGCTGCCCGAGTCGGTGCTGGAGGAACTACGCGCACACGACGCAATTCTGTTGGGCGCCATCGGCGATCCGTCGGTGCCCAGCGGTCTGCTGGAGCGCGGGCTGCTACTGAAAATCCGTTTCGCTCTTGACCATCACATCAATCTGCGGCCGTCCCGGCTGTATCCCGGTGTCGAGAGCCCGTTGGCGAATGCGCCGAACATCGATTTCGTCGTGGTGCGTGAGGGAACCGAAGGGCCCTACACCGGCACCGGCGGGGCGATTCGCGTCCGCACGCCGCACGAGATCGCCACCGAGGTGAGCGTCAATACTGCGTACGGCGTGCGCCGAGTGGTGCAGGATGCGTTCCAGCGGGCATCGTTGCGCCGCAAGAATCTGACGCTCGTGCACAAGAACAACGTGCTGACGTTCGCAGGCAATCTGTGGTGGCGCACCGTGCAGGAAATCGGGGAGGAGTACCCGGACGTCGAGGTGGGCTACCAGCACGTCGACGCCGCGACGATCCACATGGTCACCGATCCCGGCCGGTTCGATGTCATCGTCACCGACAACCTGTTCGGCGACATCATCACCGATCTGGCCGCCGCGGTGTGCGGGGGTATCGGCCTGGCCGCAAGCGGCAATATCGATGCGACACGGGTGAATCCGTCGATGTTCGAGCCCGTGCATGGCAGTGCGCCCGACATCGCGGGCAAGGGCCTGGCCGACCCGACGGCCGCGGTCATGTCGGTGGGGCTGCTGCTCGACCATCTCGGAGAGCCCGAAGCCGCGGCCCGGGTGGACAAAGCCGTTGAAGAACACCTCGCGAGTCGCGGCGATGCGACGTTCACCACCACTCAGGTCGGCGAGCGGATTCTGGCGCGGCTGTAGGGGTTTCGCGGCTCAGCTAGAGCAGCCGCACCCCGCGCGGGTAGCCGCGCCGGGCAGTGCGATCGAGAATGCCGAGCGTCGCACGCAGTGCGGCCTCGGAGATCACCGGGAAGATCGCGGCCTCCCGCCATTGCGCGTGGATGCCCGACCAGTCGTAGAACGCAGTGACGACCGTGCTGTCATCTGCGGCCGGCTCGAGGTGATAGCCGTACACATGCCCGATTTGCGGCCGAATCCGGCCCAGCACCGTCCACGCGATGAGCCGATCCTGCTCGAACTCAACAATGCGCACAGTGACGTCGTAGCGGCCCAGTTCGGGGAAGTCGTTGAGCGACTCGCGATCCATGTGGACGACGAACTCGTCACCGACCGCGGTGACGGCATCGCCGTCGGCGTCCTGCAGCATGCCCGTCGAGTCGATCGCGACGTGTCCTTGTGGGTCACAGAGGACGGCGAAGATGTCGGCGCCCGGCGCCGCGATGGTGCGCTGGACCTCGATCCGATCGCTCACGCGTTAGATCCTGTCACGGACTGTGGCCGACGCGAACGGGTACCAGAGGTAAGGCGATGACGGGAAAGATCGCGCACACCGCGAACGCCGCGGGGTAGCCGGCGACGGCGATCAGCCCGCCGAACAATGGCGGCGCGATTCCCGCCGTCAGCAGCTGGCTGGTGTTCTGGGTGCCGAGCGCGCGTCCGCTCCAAAACGGCCCGGCGATCTCGGCGATCGCGGTAAACGCAAGTCCGTTGTCGGACACCGTGATTACCGAAGCGACGATCATCACCGCGATCGAGACGGGTGACTTTAGCTCGTCGGTCAGCGCGAGCACCGCCATCGCGACCGCTGCGCCGACGGCGATCGTGCGAATCGGGCGCAGCCGCGATCCGACGCGGTCCGACCAGCGCCCGGCAGCGATCCGACCCGCGGCGCCGAGTACCTGCGCTGCGGTGACCATCGCTCCGGCGGCGCCCGCCGACCATCCACGGTCGACCATCAGCCAGACCAGCGTGAAAGTCCACACCACCACCTGCGGCACCACGAGCAGCACCGAGACGGCGTGGATGCGCCACAGCACCGACGATCCGCGGTACGGGTTGGCCAGATCCTCCTGCCGGGCCTCTTCACGCGGTGTGCGCGGTGGGTCGAGGACGCCGACGACGCTCACCACCGCCGACACCGCGCAGACGACCGCAGGAAACAGCAAAGCCGTTGCGATGCCATGACTTTGGGCCACACGCGGAATCACCAACGCGCCCAAGCCAACTCCGAGCGGCTGGGCGGTCTGCCGGATTCCCATCGCCAAGCCGCGGCGTTCGGGCGGAAACCAACCGACCACCAGGCGCCCACTGGCCGAGTTACTGCTCGCCGCCGCCATTCCGCCAAGAAGCAGGCAGGCACTCAACAGAGAGATCGAGTGAGACGCTGCGGCCGCGGCTGCGAACGACGCGGCCGCGGTCAGCGCGGAGCCGAGCGCGAGGACGAACCGCTCGCCGACCCGGTCCACGACGTAGCCCCACGCGATGAGCGTGAACACCATGCCGATACTCGGCATCGCCGATACCAGGCCGGCGCTGGCGAGGTCGAGCCCCTGTTGACGGTGCAGGGTCGGAATCAGAAAGGCGGCGCCGTTGATGAACACGTTGGCGAACATGGTCGAGGACAACGCGATTGCGAGCATCGTCCACCGCCGGGCGGTGCTGATGGTGTGGGTGCTCACGGCGACATCGTCGCATGCGAATCTCATACTCCTGTACTCAATTCTCACTATATGGACCGGTAGGCTTTGAACAATGCGCCTCGGTCGAATCGCCAGCCCCGATGGTGTGGCGTTCGTCGCGATCGAAGGCGATAGGACCGCGGTCGCCCGGGAGATTGCCGAGCACCCGTTCGGCACGCCCACCTTTACCGGACGGCAGTGGCCGTTGGCCGACGTCAGGCTGCTGGCGCCGATCCTTGCCACCAAGGTGGTGTGCGTCGGGAAGAACTACGCCGCGCACGTCGCCGAAATGGCTGCGGACGCGAGGACCAAAACAGTCCCCGACGACCCGGTCATCTTCATGAAACCCAACACCGCGATCGTCGGGCCTAACGCCCAGATCGTCCTGCCGGCCGACGCGAACCCGGTGCACTACGAGGGCGAACTCGCTGCGGTCATCGGTCGTCCATGCAAAGACGTTTCGGCCGCCCGCGCCGCCGAGAACATCCTCGGCTACACGATCGCCAACGACGTGACCGCACGCGACCAGCAGCGCAAGGACGGGCAGTGGACCCGGGCCAAGGGCTACGACACGTTCTGCCCGGTGGGCCCGTGGATCGCCACCGACCTCGATCCCGCCGACCTCGAGATCCGCACCAAGGTGAACGGCGAACTGCGCCAACACAGCCGAACATCGATGATGGTTCACGACATCGGCGCGATCGTCGAATGGATCTCCTCGGTGATGACACTGCTGCCAGGCGACTTGATTCTCACCGGCACACCTGAGGGAGTCGGGCCGATCGAGGACGGCGACGTCGTCAGCGTCACGATCGAAGGCATCGGAACGCTGACGAATCCCGTTGTGCGCAAGGCGAAATCATGAGCGTGCGGGTTCGGTTCTGCCCCTCACCGACCGGTGTTCCGCACGTTGGGCTGATCCGCACAGCGCTGTTCAACTGGGCGTATGCGCGGCACTGCGGCGGGGTATTCGTCTTCCGCATCGAAGACACTGACGCGCAACGTGATTCGGAGGAGAGCTACCTCGCGTTGCTCGATGCGCTGCGGTGGTTCGGGCTGGACTGGGACGAGGGTCCTGAGGTCGACGGGCCGTACGCCCCTTATCGACAGTCGCAACGCATGGACATCTACCGCGACGTGCTGGACCGGCTGCTGGCGGCAGGCGAGGCCTACGAGGCGTACTCGACGGCGGCGGAGGTCGAGGCGCGGCACGTGGCCGCGGGCCGCAATCCGAAACTGGGCTACGACAACTACGATCGCGACCTCACCGAGGACCAGCGCGCCGCATACCGCGCGGAGGGCCGTCGGCCGGTGGTCAGACTTCGGATGCCGGACGCGGAACTCGGCTGGCGAGATCTGGTGCGCGGTGAGATGTCATACGCGGCAGGCAGCGTGCCGGACTTCGCGCTGACCCGCGGCACCGGAGAACCGTTATACACCTTGGTCAATCCGGTCGACGACGCGCTGATGAACATCACCCACGTGTTGCGGGGAGAGGATCTGATGCCGTCGACGCCGCGCCAGATTGCGCTGTATCAGGCGCTGATGCGGATCGGGGCGGCTGAGCGGATTCCCCAGTTCGGCCATCTGCCAACCGTTCTCGGTGAAGGCACGAAGAAGTTGTCGAAACGGGATCCGCAGTCCAACCTATTCGCGCACCGCGACCGGGGATTCATCCCGGAGGGCCTGCTGAATTACCTTGCCCTGCTGGGCTGGTCGATCGCGCCGGACCGTGACGTGTTCAGCCTTGCCGAGATGGTCCAGGCGTTCGACGTCGCCGATGTCAACGCGAACCCCGCGCGATTCGACCAGAAGAAAGCTGATGCAATCAACGCCGAACACATCCGGCTCCTCGATCCCGACGACTTCACCGACCGGCTGCATGAATACTTTGCGGCCCACGATCACGACTTGGGCTTGGGCGATGCGGAATTCGCGGAGGCCGCACAACTGGTGCAGACCCGCATCGTGGTGCTCGGGGACGCATGGGATTTGTTGAAGTTCTTCGATGACGCCGCGTACGCCGTCGACGACAAGGCGGCGGCCAAGGAATTGCGCGCTGAGGCGGGCCCGGTGCTGGATGCCGCGCTCGGCGCGCTGGACGCGGTGACGGACTGGTCCGTCGGCAACATCGAGGCCGCGCTGAAGGCCGCGCTGATCGATGAGATGGGACTGAAACCACGCAAGGCGTTCGGCCCGATTCGCGTCGCGGCGACGGGCTCGACGATCAGCCCGCCATTGTTCGAGTCGCTGACACTGCTCGGCCGCGACCGCAGCCTGACCCGGCTGCGCGATGCGCGGGCGATGGTCGCCGACGCGCAGCCCTGAGAAACCCGGTGCGGATCTTTGGTAGTCTGCACGTCGGCCGGTTAGCTCCAAGGGCAGCGCAGTTATGCCTCTGACCAGCGGATATAGCGGCCAGTGGGGTATGGTGTAATTGGCAACACAGCTGATTCTGGTTCAGCCATTCTAGGTTCGAGTCCTGGTACCCCAGCGATAGTCGCTGATTAGGGCGCCCCTGATCGGTCGGCTATGCTGGCAGCTCTGGCCCCGTCGTCTAGCGGCCTAGGACGCCGCCCTCTCACGGCGGTAGCGTGGGTTCGAATCCCATCGGGGCTACCAAATCGCCGGCCGTTCTTTCGGTCGGCGTCGTCGTCTTCGAATTATCGGTAACCGGTGTCGCAGTGTGTGTTTCGACGTCGCGATCGTGCACCGGGTGCCCGCGCAACCACACCGCAGTGCAGACGAGCACCGCTACAAGGACGAAGACGTAGATGCTGGGCATGAGGTCGTCGAGCACACCGCCGGGGTGAACCATCACCAGCCCCAAGTCCGGTGTCGCGCCGTGAAGCGTGGTCATCCAGCCCGCAAACGCCGCGCAGAACGCCCACATCGTCCACGCCGAGAGCCTGCTGCCGAGCACATATCCGCGATAAGCGAGGTGAACGACCAACGGGGCGAACCATACCCAGTGATGGCTCCAGCTGAACGGCGACACCGCACACGAGGCCATTCCCACCAGAGAAATCCCCAGCAGCGCATAACCGCGCCGATATGCGCGCACCGCGAGTGTCAGGCTCGCGACGAACACGACGACGGCGAGCGCCGTCGCGATCCAGGTCGGGTAGTCCAGGCGCAGAATCATGCCGCGCAGGCTGGTGCTGGCCGGGGGAAACCTGGTGATTCTCTTCACGTCGTCGAAGGCGCGGTCGAACCAGTAGAACCGAGACGCCGACGGCAACAGTGCGAGGCCAATCAGGACCGTCGCCACACCTGTCGCTGTCGCGACGAACGCGGCTCGGATCCGGCCAATCAATACGAGATAGATGATGAAAATCGCGGGCGTCAACTTGATGCCGGCGACGACTCCGATACCGATGCCAGCCCATCGTCGCGTCGCGGGGGAGAGGATGTCGGCGACCACCACGGCAAGGATGATCACGTTGATCTGTCCGAGCTGAATCGTCAGCCGGATCGGCTCCAGCCAACTGAGCAGGCCGACCAGCAGCGCGGTGAGACCCCATAAGCCGTGCGAGGTTTTCACGCCCAGCGACGTCAGCATCCGCCAGACGGCGTAGACGCCGACGACCGCCGTCACAGCGATGGAAGAGATCTGGGCGACGTAGTCGGTGACGAATGCCAGCGGCGTGAACACCAGTGCGGCGAATGGCGTGTAGGTGAACAACAGGTCGTCGGTCGCGCCGTTGCGCCCGATCGAATACAGATCCAGGCCGTGCAGCACACGTAAACCACCAAATCGATATACGCGGACGTCGATCTGCAGGAAGTAGCCCGGCCAGTGCCGATAGACGGCAATGTAGAGCAGAACCGCCGCGATCAGTACGACAGGTCCACCCCAGCGAATCCATTTCGCCACGCTTCGCCCCACGGCGGCGACTCCTCCACTTCGTCCGCAGGGTCCCAGGGTAGCGACCGGTGGAGTGCTCATCGACTCTGCGTACAGGTCGCGATCTCGGCTGAAAATGCGATCTGCACGCAGAGTGGACGCCCGACGACTACGAGGACGGAGCCGTCGACCCCGCCAGCGGCATCGCCGGCATGCCGAGTTTGCGGTGATCCCATGACCGAGTTCGCTTGACCACCAAGCGAACTGCGACACGGTTATTCATCATCATGTCTACTGCCGGCTTGGCGTCGTCGGTGTATGGGCCTGTGTAGCGCTCCCACACGCTGACGCCGACGCGGAAGATCGCGTCGGCGTCGTCGACGATTTCGGCTGTGCCTTCGAACGACACACCGCGCAGCGTGTCGTAAGTGTCGCCGTCCTCGAGCAGAAATGTGATGCGGGGGTCGCGGCGCAGGTTCACCGCCTTCTGCGACTTCGCTTTCGTCTCGAACCAGATTTCACCGTCGACCACGGCGTACCACATTGCGGTGAGATGCGGTTGGCCGTCACGGCCGATCGTCGCGAGCGTGCCACCGCGGCTGGATGTGACGAACTCAGCGATCTCGTCATCCGACATGACGATCTGTGAACGTTGATTGGTGCCCATGACGGTCAGTGTCGCAGGCGGTCACAGCCTGCGCGTCAGCGCCTCCGACGCCGCAAGCAGATCCGCGGCCCAGCGCGCGCCCGGGCGACGTCCCATCCGGTCGATCGGGCCCGACACCGACACGGCCGCGATCACATTGCCCTTTCCGTCGCGCACAGGCGCTGACACACTCGCGACTCCGGGCTCACGTTCCGCGGCGCTCTGCGCCCACCCGCGGCGGCGCACTTCGGCGAGCGTGCGCTCAGTGAACTTCGCGTTCGGCAGCACCGCTTGTTGAGTGGCCGCATCGCTGTACGCCAGCAGGACCTTGGCTCCCGAACCCGCCGTCATCGGCAGCCGCGTGCCCACCGGCACCGTATCCCGCAGTCCCGCAGGCGGTTCCATCGCGACGACGCACACCCGCGACGTCCCTTCGCGCCGATACAGCTGCACGCTCTCCCCGGTGATTTCGCGCAGCCGCGGCAGCACGGCCGATCCCGCCGCCAGCAGGGGATCGTGTGCCTGCCCGGCCAATTCATTCAGCGCGGGCCCGAGACGCCAACGGCCTTGAGCATCGCGTGCCAACAACCGGTGCGTCTCCAGTCCGGCGGCAAGACGGTGTGCGGTGGCGCGCGGGAGGCCGGTGCGTTCGCACAACTCGGCCAGCCCGCAAGGTGACTCGGCGACGGTGTGCAACAACCCCACCGCTTTGTCGAGGACGCCGATACCGCTATCCTGTCTCATATCGAGATACTATCGTCCCAGAATGTGAGACCGCTAGCCAATGAGCCACTCTGATCGCCCCCGCACGATGGCGGAGAAGATCTGGGATTCCCACGTCGTCGTCCACGGCGCAGGCACCGGTGCGTCGCGTGAGCCCGATCTGATCTACATCGACCTGCATTTCATCCATGAGGTCACCAGTCCGCAGGCGTTCGACGGGTTGCGACTCGCCGGCCGCACGGTCCGTCGGCCCGATCTGACGATCGCAACAGAGGACCACAACGTGCCGACGGTCGACATCGACAAGCCGATCGCCGACCCGATTTCGCGGACCCAAGTCGAAACGTTGCGGCGCAACTGCGCGGAGTTCGGCATCCGGTTGCATCCGATGGGAGACGCCGAGCAAGGCATCGTGCATGTCATCGGTCCGCAGTTGGGCTTGACACAGCCCGGGATGACGATCGTTTGCGGCGACAGCCACACATCGACGCACGGTGCGTTCGGCGCGCTGGCGATGGGCATCGGCACATCGGAAGTCGAACACGTGCTGGCGACGCAGACGCTGCCGCTGCGTCCGTTCAAGACGATGGCGATCAACGTCGACGGCGACTTGCCGCCCGGTGTCAGCGCGAAGGACATCATCCTCGCGGTGATCGCGAAGATCGGCACCGGCGGTGGGCAGGGTCACGTAATCGAATACCGCGGCAGCACCATCGAATCGCTGTCGATGGAAGGCCGGATGACGATCTGCAACATGAGCATTGAGGCGGGCGCGCGCGCCGGCATGGTCGCGCCCGACGAAACGACGTACGAATATCTGCGCGGCCGTCCGCACACGCCCTCGGGCGCACAGTGGGACATCGCGGTCGCGGAATGGGATCGTCTGCGTACTGATCGCGGCGCCGAGTTCGACACTGAGGTCTACATCGACGCAGCGACGCTGAGCCCGTTCGTCACGTGGGGCACCAACCCAGGCCAGGGTGTGCCGCTTGCGGAGGCGGTGCCCGACCCGGAGCTGATTCCCGACGACGACCGGCGTCAAGATGCCGAAAAGGCGTTGACCTACATGGATCTGAAGCCCGGCACCCCTATGCGCGACATCGCCGTCGACACCGTGTTCGTCGGGTCGTGCACGAACGGGCGTATTGAGGATCTGCGCGTCGTCGCCGACGTGCTGCGCGGTCGCAAGGTGGCCGACGGTGTGCGCATGCTGGTCGTGCCGGGCTCAATGCGGGTGCGCGCGCAAGCCGAATCCGAAGGATTGGGCGAGATATTCACCGCCGCCGGCGCGGAATGGCGGCAGGCCGGCTGTTCGATGTGCCTTGGCATGAATCCCGATCAACTGTCGCCGGGACAGCGGTGCGCGTCGACATCCAATCGCAATTTCGAGGGCCGGCAGGGCAAAGGCGGCCGCACGCATCTCGTGTCACCGGCAGTCGCCGCGGCAACCGCGATTCGCGGCAGATTGTCGGCGCCGGCCGACTTGACCTGACAATCGCGGGCGAAAAGCAATTAGGAGATTTAGGCAATGGAAGCGTTTCGGACGCATACGGGCATCGGAGTTCCGCTGCGGCGGTCCAACGTTGACACCGATCAGATCATCCCGGCGGTGTACCTGAAGCGCGTCACCCGAACAGGATTCGACGACGGCCTCTTCGCCGCCTGGCGCACCGAACCTAATTTCATTCTCAACCTTTCGCCGTTCGACAAGGGTTCGGTGTTGGTTGCCGGAACCGATTTCGGCACCGGATCGTCGCGCGAACATGCGGTGTGGGCGCTGATGGACTACGGCTTCCGGGTTGTCATCTCGTCGCGATTCGCCGACATCTTCCGCGGCAACGCGGGCAAGGCGGGACTTCTCGCGGCCGAAGTTGCACAGTCAGATGTGGAACTGCTGTGGAAGCTGATCGAGCAGAATCCCGGGCTGGAAATCACTGTCAATCTTCAAGATCGGACGGTGACCGCGGGAACAACGGTGGTGCCGTTCGCGATTGACGACTACACCGCGTGGCGACTACTCGAAGGGCTCGACGATATAGGCCTTACGCTGCGAAAACTCGATCAGATCGAGACTTTCGAGGCGGGCCGGCCGGATTGGAAACCGACCACCATATCGGCTGTCTAACCGATCAAGATCACCGAAATCGGTGGGTGCGAACGCCGTTTCGGCGCCCGCTAGCCACCTCCCAAGCGCGCCAATCGGATTGCCGATATCGATGCTCTTCGCGCAAGCGGCTCATCGAAAATGTTCGCTGAGTTTCGTTGAAATTGCGCGTGGCTCTTGGAAATCAGCATGTTGAGGGTTTACCGTGTCCTCTAGTCGGTCCAAAGCGGGCCACTAACTTCGGAGGGTATGCATGAACAAAGCGGAGCTCATCGACGAACTCACAAAGAAGTTGGGTTCGGATCGTCGGCACGCTACGGATGCAGTCGAACACGTCGTCGACACCATCGTGCGAGCGGTGAACCGTGGTGACAGCGTCACCATTACCGGCTTCGGCGTTTTCGAGCAGCGTCGTCGCGCTGCGCGTGTGGCACGCAATCCGCGCACCGGCGAAACGGTGAAAGTAAAACCAACATCCGTTCCTGCGTTCCGACCCGGTGCGCAGTTCAAAGCAATTGTCTCTGGCGCACAGCGTCTTCCGTCGGAAGGACCAGCAGTGAAGCGTGGATCAGGTTCGGGCACTACTCGCAGGGCAGGCGCCAAGAAGGCTGCCAAGAAGGCGACGAAGCGCGCAACAGCAAAGAAGACCGCGAAGCGCGCACCCGCGAAGAAGGCCACGAAGCGCACTGCCGCGAAGAAGGCCACGAAGCGGACAGCTGCAAAGAAGGCGACCAAGCGCACCGCCGCGAAGAAGGCGACCAAGCGCACCGCCGCCAAGAAGACCGCCAAGCGGGCTCCGGCCAAGCGCGGTCGCCGGTAATTTTCCGACACCTCACCGCCGCGAGCGAAATCGCCCGCGGCGGTGAGGTTTGTCTTATGTGAAGAAACTTCAATCCGCAGACAGCGGACTGGCAAGGTGATCCGCGGCGATCAGTCGTCCGTCGTGCAACGACAGCACCCACGTGCTGCCCTTGCCGTTGCGCGATTTCGCCGGTCGCACTTCGTCTCGCTCGCACCACCATTGGATCAAGTCGGGAATGACCTTGCCCTGCGTGCTGATCACCGGATTGCCTCCGGACGCCGCGATCGCCAGCACTCGATGTCGGGCCTTCTTGCGGTTGTGCCAATACGCTTCTTCTGTCAGTGACGGTTCGACGGCGATTCCCATGCGCAGCTCGTCGGCCAGAGGTTCGATCGTCTGCACACAGCGCAGCCGATCCGCGGAGTACAGCGCCGTCGGACCGAACGCCAGCAGCTGACCGACGAGCAACTCCGCCTGAGCCCTACCGTGCTTGTCCAGCGGGCGATTTCGATCATCGCCCTTGTAGCGCTTCTTACTGCCCGCAGTTCCATGGCGTACGACGAGAACGGTCCTGGTGTCGGCGGGCTGCTTCATGAACCGCCGCAACACTTTCCGATCGTGCGGATACGACACCTTGCCCATTGCGTCCTTGGCAGACAGCCACACCAGATCGTCTACCTCCGCGGTGGCGGTGAAATCACCGTCGAGCGCACGCGCCGCCCAGTAGCGCACGCGTTTGACGCCCTGCTCGATCGGATATTGAACCGTCGCCAGTGCGCGGCCCAAGTACGCGCGCTGGCCGGTCTCCTCGTGGATTTCGCGAACAGCCGCCGCGGGTTCCGTTTCGTCGCGATCGACTTTGCCCTTCGGCAGTGACCAGTCGTCGTAGCGCGGCCGATGGATGATCGCGACCTCGATTTCCGACGTAGCGCCGGCATAGCGCCACAGCACAGCGCCTGCTGCGAGGACGGGTTTGGCCATCAGGGTTGCCGGTGCCGCTCCATCAGCGACACCTGGTGATCGCGTACCTTGTGTCCGGCTTGCGGCGCTGCGGTCCAGTTCCCGTCGGGCCCGAGTTCCCAGCAGCGTGTCGCCGGATCGAGTGCGGATTCGAAGATGTCGTTGAGCTGAGCCGTCAGTTTCGGATCCTTCACCTGAGCCATCACTTCCACCCGCCGGTCGAGATTGCGGTGCATCATGTCCGCGCTGCCGATCCAATACTCGTCGATCGCGCCAAACTGGATGATCCGTGAGTGCTCGAGGAAGCGGCCGAGAATCGAGCGGACGACGATGTTTTCGGAATATCCGCTCGCGCCGGGGCGCAACGCGCAGATACCGCGCACGACAACTTCGACCCGCACGCCGGCCTGGGAGGCGCGGTACAGCGCGTCGATCACCTGCTCGTCGACCAGCGCGTTGGCCTTGAGCCGGATCCGCCCCTCCGCACCCTCACGCGTCGCCTCGATCTCACGCTCGATGCGGTCGATGATTCCTTTACGCACACCGTCCGGCGCGACGAGCAGATTGCGGTAGGTCGCCTTACGTGAATAGCCGGTGAGCGAATTGAACAGGTCGGTCAGGTCGGCGCCGATGTCCGGTGCGGCGGTAAGCAATCCGATGTCTTCGTAGAGTCGAGCCGTCTTGCCGTTGTAGTTGCCGGTTCCAATGTGGCAGTACCGCCGGATCGTCGACCCCTCGCGGCGCACCACCAGACATGTCTTGCAGTGGGTCTTCAACCCGATCAGCCCGTACACCACGTGCACGCCCGCCTGCTCCAGCGTGCGCGCCCATCTGATGTTCGCCTGCTCGTCGAAGCGCGCCTTGATCTCGACCAGTGCGACGACTTGCTTGCCGGCCTCGGCGGCGTCGATCAACGCATTGACGATCGGTGAGTCACCCGAGGTGCGGTACAGAGTCTGCTTGATTGCCAACACATTTGGATCGGCGGCTGCCTGCTCGATGAAGCGCTGCACGCTCGTCGAGAACGAGTCGTACGGGTGGTGCACCATGACATCGCCGTCGCGCAGCGTTGCGAAAATGCTCTTTGGCGTTTCACGTTCGCCGAATGCCGGGTGCGTCGCGGGGACGAAAGGCTTGTCCTTCAACGCGGGCCGGTCGACGTCGTAAATCTGCCACAGCGACGACAAATCAAGCAGCCCAGGCACTTCGATGACGTCTCCGGGGTCCACATCGAGCTCGCGCAGCAGCAGCTCGAGCATGTTTTCGGTCATGTCGTCGGACACTTCAAGCCGTACCGGCGAACCGAAACGGCGTCGTGCCAACTCCCGCTCCAATGCCTGCAGCAGATCTTCGTCGCGGTCTTCCTCGACTTCGAAATCGGCGTTGCGCGTGATGCGGAACGCGTGGTGCTCGACGATCTCCATGCCGGGGAAGAGCACCGGCAGAAACGCGGCGATCAGTTCCTCCATCGGTAGGAACCGCACGATTCCCTTTCGGCTGTCCGTACCTTCGCCGAGTTCGACGAACCGGTCGACGTTGTCGGGCACCTTGACCCGGGCGAAGTGCTGACCGCCGTCGGTCGGATGCTTCACCGTGATCGCCAGGTTCAGACTCAGCCCGCTGACGAACGGGAAGGGGTGGGCGGGGTCCACGGCCAACGGCGTAAGTACGGGAAAGACCTGGTCGTTGAAGTACGCCGACAATTCGGCGCGCTCAGCGTCGTCGAGGTCGTCCCACGTCACGATCACGATGCCCTCGTCGGCCAGCGCTGGGCGCACCGAGTCGAGGAACACCCGCGCGTGGCGGCTGGCGATCTGCTGTGTGCGCTCACCGATGCGGCGCAATTGCTCACGCGGCGAAAGGCCGTCGGCGGACCGGACGGACAGTCCCATCTCGTGACGCCGTTTGAGCCCTGCGACCCGCACCATGTAGAACTCATCGAGATTCGACGCGAAGATCGCGAGGAATTTCGCGCGTTCCAGCAACGGCAGCGAGGTATCGGCGGCGAGTGCCAGCACTCGGGCGTTGAAATCGAGCCAGGACAGTTCGCGGTTGAGATAGCGGTCTTCGGGCAACTCGTCGACCACGGTTTCCGCGGTGGCCGCCGGCGGAGCCCCTGGCGGCCTGTCGACCGATTCTTCTCCGACGCTGGTGGCGGGCCACTCGCTGTCGCTGACGCTGACGTCGGCTTTGGTCTCGGTCACATCAGCGATCATTCCTCATCTGCCGGTGGACGGGCCACTTACAGCCGAAGATAGCGGCGACAGCAACCTGCTGTTGGACTGCCGTTCACACGCGTCGGGCGATCGCCCGCGTGGTGGCCGGACCGACGCCGAGCGTGCGGGCCGCCCGCAGGTCGTCCGGGGTGTCGATATCGCAGCGCAGACCCGGCCACGCGCCGGTCAGCTCTGTTGCACCTGAACGACGATGCCGCAGAGCCGAATCCGGTCCGAACGCCGGTTGCAGACCGACTCCGAACGCGAACAGCGCGACGGTCCCGCTGCCGTGCCGGTCGGCCACGAAGCTGCGAGGGTGCGGTCGCGCGGCTGCGAGCGCCTCAGTCAATTCCTGCGGCTGTAGAGCGGGCAAATCACCTTGCAGCACAATGAGATTCGCGGGGGGATCGGGCGTTGACAGGATTTGCGACTCAGCCGCGACGATCGCGTTGTTCAGCGGGTCTGGGTGACCATCGGGTGTCGGATCGGCAAGCACGTCGGCACCGCGCTGTCGGGCGGCGTCGGCCGCGACTTCGTCGGGCGTCACCACGGTGATCCCGCGCAGAGACGGCACGCGGCCTGCGGCGGCGATGGTGTCGAGCAGCATCGCGAGCACGACGCGCTCGCGGGTGGGTGCGGAGAACACCGGGGCCAGCCGCGACTTGGCGATCGCGAGGCGCTTGACGGCGATGATCAGCCCGACGTCACCGCCCATGACGGCCATCCTGCCAACTGGCGAGCGGCTACGGTGATGCGGTGGTACAGGTTGCGGTCATGGGCGCCGGGTCGTGGGGGAGTGCGCTGGCCCAGGTGCTCGCTGACGCCGGCAACTCGGTGACGCTGTGGGCTCGGCGAGCCGAAGTCGCCGACGAGATCAACACCGAGCATCGCAACCGGCGCTACATCGGATCCGCTGTGCTGCCGTCGGAAGTGCGGGCGACTACCAACCCTGCCGACGCGCTGTCGGGTGTCACGACCGTCCTGCTCGCCGTGCCGTCCCAAGTGATGCGCGCCAATCTCATCGAGTGGGTCGGGCTGTTCGACGACGACGCGACCTTGGTCAGCCTGGCGAAGGGCGTCGAGATCGACACACTGATGCGGATCAGCCAGGTCGTCGCGCAGGTCAGCGGGGCCGATCCCGCCCGGGTCGCAGTGCTGTCGGGGCCGAATCTCGCCAGCGAGATCGTCGAACGCCAGCCCGCCGCGACGGTGATCGCGTGTAGCGACTCGGGACGGGCGGTGGCGTTGCAGCGGATGCTGAGTGCCGGGTACTTCCGGCCGTACACGAACGCCGACGTCGTCGGCGTCGAGATCGGCGGCGCGTGCAAGAACGTGATCGCGCTCGCGTGCGGCATGGCGGCCGGTCTCGGGCTGGGCGAGAACACGTCGGCGGCGATCATCACCCGGGGGCTGGCGGAAATCATGCGACTCGGAATCGCCTTGGGCGCCAAGCCCGCAACGCTGGCCGGGCTGGCCGGCATCGGCGATCTGGTCGCGACGTGCACGTCGCCGTATTCGCGTAATCGCACGTTCGGGGAGCGCCTCGGGCGCGGCGGCACGATGGAGTCGGCACTCGAAGCCGCCGCCGGGCACGTCGCGGAGGGGGTGATGTCGTGCCGGTCGGTGCTCGCGCTGGCCGAGAGTTACGACGTCGAGATGCCGCTCACCCACGCGGTGAACCTGGTATGCCATCACGGATTGTCGGTGCATCAGGCGATGGCGCTGCTGCTGGGGCGGAGCACCAAGTCGGAATAGTAACTGCGTCTCATCATGATGCACTGATGATATGATGAGGTGGTGCGAACCACAGTTGATCTGCCAGATGAGCTGCACAAACAAGTGCGCGCGATCGCCAGGGACACCGGCAGAACATTTAGCGAAGCGGTGGCCGAGTTGATGCGCCGCGGACTGGGACACGGTGCTCCGGTCGAGATCTCCCAAAGCGGGAAGACTGGCCTGCCAGTGATCCGACTGGGGCATGTGGTGACGACCGAAGACGTTCGATCCTTGGAGGACGAGGCTTGACCACGCTGCTCGATGCCAACGTGCTCATCGCTCTCGTGGTCGCTGATCACGTTCACCATGCAGCGGCCGAAGAATGGCGTTCGGCGAGCGAAGGGGCATTTGCAACCTGCCCGATCACGCAGGGCAGCCTGGTTCGGCTTTTGGTCAGGGACGGCCAACCGGCAGACACCGCGAAACGCATCGTGGCTGCAGTCGAGAGAGATCCCCGGCACGAATTCTGGCCGGACAGTGTGTCGTTCGTTGATGTCGAGCTGGTCGGCGTCGTCGGGCACCGTCAAGTGACCGATGCTTACCTAGCGCAGCTTGCACGAAGGAACCGGGGGAAACTGGCGACCTTCGATCAGGGACTCGCGCACCTTCACAATGACGTAGCAGTAGTCGTACCGACCACCTGAACGAGGTGTCGCCTGTGCGGCCCCGCCGTCGACCTCGCCGTTGGCGGTAGCCTCTCTAGCTTGTGACTGCCGACCGCCGCGTTCGCGTCGCCGTGATCTACGGCGGACGCAGCAACGAGCACGCGATTTCGTGTGTCTCGGCAGGCAGCATCCTGCGCAACCTGGATCCCGAACGGTTCGAAGCCGTCCCGATCGGCATCACACGTGAGGGCACGTGGGTGCTCACCGGTGCCGACCCCGACACGCTCGCGATCACGGCCGGGCGGTTGCCGCAGGTCACCGCCGCGGCGGGCACCGAGCTGACGCTGCCCGCCGATCCGCAGCGGCACGGCGAGCTGATCTCACTCGGCGGCGGGATCGGCCGCGCGCTCGCGTCCGTCGACGTCGTCTTTCCCGTCCTGCACGGGCCGTACGGCGAGGACGGCACCATCCAGGGCCTGCTCGAGTTGGCCGGTGTGCCGTACGTCGGGGCGGGCGTGCTTGCGAGTGCGGCGGGGATGGACAAGGAGTTCACCAAAAAGCTGCTGGCCGCGGAGGGTT
>DASRFZ010000208.1:0-37331 GCA_035651275.1 Mycobacterium sp. | reverse complement strand
CGAGTGCTATGACAACTGGTATGACCGCACACAGGCGGAGATGAAGACGATGGTCTGGTCCCAGCCGAGCATCAAGCACAGCTTCTACAAAGACGCTGCGGGAAAGGTGCATTCGCTCAGTCCGTGGCGGCTCGTCGACTTCTGGACATGGACTCGCGCGCCTGACCCCGACGACTTCGTCATCCGCTGAGGCCGGTCAGCTCACCGGCGGTCGCCGGTCCGCCCACGGCCTCGCCGACTCGAGCTGGGCGCTCAGCGACAGCAGCGTGGCCTCGTCGTCGGGCCTGCCGATCAGCCGGATCGACAGCGGGAGGCCGTCTCCGTCAAGGCACCACGGCACCACCGCGGCGGGCTGTCCGGTGATGTTGAACATCTCCTGATACGGCACGCGCATGCCGACGAGCAGCAGCGTCGCGACCGCACCGCGGCGCTGGTAGGCACCGATTCGCGACGGACCCGTCGTCGCGCCGGGCGTGATCACCACGTCGACGTCGTCGAAGATCGACAGCACCCGCGCGCTGACCCGTTTCTCGGCGTCGCGGGCCGCGGCGATCCGGCGGTCCGAGAACAACTTGCCGATCCGCGCAACGGCGCGGGTGCGCGGCTCCAGTCTCTCGGGATGCGGCAACGGCGCGAGGTCGTCGTAAACGCCGCGCATGTAGCGAGGGATCAGATTCGTCAGCGTCGCTGTCGCCGGATAGTCGGGATCGCGGACGACGACGTCGTGGCCGAGCTCCCGCAACAACACCCCGGCATCCCGCACTGAGTTGCGTTGAGCCTTGCCGGCGCGGGCGAGCAACGGTGGAGGAACCTTGGTACTCAACGCAATTCGCAGTCGGTCCGGCGTGCGCGACGCCGCGGCGACGAATCCGCCGGGCCCCGTCGCGGTGACGTCGAGGAACAGCGCCGCGTCGGCGACCGTGCGGGCGATCGGACCGTTGACGGACAACCCGTTCCACGCGTCGTCGTGCGGCGCCAGCGGAACCCGACCGCGCTGGGGCTTGATGCCGAACAGCCCGCACCACGTCGACGGGATGCGGATCGAGCCCGCGCCATCGGACCCCAGCGCCATTGCCGCGAGCCCGGCAGCGACCGCGGCCGCCGACCCGCCGCTGCTTCCGCCCGGTGTGCGGTCCAGGTTCCACGGGTTGCGAGTCGAGCCGAACGTGAGTGTTTCGGTGAACGGCCAGATGCACAACTCCGGGACCGTGGTCTTACCCAGAATCACCGCGCCCGCGTCACGCAGCCGGCGCACCACCTCTGCGTCATGTTCCTTGGGCGGCCCGTAAGCACCGGTGCCCATCGTGGTGACTTCACCGGCGACGTCGACGTCGTCCTTGATCGCGACGGGAACGCCGAGCAGCGGAAGGCGCTCGCCGGAGTCGAGCCGTTGCTGGGCGGCGGCTGCTTCCGCCCGCGCGGACGCCTCGAGCACAACGCGGTATGCGCGCAGCACAGGGTTGAGCCGGCGGATCCGGTCCAGATAGACGTCGAGAAGGTCGGGCGCGGTGATCGCTCCGTCGCCGAGTAGCCGGGCTTGTTCGGCCGCGCCGGCGAACGCGATGTCGGAATTCATCGTGACACCCACTCTCGTTCGGTACCCGGAACCGCGGGTAACGACTTACGGTGTACCGCGATGCCTTCTGCTCTTCGCGCAAGCGGCTCATCGGCGGTTGCGCCCCTGAACACCACCAAAAGGCCTCCGCACAAACTGGCCGGGTTGGCGTTCATGGTGGTCGCCGCAGTGGTGCTGGCGCTGGTGTTTCTGCAATTCCGCGGCGACCTCTCCCCCAAGACGCACTTGACGATGGTCAGCCCGCGGGCGGGGCTGGTGATGGATCCCGGCTCCAAGGTGACCTACAACGGCATTGAGATCGGCCGGGTGGCACACGTCGACGAGTTGAACCTCGACGGCAAGCCGCAGGCCCGGCTCACGCTGGACGTCAATCCCAAGTTCATCAAAGCGATTCCAGCGAACGTCATGGGGGAAATCAAGGCCACGACCGTCTTCGGCAACAAGTACGTATCGTTTACCTCCCCTGAAAACCCTGTGCCACAGCGGATCTCAACAGCAGATGTGATCACAGCCGACTCTGTGAGCACTGAATTCAACACACTGTTCGAGACGGTCGTGTCGATCGCCGAGAAGGTGGACCCCGTCAAGCTGAACGAAACGCTCGACGCCACCGCGCAAGCGCTCGACGGACTGGGTGACCGGTTCGGCCAGTCGATCGACCACGCCAACGACATCCTCGGCGACATCAACCCGCAGATGGCACAGCTGCGTTACGACACGCAGAAGCTGGCGGACCTGGGCGACGTGTACGCCGACTCGTCGGCGGACCTGTGGGCGTTCTTGCAGAACGCGACGAAAACCGCACACACCCTCAACGAGCAGGAAGGCAACCTCGACGCAGCGTTGATGGCGTCGATCGGAATCGACAACACCGGAGGCGACGTGCTGGAGCGCGGCGGACCGTACCTGACCCGCGGCGCCGCAGACCTTGTTCCGTCGTCGCAGCTTCTCAACTACTACAGCCCGGAGATCTTCTGCACATTCCGCAACTACGCCGTGGTCGCTCCCAAGGTCAAGGAGATCCTCGGCGGCGACAACGGTTACTCGCTGCACGGTGCGGGAACGCCCGTCGGCGCCGGCAACCCGTACGTGTACCCGGACAACCTGCCGCGGGTAAACGCCCACGGCGGCCCTGAGGGCAAGCCAGGTTGTTGGCAGACGATCACACACGACCTGTGGCCGTTCCCGTATCTGGTGATGGACACCGGGTTCAGCCTCGCGCCGTACAACCACTTCGGCCTCGGCTCGCCGCTCGCGATCGATTATGTGTGGGGCCGCCAGATCGGCGAGAACACCATCAACCCGTAACCGAAAGATACGCAGCTGCTTGGTATTTCGCGGTCATCGTGATTTCGTTGTGATTTTCGTCGAGTCCTCGCCGATTCAAAACCGTTAGCCAACCGCGACATCAAGATCGAGTTTCGGTCACCCGGTCAGCACGGGTCTTCGTGATTCACTACGGCAGAACGAAAGACGTCGATCGCGTGTGGTGCGGCATACGAAAGATGGGATGGATAGCAATTATGAAGTTCTCGGACAGATTTCGAGACAGACTCCGGGGCGCTTGGGCGCGCCGGTTGACGATCGCCGCGGTGTCCGCGGCGTTGTTGCCCGGCCTCGCCGGCGTCATCGGCAGCACGGCGACCGCGCACGCATTCTCCCGCCCCGGTTTGCCCGTGGAGTACCTGGAGGTTCCGTCGCCGTCGATGGGCCGCGACATCAAGGTCGAGTTCCAGGGCGGTGGCGACCACGCGGTGTACATGCTGGACGGCCTGCGAGCGCGTGACGACTGGAGCGGCTGGGACATCGAGCTGCCCACCTTCGAGTGGTACTTGAACTCAGGGCTTTCGGTGGTCATGCCGGTCGGCGGCATGTCCAGCTTCTACACCGACTGGTACCAGCCGGCGGTCGGCAACGGTGGCACTTGGACCTACAAGTGGGAGACCTTCCTCACCCAGGAGCTGCCAAACTGGTTGGCCGCCAACAAGAATGTGTCGACGACGGGCAACGCGGTAGTCGGGTTGTCGATGTCGGGCAGCTCCGCGCTGATCCTGTCGGCGTACTACCCCGACAAGTTCGTCTACGCCGCGTCGCTGTCCGGCTTCCTCAATCCCTCCGAGGGTTGGTGGCCGATGCTGATCGGGATGGCGATGAACGACTCGGGCGGCTTCAACGCCACCGCGATGTGGGGCCCGTCGAGTGACCCGGCGTGGCAGCGCAACGACCCGATGGTCCAGATACCGAAGATCGTCGCCAACAACACCCGCATCTGGGTGTACTGCGGCAACGGCACGCCGAGCGAACTCGGCGGATCGGACCTACCCGCGAAGTTCCTGGAAGGGTTCACGCTTCGGACCAACAAGACGTTCCGCGACAACTACCTCGCCGCGGGCGGCACCAATGGCGTGTTCAACTTCCCCGACAACGGGACGCACTCGTGGCCGTACTGGGGCGCGCAGGTGCAGGCCATGATCCCGGATATCCAGCGGGTGCTGGGCGCGCAACCCAGTTCCTGACGGCCGCAGTTCAGGTCGCCACAGCCCCTCGCCAGCGCAGCGCCTCCAAGGCCACCGCCACATGGACGCTGTTGCTCGCGAGGGGCTGTGGCAACAACTCGTCAGCACGAGCGAGCCTGCGCAGCAACGTGTTTCGATGCGTGAACAGACGGGCGGCGGCCCGAGATGCATTGCACTGTTCCTGCACGAACGTAAGCACTGACCGCTGGAGCTCCGCGCTCGCCGACTCGAACTCGCCGAGCGTGTGTTTGATGAAGCGGTCCGACCCTTCGCCGTCGGCGGTGATCAGCGCGACGAGTTCGACGTCGGTGAAGCTCGCCACCCGCTGAGTCGACGACAGCCGCGCCATCATACGTTGGGTGGTGATCGCGTCGAGGTGACTGCGACGGAAGCCTTCGATGCCAGATGCAGTGGGCCCGAACGCAATTCGAACCCCTGGCAGCTGTTCGAGGGCGGTCGCCACCCGGGCCGGGTCCGGGGGCTGCGGACCGGGCACCCAGACCCAGCGCGTGGCGGTGCTCGCGAGCACCGACAACGCGCGCTGACCCTCGACGGTCTGGGCTACCGCGTCCGCGGCGCGATCAAGGTGTGACAGGTCGGCGTCGGATTCGTCGCACCAGATCACCGCGGCGGTGTGACTTTGGCCGAGGCGATAGCCCAGCCGGTTCTCCGCGCGCTGCCGGGCGATCGGTGCGCCGTCGAGAATCAGCACGACGGTCTCGCGGCGTTCCGCATGGGTGCCCCGGGTCAGCTCTTCGCGTTCGATCTCCATCTGGTTGTAGATGCCGGCGATCGTCGCGTCGATGAACGCCGCGATCGAGCGCGACGACACGTCGAGCAGTTCGCGCAACTCGGCGGTGTCCGTCGTCAACTCGAACGCGATCTGCATCCAGAACCGCCACGCAACGTTCTGCCCGATCCGGTACGCGTCGACCGCCGACTCGCCGAGTCCGCGCCGAATCAAATCCCGGGCGATGTCGAGCGTCTCCGGTCCCAGATTCGCGGGCACCGGCTCACCGGGATGGCTGATGTTGGCGGCCGCCCAGTGCATCAGGTTCGCCCTGTTGCTGCGCCGTGTCGCCTCCGTCAGCACCGGATCGCCGGCGATCGTCCGCATGTACTCCGACGAAAGAGTGGCCTGATGCAGTTCATCGAGCCACTCCTGCGGGACGTTGACGATCATCTCCGCGCCGCGGCGGATCAGCTCGATCACCTGCTCCGATGGGCGTTCCCAGTCCATGCGTCGAGGGTATTCGCTTGTGGTGCGATTTGCACTGTTCTAGACGGGATTGGGTGCTTTCTGCCCTTGTCCAAGCGTAGCCCCAACCTCGACCATT
Organism: Mycobacterium sp.; assembly: GCA_035651275.1. Taxonomy (GTDB): domain Bacteria; phylum Actinomycetota; class Actinomycetes; order Mycobacteriales; family Mycobacteriaceae; genus Mycobacterium. Next base: position 31,902 of record DASRFZ010000208.1, on the reverse strand, counting down.
GAGGCATGACAACCACGCACCTCGACGTTCTGATCGTCGGCGCCGGCATCTCCGGCATCGGCGCGGCCTACTACCTGCAGAGCCGGCAACCGGAGAAGTCGTACGCGATCCTCGAGGCCCGCGGCGCCACCGGCGGCACCTGGGACCTGTTCCGCTACCCCGGCATCCGCTCGGACTCCGACCTGCACACGTTCGGATACGAGTTCAAGCCGTGGGAGGACGAAGACGCGATCGCCAGCGCCGACAAGATCCTGGCGTACCTGCGTGAGACGGCCGCTGAGAACGGCATCGACCGTCACATCCGGTTCCACCACAAGGTGCTCGGAGCGGAGTGGTCGAGTGCTGACGCGCGGTGGTTCGTCGACGTCGAGCGCACCGACACCGGCGAGCGGTTGACGATCACCGCCAACTGGCTGTTCTCCGCGGGAGGGTATTACCGCTACGACGAGGGGTTCACGCCTCATTTCGAGGGGCGAGATCGCTTCCGCGGCAAGATCATTCATCCGCAGCAGTGGCCCGAGGACCTCGACTACCGCGGCAAGCGAGTCGTGGTGATCGGCAGCGGCGCGACCGCGGTGACCCTGGTGCCCGCCATGGCCGGCGACGCCGCTCACGTGACGATGCTGCAGCGATCGCCGACGTACATCATGCCGGTGCCGTCGAAGGACACGATTGCCAACGCGCTTCAGAAGGTGCTGGGCAAGCACCGCGGCTACGCGTTGACCCGGCGTAAGAACATGCTCAAGCAGCGTGCGGTTTACCGTGTGTGCCAACGGTATCCACGCGCGGCGCGGCGCCTGATCCGTTACATCAACGCCAAGCAGCTGCCCGCCGGCTATCCGGTCGACGAGCACTTCAACCCGGCGTACAACCCGTGGGATCAGCGGCTGTGCGCGGTGCCGAACGCTGATCTGTTCAAAGCCATCAGCGACGGCAAGGCTTCGGTGGTCACCGACCGGATCGTCACGTTCACCGAGCGGGGCATCGCTTTGGAGTCCGGTGCCGAGTTGGAGGCCGACATCATCGTCACCGCAACGGGATTGAACCTGCAAGCCTTCGGTGGACTGAACCTAAGCGTCGACAGCGAGCCGGTGAACCTTCCCGACACGGTCGCGTACAAGAGCATGCTGCTGTCGGGAGTGCCGAACTTCGCGTTCGTGTTCGGCTACACCAACTCGTCGTGGACGCTCAAGGTCGGTCCGCTGTGTGAACACTTCTGCCGGCTTCTGGCCCACATGGACGCGCACGGTTATGACACCTGCCGCCCGGAAGCACCGTCGGGCTTGGCAACCCGGCCGCTGCTCGAGTTCTCGGCGGGCTATGTTCAGCGCGCCGTCGACCAGCTACCGCGTCAGGGCGCCGACGGGCCGTGGCAGATGGTGATGGACTTCCGCCGCGACGTCGAGGTGCTGCGCAATGGTCCGGTCACGGACGAGCACTTGACGTTCGCTGTGTGTGCCCGCCAGCTCGTTAGCGCCTAATCCCGCACGCGCACAACCACTTTGCCCTTGGCCGTGCGGTTCTCCAGCGACGCCACCGCCGCACCGGCCTCCTCCAGCGGGTACACCACTGGGTCAGGCGCTGCCAGCCGACCGGACGCGAGGAGCTTCTCCAGCTCGCCCCACTGCTCCTGCAGCGCGTCCGGGTGCGTCAACGTCCAGGCACCCCAGCCCACGCCGACGACGTCAATGTTGTTGAGTAACAACCGATTAACCTTCACTGTCGGGATCTCACCGCCGGTGAACCCGACCACCAGCAGCCGTCCGGCGGGCGCGAGGGACCGCAACGAGTCGGTGAAGCGGTCGCCGCCGACGGGGTCCATCACGATGTCGACGCCGCGACCGCCGGTCAGTTCCTTGACCGCGTCCTTGAACCCGTCGGCAAGCACGACGTCGTTGGCCCCCGCCGCCGTCGCGATGTTCTTCTTGTCCTCGCTACCGACCACGGCGATCGTCCGCGACGCGCATAGCACCGGCGCTATCCGCAGCGTCGAGGTGCCGATGCCGCCCGCAGCGCCGTGCACCAGCAGGGTTTCACCTTTAGCGAGGCGGGCGCGGACGGTCAGCGCGAAGTACACCGTCAGGTCGTTGAAGAGCAGGCCGGCCCCTGCTTCGAAGCTGACGTTGTCCGGAAGCTTGAACACCCGTTGCGGGTCCAGCACGGCCAGTTCGGCCATGCCGCCCCCGATCATCGTCAGCCCGACGACTCGGTCGCCGGCCCGCACGTGGCTGTCCTCGGGAGCGCTGCGCACCACACCCGCGATCTCGGCGCCGACGGTGAACGGCGGCTCGAGCTTGTACTGGTACAGGCCGCGGCTAAGCAAGGCGTCGGGAAACGCGACCCCGGCGGCATGCACCTCGACGACAACACCGTCACCGGTGGGTTCGTCGATCTCGGAGACTTCGATCGCGTCCGGGCCCTCGAGCCGCATCACCTGTGCCGCGCGCATGCCACCTCCGTACTCAGTTGTCTGCTCTTCGGGCAAGCCCTCATCGCCGCCGGTGGCGAGAAAGCCTACTGTTCGATGCAATAGGGAAGGAATGGAGGCGTCACATGCAACTGGCGTTGACCGACGACGAAGCCAAGTTCCGCGACGAGCTTCGCGAGTTCTACACCACCGAGATCCCCGAAGAGGTCCGTGAGCGGGTACGGCTCGGCAAGGAGGTGGGCCACGACGAGATCACGACCAGCCAGAAGATCCTCAACGCCAACGGGCTGGCCGTGCCGAACTGGCCCGTCGAGTGGGGCGGCAAGGAGTGGACGCCGACCCAGCACGAGATCTGGCTCGACGAGATGCAATTGGCATGCGTGCCCGAGCCGCTGACGTTCAACACGAAGATGGTCGGGCCGGTGATCGCCGAGTTCGGGTCGCAAGAGATCAAGGAACGCTTCCTGCCGCCGACGGCCAACCTCGACATCTGGTGGTGCCAAGGCTTTTCCGAGCCCGAAGCAGGCTCCGACCTCGCGTCGCTGCGGACCACCGCGCAGCGCGACGGTGAGACCTACGTCGTCAACGGCCAGAAGACCTGGACGACGCTGGGCCAGTACGCGGACTGGATTTTCTGTCTGGTGCGCACAGACCCGCAGGCGCCCAAGCGGCAGGCCGGAATTTCGTTTCTGTTGATCGACCTCGACACCCCCGGCATCACGATGCGGCCGATCAAATTGATCGACGGCGGCGTCGAGGTCAACGAGGTCTTCTTCGAGGACGTCCGGGTGCCCGCCGACCAGCTTGTCGGCGAAGAGAACAAAGGCTGGACCTACGCGAAGTTCCTCCTGTCCAACGAACGCACCGGCATCGCGGGGGTGGGGCGGACCAAGGTGCGACTCGCCCAGGTGAAACGCCATGCCATCGAACGGGGAATGCTCGACGACCCGCTGTTCGCGGCGCGGCTGGCCGAGGTCGAGAACGAGTTGCTGGCCCTTGAGCTCACCCAGATGCGCGTGGTGTCAGCGTCGGCGGGTGGCGAGCCGAATCCGCTGTCGTCGGTGCTGAAGTTGCGCGGCAGTCAGCTTCAACAGGCGACCACGGAGCTGCTCGTCGAGGTCGCTGGTGACGACGCGCGGGTCGTCGGCGCGGGCGACGACATCGTCTCGCCGCAGTGGGCGCAGCGGGCCGGGCCGCTGTACTTGAACTATCGCAAGGTGTCGATCTACGGCGGCAGCAACGAAGTGCAGCGCAATATCATCTCTTCGACGATTCTCGGATTGTAGGGCGGGCCATGGACTTTCAGCCGACAGACGAACAGGTTCTGCTGCGCGACACCACCCGGGATCTGCTGTCCCGCAGCTACGACCAGGAGAAGCGCAACGAGGTGGCCGACAGCGAGCTGGGTTTCAGTCGTGAGGTGTGGAACCAGATGGCCGAAATCGGCATCCTGGGGCTCGGTTTCGACGAAGACTCGGGCGGTCAGGTCGAAATCGCTCTGGTGATGACGGAAATCGGACGGCATCTGGCACCCGAGCCTGTGATCGCGGCCGCACTGGCGCCGGGCAGCCTGATCGCGGAGTTGGGCAACGACGAACAGCGACAGATTCTCGACGAGGTGGCGGCCGGGCAGACGTTGCTGGCCGCCGCTTATATCGGATCGACAACCGCTGCACGCCAAGGGGATTCGTGGACGCTGAGTGGTCGGATGAACCCGGTGCTGGCCGGAGACAGCGCCGACACGATCGTGGCGAGCGCTGCATTGCCTGATGACGGCGGCACCGGAGTGTTTCTCGTCGACGCGAAGGACACCACCCGGCATCCGTTCCGCACGTTCGATGGTCGCCGCGGCGCACAGATCGATTTCGACGACACTCCCGCACAGCCGCTGGGCGACGCCGCAGACGCGTCGCAAGCGATCACGAACGCGATGGTTCGCTCGCAATCGGCGCTGTGTGCGGAGGCCGTCGGCGCGATGGAAGAGGCGCTGCGGCTCACCACCGATTACCTGAAGTCCCGCAAGCAGTTTGGGGTCACACTGAACAAGTTTCAGACGCTGACCCAACGCGCCGCCGACATGTACGTCATGCTCGAAATGGCGCGCAGCATGAGTCTCTACGCGGCGATGTCGATCGCGGACGGAAACCTGAACCCGGTAATCGCGTCGCGCGCGAAGCTGCAGATCGGGCGGTCTGCCCGGCACATCGGTCAGGAGGCCATCCAGTTGCACGGCGGGATCGGGATGACGGCGGAGTATCCGGTCGGCCACTACACCGCGCGGCTGACGGCGATCGAGCACACGCTCGGCTCGACCTACGACCACCTGCGGGCGCTGATCGGCCAACTCCGCGACTACGAAATCGTCATGCTCTGATGCCGCAGCTGTCCGAGCAGGTCGTCGCATTTCTGACGGAGGGTACACGTACCGGCAAGCTCGCCTACGTAGCTTCGGATGGGCGGCCGCTCGTCGTGCCGGTTTGGTTCGTCGTCGACAACGACACGTTGGTTTTCAACACCGGGCGTAACACCGCGAAAGGCCGCGCGTTGAAACGTGATCCGCGGATCACCATCTGCGTCGACGATGACCGGCCGCCGTTCTCCTTCGTGCAGGTGCAGGGAATTGCGGAGACTTCCGAGGATCCACGAGAGCTGCTGGACACCGCCACCCGCATCGGCGGCCGCTACATGGGTGCAGACCGCGCCGAGGAGTTCGGCCGCCGCAATGGCGTGCCTGGTGAATTGGTGGTGCGGCTGAAGCCGACGAAGGTGATCGCGGCGTTCAACATCGCGGACTAGCGCGACACTTACGCTGCGATGGCGACACGCCGATGCACATCGCCAAGGTTTACGTCTTGGCGTAAGAGGGGGCACATGAAGTCAGCTGACGAGCCTGGCGATCGACCGCAACGGAATCGACAGCCACGTCGGCCGATGCCGGGCCTCGTAGGCGGCTTCGTACACGGCCTTGTCCAACTCGTACGCCGACAACACGGTCATCGAATCACGCGGATCTGATTCCGCCACAACCGAATACCCGTCGCAAAAGGCCGACTGGTTGCGGTCCACCCATTCCCGTGCGCGGGCAGCAAGCTGCTTGCCGTGCTCTTCGGTGTCCAATTCGACGAGCCGCTGATACGCCGCGTACTCGTAGGACCGCAGCATCCCCGCGACGTCACGCAGCGGCGAGTCCGGCATGCGCCGCTCTTCCAGCGGCTGACCGGGCTCGCCCTCGAAGTCGATCAGCAACCACGTCTCCGGCGTGCGCAGCACTTGGCCGAGGTGCAGGTCACCGTGGACGCGCTGCACGCTGATCGTCTCGCCGACCAGTTTGTGGAACCGCTCCTCGATCGCTGGCGCATACTCGCGCAGCGCGGGCACAGCCGCGGACGCCGACGACAGCCGCGCCAGCATCGCGTCGACGGGAAGATCCGCCGACGACGTTCCGAGCTCGTCGGCGAGCGTGCTGTGCACCGACGCGACCGCCTCGCCGAGGCGGTAGGACTCGCTCGCGAAATCACCGCCGACCTCGTACGCGTACAAGTCCCCTTCCGCAAACAGGTCCCGGGTGCTGGCTGTCGCCATGTCCCAACCCTCGGCCGAATTCCTGGCGAACTCGGTCACCATGCCCAGCGGCCAGACCGCGCCGTCGAACGACATTTCGACCGACCCGAGTAGCGGTGCGACGTGCGGATTGCCGGCCCGGCCGAGGACGCGATTCAACTCGATGTCGGGGTTGACGCCCGGCGCGATCCGGCGGAACACCTTCAGGATCGCCTCTTGCGCGAAAATGACGCTGGTGTTGCTCTGCTCGGATTCGAACACCCGCGGCGCGGCGTCCCGCGGCAAGACGGCACCGGGCTCCTTCGTGAACGTCACGTCGCCCCGACGGGCCGACTCGTCCACGAGCGACAGCAAGAACTGGGCGGCCGCCGGGTCGTACAGCGCATCGAAGGCAACGCGCTCGCCGCCGGGACCAGAGGTGCTGCCGATCGTCGCGGTATTGCTGTATTCGTCGGGCGGCGGCACGTCCCACTGCACGATCACCTGGTACCGCTCCCTCGACCCGTCGGTGTAGGCAACGTCGACGAGAACCAACTCCAAACTGTCGGAGAGCGGTACCACCAACCCCGCTTCGGCTGAGGACAGCTCTCGGGTGCGACCCGCGTACCAGCGCTGACGCGGCAGCCACTCCGCGAACGGCAGGTTCATGACGGCATCTCCTCGAACATACGCAGCTGGAACCAGTAGAACCCGTGACCCGGAAGCGTCAACAAGTAGGGCAGCTGGCCGATGCGCGGGAACTCGACATGGCCGGTCAACTCGACGGGCGTATACCCGCTCCACTGCTGCAGATACAGCTCGATGGGCTGCGGAAAACGAGACAGGTTGTTCACGCACAGCACGACATCGCCGTCCTCTTCACGCAAGTACGTCAGCACCGACGGGTTCGAGCCGCCCAGCTCCTCGAACGACCCCGTGGCGAACGCCGGATGCCGTCGCCGCACGGCCAGCATCGTGCGCGTCCAATTCAACAGCGACGTCGAGCTGTCGAGCTGCGCCTCGACGTTCACCGATTGGTAGCCGTAAATCGGGTCTTGGTTCGGGGGCAGGTAGAGCCGGCCGGGGTTGGCCTTCGAGAACCCGGCGTTGCGGTCGGGGGTCCACTGCATCGGGGTGCGCACGCCGTCGCGATCACCGAGCCAGATGATGTCGCCCATGCCGATCTCGTCGCCGTAGTAGATGACCGGCGATCCCGGCAGCGACAACAGCAGCGCGGTGAACAGTTCGATCTGGTTGCGGTCGTTCTCCAGTAGCGGGGCCAGCCGCCGGCGGATGCCGACATTCGCCTTCATCCGTGGATCTTTCGCGTATTCGGAGTACATGTAGTCGCGTTCTTCGTCGGTCACCATCTCCAGCGTCAGCTCGTCGTGGTTACGCAAGAAGATTCCCCACTGCGCGGTGTCTGGTATCGGCGGCGTCTGCCCCATGATCTCCGAAATCGGAATCCGCGACTCCCGTCGCACGGCCATGAAAATCCGTGGCATCAAAGGGAAGTGGAACGCCATGTGGCACTCGTCGCCGCCGGTGTCAGGGTCGCCGAAGTACTCGACGACGTCGGCGGGCCACTGGTTGGCTTCGGCGAGCAGGACGCGGCCCGGGTATTCGTCGTCGACCACCTTGCGGCACCGCTTGAGGAAGGCGTGCGTCTCCGGAAGGTTCTCGCAGTTGGTGCCTTCCCGCTCGAACAGATACGGCACGGCGTCGAGCCGGAAGCCGTCGATACCGAGGTCGAGCCAGAACCTCAGCACGTCGAGCATCGCTTCCTGCACGGCCGGATTGTCGTAGTTGAGGTCCGGCTGGTGACTGAAGAACCTGTGCCAGTAGAACTGCCGGCGCACCGGGTCGAAGGTCCAGTTCGACTCCTCGGTGTCGACGAAGATGATACGAGCGTCGGCGTAGCGGTCGCTGGTGTCGCTCCACACGTAGAAGTCGCCGTAGGGCCCGTCTGGGTCGCGTCGCGACTCTTGAAACCAGGGATGCGAGTCGGAGGTGTGGTTCATCACAAGGTCGGTGATCACCCGGATGCCGCGGCGGTGGGCGGCGTCGAGAAGCGAGACGAAGTCGTCGACGGTGCCGAAGTCCTCGAGCACCTTGTAGAAGTCGCGGATGTCGTAGCCGCCGTCGCGCAGCGGCGAGTCGTAAAACGGCGGCAGCCACAGGCAGTCGATGCCGAGCCACTGCAAATAGTCGAGCTTCTCGGTCAGCCCCCGCAGATCGCCGGACCCGTCGGCGCTGGCGTCGTGAAACGCCCGCACCAGCACCTCGTAGAACACCGCGCTCTTGAACCATGTGCGGTCCGCAGGCAAAATCCGGGCCTGCCCGAAATCCTCCGCGTTGGGGTGTTCGACAGTCCGTCCGTGTAAGCCGGTCTCGACATGGCTGCCCTCGGCGGGGTCGCGTACAGATTCGGCGGCTTCGTCTGTCATCCCCATCAGGTTCTCACCTACCCGGCCCCGATAATGCTCAACCTCGGCGGCATAGTTGCGATCCGCAGCATATTGAAAACTGGCGTCGAATGGCGTTACGGTTTTGCCCGGCGTGACACCTGCCACTAATAGAAGGGGGCTTCATGACTGAAGCCGCGCACCCCAACGACGGCGAGTCGCCAGTCATCGTCAGCATGTCCGACGCGGCGATGCATATGTACTCCGCCGCAATCGAAGCCCTGCCGGATCCCACCGATCCGGAGTTTCCCAGCCGGGCCGGTGTCGTGTTGGCCGGCCTGCGCAAGCTCGAGTCGGCGCTGAGCCAAGCCGCCGGTCGCAGCAGGGCCACGCCCGCGGTGATCGTCGCGCTCAGTGCGGTCCGCCGCCGATACGACGACCTGATGGCCACCGCGGCGAACGGGCCCGGCGCGACGCTCGGGCAGCGGCTGTACATCGCCCGCGGCCGGGCCAAGCTGTCGACGAAGGAAGCGTCCAACGGAATTGGGTTGCGGGCCGACCTGATTGAGGCGATCGAGGCCGAGGAGACGCCGACCGAAGACGAGGCGGCCCGGATCAAAGAGTTGATCGCCGCGCTCGGGGGTTGATGAAGTCCACGCTGCTGTCGCGGCGCGACCTCGACTTCTTGCTGTTCGAGTGGTTACGCGTCGAGGAGCTGACGAAACGCGAGCGCTTCGCAGAACACTCAGCGGAGACATTCGCCGGCGTGCTGGATCTGTGCGAGCAGGTGGCCGCTCGGTATTTCGCGCCGCACAACAAGAAGGGCGACGGATGCGAGCCGTCCTTCGACGGGACGACGGTGACGATCATCCCCGAGGTGAAAGAGGCGCTCGACGCGTTCGCGCGCGCAGACCTTCTGGCAATGAGCATGGACACCGCACTTGGCGGCGCGCAGTTGCCGTCGGTGGTGGCCGGCGCCGGGCTCGCATATTTCCACGCGGCCAACGTCAGCACGGCGGGCTATGTGCTGCTGACACTCGCGAACGCCAACCTGCTGGCCCAGCACGGGACACCAGAACAGATCGAGCGGTTCGTCAAACCCATGGTGGCAGGCCGGTTTTCGGGCACGATGTGCCTGTCCGAGCCACAGGCCGGGTCGTCGCTGGCGGATATCGTCACCCGCGCCGAACCCCGTGACCACGGGCGCTACCGGCTGTTCGGCTCGAAGATGTGGATCTCCGGCGGAGAACACGAACTGACCGAGAACATCGTGCATCTGGTGCTTGCGAAGATTCCGGGTGGACCGCCCGGCACAAAGGGAATCTCCCTGTTCGCCGTGCCGAAATTCCTGGTGTCCGACGACGGCGCCGTCGGGCAACACAACGACATCGCGCTGGCCGGGCTCAACCACAAGATGGGGTACCGCGGCATCACCAACACCGTGCTGAACTTCGGCGAGGGCCGGTTCACCCCCGACGGGGAAGCCGGTGCGATCGGCTATCTCGTCGGCGAGCCCCACCGCGGGCTCAGCTGCATGTTCCACATGATGAACGAGGCGCGGCTGGGTGTCGGCCTCGGCGCGATCGCGCTCGGCTACACCGGCTACCTCAAATCGCTGGAGTATGCCCGCAGCCGGCCGCAAGGCAGACCCGTCACAGCGAAAGACCCTGCGGCACCGCAGGTTCCGATCATCGAGCATCCCGATGTCAAGCGAATGTTGTTGGCGCAGAAGGCATATGTCGAAGGTGCCTTGGCGTTGGCGTTGTATTGCGGTCGGCTGGTCGACATCTCCCACAGCCCGGAAAGCGACGAGGAGCGGTATGCGGCCACGCTGCTGCTGGACATCTTGACGCCAATTGCGAAAAGCTGGCCGTCGCAGTGGTGCCTGGAGGCGAACAACCTCGCGATACAGGTGCACGGCGGGTACGGGTACACCCGCGAGTACGACGTCGAGCAGCACTACCGGGACAACCGACTCAACCCCATCCACGAAGGCACCCACGGCATCCAGAGTCTGGACCTGTTGGGGCGCAAGGTGACTCAGCGGGGAGGTGCCAGCTTGGCGGCGTTGACCGCCGCGATTTCGGAGAGTGTCTCCGAGGCGACGGCCCTGGGCAGCGAATTGGCCACATACGCAAGCCAACTCGACACTCGCTGGCGGCGCCTGGTGGATGTGACGACGTCGATGTTCGCGTCCGGAGACGTGGACGCGGCACTGGCCAACAGTGTCGTTTACATGGAGGCGACCGGACATCTCGTGATCGCGTGGATGTGGCTGGAGCAGATGCGCGCCGCCCACGACCGCACCGGCGACTTCTACGACGGCAAACGCCAGGCCGGTAGCTACTTCTTCCGCTACGAGCTGCCGAAGACAGGGCCGCAACTGGATCTACTGGAAAGCCTTGACCGCACCACGATCGAGATGCGCGGAAGTTGGTTCTAGCCGCCGAATGGCCAGTTATCACACGGTTTTCGCGAATTTGCGTGCAGTAAGTGGCCACTCGGCGCGCGGCTAGCTCTTTGACCCCTGCAGCCGCGACAGGTTTTCCACCGATTTGCGGACATCGGACTTCAGCACCCGCGCGACCAGTTTGCCCACCGGTCCGCTCAGCACGCCGCCGTGAAGGTCGGCATGCAGATGGAATTCGGAACCCGGCTGCTTGTCGCTGATCGTCAGATTGAGATCGATGCGAACGCCGCCGAATCCGCTGCCCTTCATCTCAATGCACGATGGCGCGTCGTATTGGGTGACCTCCCAGCGGATCGTGTTGCGGAAGCCCTTCACCTTGATGCACGACGAGACGCGGGTGCCCTTCTTGATCTCGTCGGGAACCTCACTGCGCCAGCCACCGAAGATCGTCAGCCACTCGTCGAATCGGTTGAGGTCCGACGCCAAGGCCCACGCCTCGTCGGGCGTCATGTCGGAGGAGACAGATACGTCGACTTTCGCCATGACCTCTCCCGTACCCCGACGCAGCCCGGGCTAAAACGCGTCGGTGTGCTGCGGGCAATAGGCTGCGATGCTGGCGCCGACGAAGTACGTGGAGTGGTCGATCGGTATGCCGTTGTTCTTGCTGACTTCTTGTGCGACGTCCACGCCGGTCGCGCCGTCGTCGAGCAGTGTGCACGCGTACTGCGCGGTGCTGATCGCGAATTGCGGCGACGGATAGGTGATGCCCTGCTTGTCCAACGCGCTCAAGAAGGCCTGGTCGTCGCTCGGCGATGCGAACGCCGTCGCAGCGCTGCACAACGACGCGGCGGCGAGCCCGACGGCGACGAACACCCGAAAGGTCACCGCATCAGTGTCCGAGTCGCGTCGACCCGACGCAACAGCGACCCACCACCCGGCACGATCCCGAGCACGAGTCGCGCCAGCCTGTCGCGGAGCCGTTGATGCGACGGCGTTGCCTCACTGTGAGCGAGATCGCGGTATCCCGCCGCGGCCCACACACCCGCGACGGCGGCGTCGGTCAAGCCGCCCCGCGCTCGCGCGCGGTCGACGGCGGAGAGCCCGAGCGCCGTCAGCGCGTGCACTGCATCGACCCAGACCCCCATCGCCAGCACCTCGGGGCTGGGACGGAACCCCGACAGAGTGGCCTGGGTCAGTTGGCGCGCCCCGAGAATCCTCACCACCACAACGCTTTTGGTGTCGACGTCGACGTGATGCACGCGCTCCATCACGTGCTGCGGCGCCAGCAGCAGGGCGGCGCCCCAGCCCGCACGGACCAGTTCGATCGCACGCCAGTGCTTCATGCGACCGACCGCCCCGCCGCGTGGCCTGCCATCAGCTTCGCGGCACGAGCTGCGAGCGCCATGATCGTCAGCGCCGGATTGGCCGAGCCCTGAGTCGGCATGGTGCTGCCGTCTACGACGTAGAGGCGGTCGACGCCGAAAACCCGATGTTCGGAATCCACGACGCCGTCTTCTGCGCGGCTGGCCATCCGTGCCCCGCCGACCAGATGCGCGTAACGCTCGATGCTGATCACCTCCTCGGCGCCGGCCGCACGCAGCATGTTCTGCATCACTTCGGTGGCGGCCTTGATCAGCTGCCGGTCGTTGTCGCACTGGCTGTAGGCGAAGTGCGCGACGGGCAGGCCGTGGCGGTCCTTCTCGTCGGCCAGCGTGACCCGGTTGTCCGGCTGGGGCAACAGTTCGCAGAGTCCGCCCAGCGTCGCCCAGTGGACGTAGTCGCGCATGTATTCCCGCAGCGACTTGCCCCAGTGGCCCTGCGCGCTGACATGCTCGGCCCACGTGATCGGCATCGGGCTGACCGTCTGGATCGAGAAGCCGCGCTTGTAGGGCTTGCTCTCGTCCGTCTCGTAGAACACCTCGGAGCTGACCTCCGGCGGCGGCGCCTTGTACATCCGGATCTCGTCGCTGAACCGTCCGGCGATCTGCGGAGCACCCTGCACCATGAGGTAGCGACCGAGTTTGTCGTGCTCGTTGCCGAGCCCGTCAGGGAAGCGCTTGGTGGCGGACAGCAGCAACAGCCGTGGCGTCTCGATCGAATACCCCGCGACCACAACGGCATTCGCGCGCTGGCGGCGTATAGCGCCGGCATGAAAGTATTCAACACCGGTGGCCCGCCCGGTGCGGTCGTCGACCAGCACCCGCGATACGTGTGAGTCCGGCCGGATCTCGGCGCCGTGGGCCAGCGCGTCGGGAATGTGGGTGATCAGCGGGCTCGCCTTGGCGTTGACCTTGCAGCCCTGCAGACAGAAGCCTCGGTAGATGCAGTGCGGTCGATTCCCGAAGCGGCCATTGGGAATTGCCACCGGTCCGATGCGGATGTCAATGCCGAGCGCGGCGGCACCCCTCAGCGCGATCAGCCCGTTGCCGCCGACGGGGTGCGGGCTGTGCGGGTAGGTGTGCGGATCGCCCCACGGCCAATCCTGCCCAGCGACAGGAAGTTCCGCTTCGATCTGCTCGTAGAAGGGGCGCAAGGTGTCGTAGGAGATCGGCCAGTCGGCGCCGACGCCGTCGGCGCTGTAGGTGTGAAAGTCCGACGGGTGGAACCGCGGAACGTAGCCGGCGTAGTGCACCATCGACCCGCCGACGCCACGCCCAGAGTTGTTGGAGCCCAACGGTACTGGATCCGAGCCGCCGATCTGGCGCGGCTCGGTCCAGAACAGAACGTGCGAGCCCCGTTCGTCACTTACCCAGTCCTTGTCTGGATCCCAGAATGGCCCTGCGTCGAGCACGACCACCCGCCAGCCGCCGCGGGCCAGCCTCTGCGCGAGTGTGCCTCCCCCTGCGCCCGCGCCGACGATCACCACGTCGACCTCGTCGTCCTCGTCGTAGCGGCGCATGTCTGCGCGCAGCCGGTGGTTCACCCGAGTGCCGTCGTTGGGGATGAGCCAGGCTGATTCGTTGCGGGCTCTGATCGCGCGGTAGTCACTCACCGTGGTCGGCGACCTCCCACTTCTCGCGGGCGTTGATGCCCGGGTTCAGGTAGCCGCGCGGGTACGCCGGGCCGCTGAACCCGATTTCGTTCCAGGCCCACGGATGCGAGTAGAACTCGGCGCAGGCGTACCGGGTCCACAGGCTCCACACGTGTTTGGCATTCATGTCGTGCCAGGAGTCACCGCTCGATGAGAGGTCCTGCACGTGCTGAAGGATCTGCGCCTGATCGGCACTGCTCATTTCGCCGTATCCGGCGCCATGTCGGGCATGCGCGTCGTCGTCGAGGCGCGCGAGGCTGTCGCGCCAGGCCTGGCCGTCTTCGGGCATGTCGTCGTAGTGCCAACCGTCGGTTTCGCCCGTCGACAACCTCCGGTCGATGAGCGGCAACACGGGGATGCGGGGCTCGCCGTCCTGTCCCAGAAGCAGGTCGAGCATGGGTGCGGCGATGCCGACTTCGTGAGGAGTGAAGAACGACAACATGTTTGGCAGCATCAGCCGGGCCAGCACCACACCGGCCGTCACGTCGTCCCACACGTGAACCTGACTCAGGACGTCGAATCCCGGAAACCGGCCCTGCCCCTGCGGTGTGGTGGCGTGCTGCGCGCGTGGCCGAAACGGCATCAGTCCGCTGCTCCCTCGCCGGGCAGCGGAAGGTTCTCGCGCCGCAACAGCGCCGCCAATAGACCCATCGCGCCGACCAGCGAGGCCAGCATCGGCGCGAACGCCGGAGGCCCGGACTCCATGTTGTATTTGGTGAAGCCGCCGGGACGCTGCTTGATTCCACGCAGGTGCAGATAGGTGCCCTGCAGTCCATTGAGCACGATCGCCGCGCTGGTGATAGGCAGCACCGTCTTTGCGGCGCGGCGCGAGAAGAACCCGGCCGCACCCGCCGGAATCGCGGTCGGCAGCACCACGATTGGCCAATACATCATCTTGTTGCCGAAGCTGGCGGCGTCGTGCGAGAAGTAGATTTCGCCCGCGGTCACGGCGGCCCCGGCGGCGGTAAGAGCCGACAGCGTGCGCTCGAAGCGGCCGGTACGAATGTCACGCAGGGCCGTGCTCAGAACTTTCATTCGTCGTCCTTCCGGTCAGTTGGTGTCCTACCCGTATTCACGTGCGGCTATTCACCGCGCCCCCACAGGGATAACGGCGCTCAGGGTGGGTACTCCTACCGCGTCGCACGCTGGCGCGCGAAAGAGCGTGAAAGGGGTTCACTTCAGTGGCAATCGACATGTCGCCGGCGGCGACGGTCGCGCCTGCCGCACATGTGCCCGGTGCCGCACGGCTAGAAGCCATGCTGCGCGACCGGGTGGACGGCGAGGTGCGTTTCGACGACGCGAGCCGCGCCGCCTACTCCACGGACGCCTCCAACTTCCGTCAGGTGCCGATCGGCGTGGTCGTCCCCCGCACGCCTGAGTCGGCAGTGGCCGCGGTCGATGTCGCCCGCCAGTGCGGAGCGCCGGTGCTGTCCCGCGGCGGGGGAACCAGCCTTGCCGGCCAGTGCACGAACACCGCGGTCGTGATCGACTGGTCGAAGTACTGCAACAAACTCGAGTCGGTCGACGCGAGCTCGCGCACCTGCATCGTCCAGCCGGGCATCGTGCTCGACGACCTGAACCGCCAGCTCGCGCCGACCGGACTGAGGTACGGGCCGGAGCCCGCGACCCACCCGAACTGCACCCTCGGCGGCATGATCGGCAACAACTCGTGCGGAGCGACAGCGCAACGCACCGGAAAGGTCGTCGACAACATCGCGCGCCTCGAAGTGCTTTGCTACGACGGCACCCGGTTCTGGTGCGGAGAGACAACTGACGACGAGTACAAGCGGATCGAGTCAAAAGGTGACCTGCGCGCCGCGATCTACCGGCAATTGCGACGCCTGCGCGACGAATACGCCGACGACATCCGAACGGCGTTCCCCGACATTCCGCGGCGGGTATCCGGATACAACTTGGATTCGCTTCTGCCGGAACACAATTTCGATGTCGCCGGCCTGCTGGTCGGCAGTGAGTCGACGCTGGTGACCGTGCTGCGCGCCGAGTTGGAGCTGGTGGAGGTGCTGCCGAAACGCGCGCTCGTGGTGCTCGGCTACCCGAGCATCGACAAAGCCGGCGACGCGGTGCCCTCGATCCTGCCCTACGAGCCGACCGCGCTGGAAGGCTTGGACCACAAGCTGATTCACGATGAGCAGCTCAAGAATTTGAACAAGGAGACACTCGAGAAGCTGCCGAAGGGACCGGCATACCTGTTGGTCCAATTCGGCGGTCACGACCAAGACGAAGTCGACGCGGCCGCCAAGCGCATGCTGGCAGGGTTGCACCAGACCGAGCACGACCCCGCCGTGTCGTTTTTCGACGACCCTGAACGTGAAGACGAGATGTGGCAGGTCCGTGAGGCCGGGCTGGCCGCGACCGCACACGTGCCCGCACATCCGGATACCTTTGAGGGCTGGGAAGATTCGGCCGTCGCGCCGGAGAAGTTGGGTGAATACCTGCGACGGCTGCGTAAGTTGTTCGACGAGTTCGGCTACTCGGATGACGCCGAGCCCAGCCTGTACGGGCATTTCGGCCAGGGCTGCATCCACACCCGGATTCCGTTCGACCTTTTCACCGCCGACGGCGTCGCCACCTACCGCCGATTCCTTGAGCGCGCAGCCGATCTGGTGTCCGAGTTTGGCGGCTCCCTGTCCGGGGAGCACGGCGACGGACAGACGCGCGGCGAGCTGCTGCCGCGGATGTACGGCCCGCGACTGATGGACGCCTTCGAGGCGCTGAAGGCGATCTTCGACCCGCTGAACAAGATGAACCCCGGCAAGGTCGTGCACCCGCATCCGCTCGACGACAACCTGCGCCTCGGTGCCAGCTGGGCGCCGGCCGCGCCGCAGGACCTGCACTTCCACTACGCCAACGACAACGGCTCGTTCGTGCAGGCGGCCAACCGGTGCGTCGGCGTCGGCAAATGTCGCCAGCACAGCACCGACAACGGGCAGGTGATGTGTCCGTCGTATCAGGTCACCCACGAAGAACGTCACACCACGCGCGGCAGGGCCCGGCTGCTGTTCGAGATGCTCGACGGCCACGGCGACAGCCCGATCGGCGGCGCGGGCTGGCGCTCAACGGCGGTCAAGGACGCCCTCGACTTGTGTCTGGCGTGCAAGGGCTGCAAGACCGACTGCCCGGCCAACGTCGACATGGCCACCTACAAGGCCGAGTTTCTCGCCCACCATTACGCGGGGCGGCAGTGGCGGCGGCCGCGATCCGATCTGACGATGGGCTGGCTCCCGCTGGTCGCACGAGCAGTCACTGCCGCCCGGCTCGGCGGCTTCGCCAACACACTCACCCACGCGCCGGCGCTGCGGCGCGCGGCAATCGCGGCGGCAGGGGTCGAGGACCGTGACATCCCGATGTTCGCCAGACAAACTCTGCGGCAATGGTTTTCGGCACACACGCCCGTCGGATCCGGCGCGCGAGGCACGGTCATGCTGTGGCCTGACACGTTCACCGACTGCTTCCACCCTCATGTCGGGCGGGCTGCGGTGGACGTCATCGAGAACGCCGGATGGCGGGTGGCGTTGCCGCCGAAGGCGTTGTGCTGCGGCCTGACGTGGATCTCGACCGGGCAGCTGACGACGGCCAAGCGACTGCTGAAACGCACTGTGCGGGCGCTGACGCCGCATGTCCGGGCCGGCGGTCTGGTCGTCGGGTTGGAACCCAGCTGCACGGCCGTCTTTCGCGCCGACGCCGAGGAGCTGTTCCCCGACGACCAGGACGTGCTACGGCTGCGCGACCAGACCGTGACACTCGCGGAGCTGTTGACCAAGCACTCCCCCGGGTACCAGCCGCCGCGCGTCGCCGACGAGAACGACGAGCAGGTGAGTGCCCTCGCGCAGGTGCACTGCCATCAGCATGCGGTCCTGGGCTGGCAGGCCGACGAGGATCTCCTGCAGGCCGCGGGCGTGGACGTCGAGCAGATGGACTCCGGATGTTGCGGCCTGGCAGGCAATTTCGGGTTCGAACGCGGTCACCTCGACATCAGCATGGCCTGCGCAGAGCGGGTGATGCTGCCCGAGATCCGCGCCGCAGCCAACGGAACCGTCGTCCTTGCCGACGGGTTCAGCTGCCGCACCCAGATCCACGAATTCGGCGACGGAAGAGAGGCGGTGCACCTCGCTGAACTGCTGGCCGGCCACCGCAAGGGCGGCCAATGCGCGCAGTGACCGTCGAGCCCGGCCGCAGCGGCACGCTCACGACGGCTGACGTGCCGGACCCGACGCCCGGCGAGGGTGAGCTTCTGGTCGACGGCATCGCGGTCGGTGTCTGCGGCACCGACAAGGAGATCGTCGCCGGCGATTACGGCTGGGCGCCGCCCGACTCGTCGTATCTGATCCTCGGCCACGAGTCGCTCGGCCGAGTGCGAAAAGTGCCCTCCTCGAGCAACTTTCAGCAAGGCGACCTCGTGGTTGGCGTGGTACGCCGCCCCGACCCCGAGCCGTGCGGCGCGTGCGCGCACGGCGAGTTCGACATGTGCCGCAACGGCCAGTACCGCGAGCGCGGGATCAAGCAGCTGCACGGCTACGGCAGCCAGGCGTGGACAGTCGAGCAGGACTACGTGGTCAAGCTCGACCCCGGTCTCGACCGCGTCGGGGTGCTGATGGAGCCGACGACCGTAGTGGCGAAGGCGTGGGAGCAGGTCGACGCGATCGGCAACCGCAGCTGGTTCGACCCACAGCGCGTGCTCGTCACCGGCGCCGGGCCGATCGGTTTGCTGGCCGCGCTGATCGGTACGCAGCGCGGACTCGATACGCATGTGCTCGACCAGGTCACCGACGGGCCCAAGCCGGAGCTCGTCCGCGCGCTCGGCGCCACCTACCATCACGCCGACATCGATTCTGTCGCAAAGCAAATCGCCCCCGACGTGGTGATCGAAGCGACCGGTGTCGGCGCTCTGGTGTTCGGCGCGCTCGAGCACACCAGCACCTACGGCATCACCGTGCTCACCGGCGTGTCGCCGAAGGGCCGCGAAATCACGATCGACGCGGGCACCGTCAACCGGGACATCGTGCTGGAGAATGACGTCGTGGTCGGATCGGTGAACGCGAACCTGCGCCACTACCACCAGGCCGCCGGCGTGCTGGCCCGCGCCGACAAGGAGTGGCTGGACCGGGTGATCACGCGGCGGGTGCCGCTCGACGAGGTCGACGACGCATTCCAGGCGCGCGACGACGACGTCAAGGTCGTCGTCGAGCTCGACGGGACAGGGTGATGGCGGACGCTCGCATCGAGGACTACGCGCTGCTCGGTGACCTGGAGACCGCCGCGCTCGTGGGCCGAAACGGCAGCATCGACTGGTTGTGCCTGCCGCGGTTCGATTCTCCGGCCTGTTTCGCCGCGCTGCTTCACGACGAATCCGCGGGGCACTGGCGGCTGGCGCCCGCGGGCGCGGGCGACGCGACCCGGCGCGGATACCGAGACGACACGTTGATCATGGACACCGAGTGGGACACGAAGGGCGGGTCGGTGCGCGTCACCGATTTCATGCCGCCGCGCGGCGAAGCCCCCGATGTGGTGCGGATCGTCGAGGGCCTGTCCGGCCGTGTCGCGATGAGGATGCGCCTGGTGATCCGGTTCGACTACGGCCACGTGGTGCCGTGGGTGCGCCGCCACGACAGCGGACTGATCGCTGTCGCCGGTCCGGACACGCTCTGGCTGAACACGCCGGTGTCGCTGCACGGACGCGACATGACCACGGTGGCGGAGTTCGAGGTGAGCGATGGCGAGAAGGTGCCGTTCGTGCTCACCCACACGCCGACACACGATCTGGGCAGCAAGCGGGCGGAGGCGCAGCAGGCATTGGTCGACACCGAGAAGTACTGGCGTGACTGGATCGGCCGCTGCACGTACACCGGCCGGTGGGAGTCCGCCGTGCGCCGCGCGTTGATCACGCTGAAGGCACTCACCTACCGACCGACTGGGGGAATCACCGCGGCTGCCACCACCTCGCTACCGGAAGTGATTGGGGGCGAGCGCAATTGGGATTACCGGTACTGCTGGCTGCGCGACGCGACGTTCACCTTGCAGGCACTGCTGTGTACCGGCTACGAGAAGGAAGCGAAGGCGTGGCGCGACTGGCTTGTCCGCGCGGTCGCCGGCGACCCGTCGAAGTTGCAGATCATGTACGCGCTCGACGGCACCCGGCGGTTGCCTGAGTTGACACTTGACTGGCTGTCCGGCTACCACGGTTCTTCCCCTGTGCGAGTGGGCAACTCCGCGGCCGGGCAGTTCCAGCTGGATGTGTGGGGCGAGGTGCTGGCCGGACTGCACCTGGCGCGCGAAACGGGGCTCTCGGCCAAGGACCCGGCATGGTTTATGCAGCGTAAACTGCTCGACTTTCTCGAAAGCAATTGGCAGGAACCCGATTACAGCCTCTGGGAGATCCGCGGTGACCCGCGGCAGTTCGTCCACTCCAAGGCGATGGCGTGGGCCGGCGTCGACCGCGCTGTGCACGCCGTCGAGGCGCAAGGACTCGAGGGACCCGTCGGCAAGTGGCGGGCGTTGCGCGACGAAATACACGCCGACGTCTGCGCCAAGGGCTACGACGCCGACCGGGAGACCTTCACCCAGTTCTACGGGTCACGCGGACTGGATGCGGCACTGTTGCTGCTGCCGCAGTTCGGGTTTCTCGACTGGTCGGATCCGCGGATCGTCGGCACAGTGCTGGCGGTGCGTCGGGAATTGGACAACGACGGCTTGCTGAAGCGCTACGACGAGACGGCCGACGGCGGCGTCGACGGACTGCCGGGAACCGAGGGCGCGTTCCTGGCGTGCGCGTTCTGGCTTGTCGACGCGCTCTACGGCATCGGCCGCCACGACGAGGCGAGACAACTGTTCGAGCGGCTGCTGTCGCTGCGCAACGACGTGGGGCTCCTCAGCGAGGAATACGACACGGAAAACCACCGCCAGGTCGGCAACACTCCGCAGGCGTTCAGCATGGTCGGATTGGTCAACACCGCACGGCATCTCAGCGGGGCGCCGGCCAAGGCGCATCCGCACTAAACGCTGACCCGCCCCGCGGGGACAGGGACGGCGTCAGCCGCCATCCGCTTGCGCAACCGCTCCAGCGTGCTGGCCAGCTGCCGTGACACGTGCACCTGGGACTTGCCCAGACGTTGAGCGATCTGGGTCTGAGTCATGCACTCGCAGAACCGCATCCGCAGGATCTGCCTTTCCTGCTCGGTCACGTGCATCAGCAGATCCTCAAGGGCGACACAGTCTTCGACGAAGCTGTACCGCGGGTCGTCCGCGCCCTGGCGCGACAGAGTGGTCGATTCGCCGTCGGTACCGGGAACCGTCGCGTCCAACGACAGCGGGCGGAATGCGTACGCCGCATCGAGCGACTGCGCGATCTCGTCGAGACCGACCCCGAGTTCCACCGCCAGTTCGCTCGCGGTCGGTGCGCGGCCAAGCCGCTGGGACATCGGTTCGATGACTGTGCGCACCCGCAAGTGGGTGTCCTTGATCTTGCGGGGCACCCGCATCCCCCACGCGTTGTCGCGGAAATACCTGCGGACCTCACCGAAGATCGTGGGCACCGCAAACGCCAGGAACCGGCCCTTGGCCTGGTCGTAGCGGTCCACGGCCTTGACCAATCCCAGCCGGGCCACCTGGATCAAGTCGTCGCTGGGCTCGCCGCGGCCGACGAACCGGTAGGCGATGTGGTCGGCGAGCGGCAGGCAGCGCACGATGATTTCGTCGCGTTTGCGTTCGAAGCGAGGGGTACCGCTGGGGATGTCGGCCAGTGCCGCCAAAAGTTGCTCGATCTCGGCGTAGTCCTCGTCGGTCGAATAAGCGCTCATCGTTGGATCGCCGCCGCCATCACGGGTAACACCTCCCAATGATTTGTTATTCTACTAGCGCTACAGACCTGTCTGTAGTGCTGGCTACCCAGGGGTGAGCCCACCAAACCTGAAAGGAATCGTGATGAGCGCCACGCAGTCCCCAGATGCCCGGGAGCGCATCATCGCGACCGCATACGAGCTGTTCACTCGGCGCGGCATCCGCGACGTCGGTGTCGATGAAGTGGTCGAAAAGGCCAACGTCGCCAAGACCACGCTGTACCGCCACTTCCCGTCAAAGGATGAACTGGTGCTGGCGTTCCTCGAGGAGCGCGAGCAGCAGTGGACGGTCGACATCGTCGACCGGCAGTCGGCAGAACGCGCACACCATCCCGAGGACCAGCTACTGGCGACCTTCGATGTGTTCGACGACTGGTTTCACCGCCGCACCGACTACGAGGCGTGCTCGTTCGTCAAGGTGCTCATGGAGATGGGGGCCGAGGGCCCGATCGGGCAAGCCTGCCTTGCCCATTTGGACAACATCCGCATGATCGTGCGCGACCGCGCAACGCGCGCCCGCCTGCGCGACCCCGACGAGTTCGCCGGCCTCTACAACATCTTGATGAAGGGCAGCATCGTCGCGGCCGCGGAAGGCGACGTCGACGCCGCTCGGCGCGCCAAGCTACTGGCCGTCAGGCTGATCGACGACCACCGGCAGTCTTAGCCGCTGCGGTACTGCTCGAGGTCGGCCTGCCGGACCGTGAGTCCATGGCCGGGCGCCGACGAGTCCGGCCGGATGCTGCCGCCCGACGGGTCCAGCGTCCCGTCGAAGGCAAGCGACTCGATCCGGACGTGGTCGTGGAACCACTCGAGATGGCGCAGGTTGGGGATCGCCGCGGCGGCGTGCGCGTGCAGGTGCGGCGCGCAGTGGCCCGAGACCTGCAGGCAGTGACTGGCGGCCACCGCCGCGGCGCGCAACCACTCGGTGATCCCGCCGCAGCGTGACGCGTCGGCCTGCAAGCAATCGACGGCCTGCGCCGCGCACATCCGTTGGAAGTAGACGACGTCGCTGCCGTATTCACCCGCAGCCACGTCGGCGTCGACCGCATTGCGAACCTCTCGCAGGCCGTCGAGGTCGTCGGAGGACACGGGCTCCTCGTACCAGGTCACGCCGAGGTCCGACGCGTCGCGCATCACTCGGACCGCCTGCTTGCGCGTGTAGCCGCCGTTGGCGTCGACGAACAGCTCGGCATCCCCGATGACCTTGCGCGCCAGGCTCATCCGCTGGAGGTCGCGTGCGGTGTCGGCGCCCCACGACTCGGCGATCTTGATCTTCACCCCCGGGATGTTCTGCCCGTCCACCCACCCGCTGAGCTGATCGGTGAGTTGGCTGTCGTCGTAGGTCGTGAACCCGCCGCTGCCGTAGACCGGGACGTCGGCGCGCACCGCACCCAAAAGCCGGTGCAGCGGCAGCCCGAGTAGTCGGGCCTTGAGGTCCCACAACGCGATGTCGACCGCGGAGATCGCGTAACCGGCGATTCCCGGGCGGCCGGCGTTGCGCACCGACTTGACCATCGCGTCCCAGACGCCGCCGACGTCGAGGACGTCGCGCCCCTTGACGACGCCGGCGAGCTTGTCGCGGACGAAGTTCGCGCAAGTGCCCGAACCGTAGGTCCACCCGACACCGGTCTGACCGCCGGCCGCGACGGTGACGAGCACCAGCGTCGTCGACGTCCAGGAGATCGTCCCGTCGGCTTCGGGAGCATCGGTGGGGATGGTGTAGGCGCTGGCCTCGACCGTGCGCACCGCGGTGTCGCCCGTCTCCGCGTGAGCAGACGGTACTGCTGTCATCGTTTCGCTTTGTCGCGGTGCGGCAAGAACTCCTGCGCCTTGACCTTGATGCCTTCCTTGATGATCCCGAACGCATCTTCGTCGCCGGAGAGCACCGCCGTGGCCGCACTCTTCATCTGGTCGAAGGTCGCATGCGGCGGCACGGGCGGAATGTTGGGATCACAGTGCACGTCCAGCAGCGCGGGCCGGTCGGCGGCCAGCGCCTGCTCCCACGCCGGCGTGATCTGGTCCGGCTCAGTGACTTTGACCGACACGAACCCGAGGGTGGCGGCGAACGCCGCGAAGTCGACGTCCGGAAGTGTCTGCGACTCAGGGAATTTCGGAGCACCGCCCATCGCGCGCATCTCCCAGGTGACCTGGTTGAGGTCGTTATTGTGCAGCACCGCGACGATGATGCGCGGGTCCGACCACTCCTGGTAGTAGTGAGCGATCGTGATGAGCTCGGCCATGCCGTTCATCTGCATCGCGCCGTCACCGGCGAACACGATCACCGGCCGATCGGGGTGAGCGAATTTCGCGCCGATCCCGTACGGGACGCCCGGACCCATCGTGGCGAGGTTTCCCGACAGTGAGCCGCGGATGTTGCCACGGAATTTCAACTCGCGGGCATACCAATTCGCTGACGAGCCGGAGTCGGCGGTGACGATCGCGTTGTCGGGCAGCCGCGGTGACAAGTCGGCGAACAGCTTCAGCGGGTTGATCGGATCGGCCTTGACGTCGGCCTCCATCGACATGGTCTCCCACCATCGCGCGACGTTCTTTTCGATGGTGTCCCGCCAGGACCGGTCTTCCTTGCGTTTGAGCAGCGGCAGCAGCGCGCGGACCGTCTTGGCTGCGTCGCCGACGAGGTTGACCTCGTAGGGATACCGCATGCCGATCATCGCCGCGTCGATGTCGATCTGCACGGCGCGCGCCTGGTCGAAGCCGGGCAGGAACTGGGTGTACGGGAAGCTCGACCCGATCGTGATCAGCGTGTCGCAGTCGCGCATCAGCTCGTAGCTGGGCCGGGTGCCAAGCAGGCCGATCGCGCCTGTGACCCAAGGCAATTCGTCGGACAGCACATCCTTGCCCAGTAGCGCTTTCGCGCACCCGGCGCCCAGCACCTCCGCCAGCTCGGTGATCTCCTCGGCGGCCCCGCGGGCTCCCTGCCCGACCAGCATCGCCACCTTCTGGCCTTCGTTGAGCACATCGGCGGCACGCTGCACGGCCGCGTCGTCCGGCGCGATGTCAGGCCATTCCACCCCCAGGCTCGACGGCACCATCTTGAACTCGTGCGTCGGAGGCGAGTAGTCCAGCTCCTGGACATCCGCGGGAATGATCAGCGCGGTCGGCGCTCGTCGCGCCATCGCGGTGCGGATCGCGCGGTCGAGGACGTTCGGCAGCTGCTCGGGGACGGTGACCATCTGCACGTAGTCGCTGGCGACGTCCTTGAAGAGGCTCATCAGGTCGACTTCCTGCTGATACGACCCACCCATCGCGCTGCGGTTGGTCTGCCCGACGATCGCGACGACGGGCACGTGGTCGAGCTTGGCGTCGTAGAGGCCGTTGAGCAGGTGGATTGCGCCCGGTCCGGAGGTGGCGGCGCACACGCCGACGCGGCCGCTGAACTTGGCGTAGCCCACCGCCTCGAACGCGGCCATTTCCTCGTGGCGCGCCTGGATGAATTCCGGCTTGTTGTCTGCGCGACCCCACGCCGCGAGCAGGCCGTTGATGCCGTCGCCCGCATACGCGAACACCTTCTCGACACCCCAGTCGCGGAGCCGTTCAAGTACGAAGTCGGCCACCTTGGTCGATGACATGGTCACCTCTTCCTCGATCGAAGATCAGGTCACGAACGTGTACCCGCTCGGGTGGCTTCGTAGACAGGCCGCGAGGCGTCTCCGGTGGAAGTTAGGCTCGGACGATGATCGACGACGACCTTCGGGAACGTCGGCTCGCGGTCATCCGCGAGCACATGGACACCGAAGTCACCCAGGAGTTCGACAAGACGCTGGCGACGTTCAACGGCCATCCGCGGTACGAAATCATGGCGACCGGCCAAGTCTTCGACGGCGACGCCGAGGTGATGGGGTACTACCTGACGACGCGGACCGCGTTCCCCGACCAGCGCCACGACAACGCCCGATTCCACGTCGCCGACGACGCAGTGATCGTCGAATTCGATTTGCTGGGAACCAATCTCGGCGAGTTCTACGGACTACCGCCGACCGGCAAGGCATTTCGGGTGCCGATCATCGCAGTGTTCTACTTCGACGGCGACCGGATCGTCAACGAGCGCATTTACTTCGACTCGGCCAGCCTTGTCACGCAGATCGGCCGGGGAGAGCTACTGGGGTTGGCTGCCGACGGCCCGCCCGCGCCCGGACCGTCGACATGACAGCGCTCAGCACGTCGTAGTAGTGGGTCGGCGCGAGCCGAGTCAGAACGTCGAAGACATACGCGTCAGGCCCGACGAGGATGCGGGCCTTTCCGGCTTCGACGCCCCGGTGGATGATCGCGGCGGCCTTGTCCGGCTGCGTCATCGTGATCGCGGCGAACTCCGCGGCCATCTGCTCGTGCGTCCGGCCCCGGCCGTCAGGGTCCTTGCGGAATCGGGCGTTGCGCACGATGTTGGTGTTGATCCCGCCGGGGTGGACGTTGATCGCGGTGACACCGGTGCCACGCAGTTCGTGACGCACCGCGTCGGTGAACCCGCGAACAGCGAATTTCGCTGAACAGTAAGCGCTTTGGTTGGGCATGCTGGCCAGCCCGTACACGCTGGACGTGTTCACAATCGCGCCCTCGTCCTGCTCGACGAGGATCGGCAGGAACGCGCGGGTGCCGTTGACCACGCCGTGAAAGTTGATGTCCCACAGCCACTGGTCGTCCTCAGGCACCGAGTCGAGCACACTCGACGCGGTGGCGACACCGGCGTTGTTGAACACCGCACCGATTCGGGCCGGCGCCCAGTCCCGCACGTCGTCGGCGAAACTGCGCTGGGCGTCAGCGTCGCGGACGTCGAACACCCTGCTCAGCACCCGGCCTTGCAAACTCGCCTCGGTCTCCTTCAACCCGCGCTCGTCGATGTCGGTGATCGCCACCGGGCTGCCGTGCGCCGAAAGCCGTTGCGCCAGAGCGCGACCGATTCCCGATGCGGCCCCGCTGATCACCGCGGTCCGGCCGCTGATGGTGCGCTTCTTCGTCACCGTCTCTCCTCGTATTGACCGGCATGGGCGGCGTGCTCGGCGATCAGGTCGATGAGCCGGGGCCACGCCCCGCGTGGCAAGTCGTGGCCCATCCCGTTGATCGTTTCCAGCCGCGCGCCGGGGATGGCCTTCGCTGTTGCGGCGCCGCCGGTCGGATGGACCATCCGGTCGCGGTCGCCGTGGATCACCAGGGTGGGCGCGTCAATCTGGCGCAGTTCGCGGGTGCGGTCGCGCGACGCGAAGATCCCGGCGAGCTGGCGCGGGACCCCGTCGGACGTCTGATCGCGGTCCCAATCCATGCCGGCGCGCTGCCTGATCCACTGTTCGTCGAATGGGAACCCGTGCGAGCCGATATGCCGAAAGATCTTCAGTGCCCGGTCGATTGCCTCGTCGCGGGTGCGTGGCGGGCGCGCCGTCGCGAGCAGGAACCACGTCGACGGTGCTGGTCGGCCGATGTGGGCCGCCCCGGTTGTCGACATGAGCGACGTCAGCGTCCGCACCCGGCCCGGGTAGTGAGCCGCTACCGTCTGCGCGATCATCCCGCCCATCGAGATGCCGACCAGATGCGCGTCACCGTAACCCAGCGCGTCGAGCAGGCCGACGGTGTCGCGGGACATGTCACCGAGGTGGTATTGCCGAGAGTCGTTGCCGCCGCGCATGATCGCCCACGGTTTCGGCGCGGGGAAGCTCATGTGGGTCGAGCGGCCGACGTCGCGATTGTCGATCCGGGTGACCAGAAACCCGCGGGCCGCCAGTGCTGTGGCGAAATCTTCTGGCCACGAATGCAACTGCTGACCGAGACCCGGAATGAGCACCATGGGCTGACCGTCGGGATTGCCAATCTGGTCGTAGCACAGGCGAATTCCCCGGCCGACGTCGACTACCGTTTCCGTCACGCCGATACCTTCTGCACGCTGCGCAGCTCCCGCCGGCCGGCGTCGCAGGTCCGCCGGTACACCACGGCTTTCCCGCCGTCGCGCGGCGCCGTCGCGACGCCGCGGGAGTGAATCCGCTCGCCCGGCGCGTACGTCGCCGCGAATTCAAACTCCCGCAGCAGGGTTCGCAGCGTCACGTTCATCTCCATGTTGGCGAACGCCGCGCCAACGCAGCGCCGTATTCCGCCGCCGAACGGTATCCACGTGTGCGTATCGGGGCTGGTGCCGAGGAATCGGTCCGGGTCGAACCTCGTGGCGTTCGCGAAGTTTTTCTCCGACGCGTGCGCGAGCCCGATGCTGACGATCACTACGTGGTTCTCGGGAAGCACCCACTCGCCCAACCTGATTCGCTGGCGGGTGATACGTAGCGTTCCGTCGATGACGGGGCGGGTCCGCTGCACCTCCCAGATCGTCGCCTGCCGAAGTTCCGATCCGCCGGCGTCGGCTTCTTCCGTCAGCCGGGTCAGCAGCCGCGGATGCCGCCGAATCCGCTCGACCGTCCAGGCCAGCGTCGTCGCAGTGGTTTCATGCCCGGCCGTCAGCAGCGTCAGCAATTCGTCGGCGACGTGGCGGTCAGATATCGGCTCACCGTTCTCGTAGCGCGCCTGCAGCAGCAGCGACAGCACGTCGGAGCGCTCGGCGAAGTTCGGGTCGGAGCGCGCGTCGGCAATCAGGCCGTCGATGATCTCGTCGTAGCGGCGGCGGTGGCGCAGGAACCGGCCCCACGGACTGAACCGGCCGAGGTCGCGGTGCAGGAATTGCGGTGTAACCGCCAAGCGCGACCCCAGCGCGACCGCCGGCGGCAACAGTTGCGCCAACTCGTCGAGCGCGCCACCCTCGGCACCGAACACCGCACGCAGGATCGCGTTCAGCGTGATTCGCATCATCGATGGCAGGGTCTGGAACTCGTGGCCCTCCGGCCAGCTGGCGACCTCGCGTAGTACCTCTTCTTCGACGATGTGCTCATATCCGGCCATCCGCTTGCCGTGGAACGGCGGGACCAGAAGCTTGCGCCGCTCCCGATGCTCGTCGCCGTCGAGGCTGAACGTCGAGCCGGGACCGAGGATCAGGCCGAGGTTGGACGCGCGGCCGACCAGGTCGGTGCCGCTGGTGAACAGGTCTTTGACGGCGGCGGGGTCGCTGACCACGACGGCGGTGCCGAAGATCGGCAGGGCGAGCGTGAACGCAGAGCCGTAGCGCCGCGCCAGGGCGCCGACGGTCTTGCCGCGAGCTGCGGCGAATGCGATCCCGGCGAGGATTTTCGGCACGGGAGGCGCAGGTGGAAGCCGCACAGGATCTGTCGTCGCCTCGCCCATGAGGTCCCCTTCCCGCTGTGGTACTCCAACGTACCATCGCACGGTACTCTGCGGTACCGGCCGGGACAAGGGCTTGGCCGCCCGGTATCGTGCCGACGTGACGACCAGCCGCCCACGCGATCACGGCGACCCCGGCGATGCGCCGTCAGCTCCGGAACCGCTGACGGCCATAGCGAACCCCCACCGTCCGTCGGCGGCTGAGGAAGCCCGCACGATCGCCGCGTCGACCAACACCGGCACGCTTGCGACACTCACCACCGCCGGTGATCCATGGGCGTCGTTTGTGACGTACGGACTGCTTGGCGGTGCGCCGGTGCTCTGCGTCTCACGGATGGCCGAGCATGGCCGCAATCTCGAGCATGACCCGCGGGCCAGCCTCGGTATCGTCGCACCCAGGGCCGAACCTGATCCGCTGGCCAGCGGCCGAATCACGTTGGCAGGCAAGGTCAATCGGCCCGAAGGCGACGAGCTAGCCGCCGCACGCGCCGCGCACCTGTCCGCTGTCGCCGCCGCCAAGTACTACATCGACTACAGCGACTTCTCGCTATGGGTGCTGCGCGTTCACCGGGTGCGGTGGGTCGGCGGATACGGCCGGATGGATTCCGCGACGGGCGACGATTATGCGGCCGCAATTCCGGATCCTGTGCAGCCGCTCGCCGCCGGTGCGATCGACCACCTGAACGCCGACCATGCCGAATCGCTGGCCCTTATGGCACGGGTGTTCGGCGGCTATCCGGATACCGACGCCGCGACGTGCACGGGTGCCGACCGCTACGGGCTCGACCTGAAAGTCAGCACACCGCGAGGGATCGCCTACACCCGGGTCGGGTTTGCCGCGCCGATCGATGCAGTCGGTGAATTACGCGCGGCCACAGTGGAATTAGTACGACGGGCGGGAGCGTCATGAAGGTCCATCACCTGAACTGCGGAACGATGAAACCGCCTGCCACACAGCCGCTGGTCTGCCATGTGCTGCTGGTGGAAACCGACAACGGCTTGGTGCTCGTCGACACCGGATTCGGACTGGCCGACCTCGCCGACCCAAAGCGGCTCGGGCCGTTTCGCCATGTAATCAAGCCCACCTTGGACCCGACGGAGCCGGCCCTGCGGCAAGTGGAACGTCTCGGGTTCAGCCGAAACGACGTGCGCCACATCGTGATAACGCACTTCGATATGGACCACATCGGAGGCCTCGTGGATTTTCCCGACGCCCAAATCCACGTCACCGCGGCCGAGGTGCGGGGCGCGGTAACATCGCCGTCATGGCGAGAACGGTTGCGGTACCGGGCAATTCAGTGGTCCCATCGCCCACAGCTCGTTGAGCACACCGTCGAAGGAGAGTCGTGGCGCGGGTTCGCGGCGGCCAAGCAGCTCGATGCGATCTCGCCCGGCATCGTCCTCATTCCGCTGCCCGGGCATACGCGCGGCCACGCGGGAGTGGCGGTCGACGCCGGCGATCACTGCATCCTGCATTGCGGCGACGCGTTCTACCACCGCGGGACGGTGGACCAGCGAACCCCGGTGCCCGGGATAGTGCGACTGCAGGAAAGGATCAACTTCTTCGACTGGGCGCAACTACGCGACAACCAGGCCCGGCTCGCGGAGCTCTACCAGCGGAGCGAGCCCGACCTGACCATGATCTGCGCACACGATCCAGTGATGTACCAGCGCGCCGCGGCGACTGGCACCTAATCGTCGAGCAGGGTGTCGGCGGCGATCATCGACGCCGAGATCGCTGCCGGGAACCCGCCGTAGAACGCGACATGGGTGATCAGCGCGGAGATTTCGTCGAGCGTGAGACCGTTGTCGACGGCTCGCTTCAGATGCGCGGGCAACTCCTCCGGTCGATAGAGGACCGTCAAAGCGGCGACGGTCGCGATACTGCGGTCTCGCGGACTGAGGCGCTTGTCGGTCCACACCTCGGAGTACAGCGGGTGGTTGATCAGATCGGTGAGTTCTGGGGTGAATCGTCGCGCCGCTTCACGCGGCGACTCTGGATAGTTCGGCATCCGGCCAAGGCTAGCCGCGGT
Organism: Mycobacterium sp.; assembly: GCA_035651275.1. Lineage (GTDB taxonomy): Bacteria > Actinomycetota > Actinomycetes > Mycobacteriales > Mycobacteriaceae > Mycobacterium. The sequence goes on along the minus strand of DASRFZ010000208.1, from coordinate 978 downwards.
TAATCTCAGTCCCGGTGAGCAACGTGCAGAGCGACGATGACTAGGGTCCGCGCATTGCTGGCTGCAGCGTTGGTGTTGGTGTTGGTGTCCGACCACCGGCCGCATGAACACTCCGTCGGCGCCGTCGGTGGTCCCCTGGCATGGCTGCTTGCCAGCTCCACGGACCTCGGCCCGGCGCGCGGCAGAGTGCAGCTGACGGTTGCGCTTCACAGCGAGCGACGGCCGGAGGGCCTCATCAATTGGGCTGAGCGCCAACATCTTTCGGTGAACTGGCGGCCAGGGGATGACTGGGCCGTCCTGGCGGGCGCGCCGGCTGACATGGCCAACTCGTTCCGTGTGGCCGTCCACGACTATCGGGGCCAACGCGGCCAGACGTTCTACGCGTCGCCGCAGCAGCCGAGCGTCCCGCCCACGCTGGGCGGCGAAATCAGCGGGCTGGGGCGGATTCTCGGCTACACACCGCATCATCTTGCGCGGCCGCCGCAGCCGCCGTTGACCGATACGCCCAAACCCGGCCTCTCGCCCGGCGAGCTGCTGAGCGCGTACAACGCCACCGGTCTCACCAAGGCAGGGTTCAACGGGAAGGGCGCCACGATCGTCTTTTTCGAGTTCGACGGCTTCGACCAGGACGACCTCGACTCGTTCGCGACGCTGACCGGGCTGCCGGAATTCACGCCTACCGTCGTCGGCGGTCAGTCCGGCGAGCCTCACGGCGAGACCGTGATGGATCTCGAAGTCGCCCATGCGATTGCGCCCGACGCGCACCTGGTCGTCGTCAACGCGCGCCCGACCCTGGAGGGCGACGGCAACTACCAGAAGATCGGCCGGATGTTCGAGGACGCGGACCGTCAGTTCCCGGGCGCGGTCTGGAGCCTGTCGATCGGGTGGGCGTGCGACAAACTGCTCACTGCCGCCGATCTCGCACCGGTGCGTGCGGCATTGACCAAAGCACAATCCCACGGCACCACCGCTTTCGAC
>DASRFZ010000207.1:0-3907 GCA_035651275.1 Mycobacterium sp. | reverse complement strand
CGAGGACCTGCCCAATACCACGAATCCCGATGACTGGGCCCGGATTTCGGGCAAGAAGGGCGAGCGGATCGTCTACATCCGGACGTTGGTCACCGGCAAGTCGTCGAGCGCGTCGCGGGCGATCGACACCGAGAGCAACCTCGGCCAGTACCTGTAGGCGTGACGAGCGTTGATCTCGATACCGATATAGCGCGTCGGCTGGCCGGGCTGTACCGCGAGCTGCACAGCGATCCGGAGCTCTCGTTGCAGGAGCACAACACCGCGGCGCGGGTGGCCGCCGCCATCGCCGCGTCCGGATGCGAGGTGACGACGGGCGTCGGCGGCACCGGTGTCGTCGGCGTGTTGCGTAACGGGCCGGGGCCGGTGGTGATGCTGCGCGCCGACATGGACGCGCTTCCGGTCGCCGAAGACACCGGCTTGCCGTACGCCAGTACCAAACAGGTGACGGATGTGTCCGGGCGCTCAGTCCCGGTTGCCCACGCCTGCGGGCACGACATGCACACCGCGTGTCTGGTCGGCGCGGTGGAGATGCTGTCGCGTACTCGCGACGACTGGTCCGGCACGGTGCTGGGGGTGTTTCAGCCCGCCGAGGAATTGGCGTGCGGTGCGCAGGCGATGGTCGACGACGGCCTGTTCGAGCGTTTTCCCAAGCCAGCGATCGTTCTGGGCCAGCACGTCGGGCCGCTGCCTGCGGGCATGTTCGGCCACGGGCAGGGCCCGATCATGGCCGGCGCTGATTCGGTGCAGGTGACGCTGTTCGGCCGCGGTGGGCACGGGTCGCGGCCCGAAGACACCGTGGACCCGGTCGTGATGGCCGCCGCGACCGTGATGCGGCTGCAGGGCATCGTCGCGCGCGAGGTGGCGGCGACCGAGCAGGCCGTCGTCACGGTCGGGCGTTTGCAGGCCGGGACCAAGGACAACATCATTCCCGAGACCGCCGAACTGGGCATCAACATGCGGACCTACAACCCCGCCGTCCGCGATCAGGTTCGCGCGGCGATCGAGCGCGTCGTCACCGCGGAGGCACGGGCCAGCAATGCGCCGCAGGATCCGCGATTCGACTGGAACGTCAGCGCACCGATCCTGGTGAGCGATCCGGCGAGCACGGCGAAAACGGTCGCCACGTTCGAACGCCACTTCGGGGCCGAGCGGTTGATGCCGCTGCCGCCGCTGTCGGCAAGCGAGGACGTCGGCGTGTTCGGCGCGACACTTGGTGTGCCGACGGTGTTTTGGTTCTGGGGCGGGGTCGACACCAAGGTGTTCTGGGATGCGTTCGGCGAGGGCCGTTTACCACCGGCCAACCACTCTCCGCAGTTCGCTCCGGTGTTGGAGCCGACGCTGCGCGCCGGCGTTGAGGCGTTGACCGTTGCCGCGCTGTCCTGGCTCGGGAGCCCGCTCGCCTAGGCTGAAGGCATGCAACGGATCATCGGCACCGAGGTCGAGTACGGCATCTCGTCGCCGTCGGACCCGACCGCGAATCCGATCCTGACGTCCACGCAGGCGGTGCTGGCGTATGCCGCCGCGGCGGGCATTCAGCGCGCCAAGCGCACCCGCTGGGACTACGAAGTCGAATCCCCGCTGCGCGACGCCCGCGGTTTCGACCTCTCGCGCTCCGCCGGCCCGCCCCCGATCGTCGACGCCGACGAGGTCGGTGCCGCGAACATGATCCTCACTAACGGCGCCCGGCTGTACGTCGACCACGCACACCCGGAGTACTCGGCGCCGGAGTGCACCGATCCGCTCGACGCCGTCGTCTGGGACAAGGCGGGGGAGCGGGTCATGGAGGCCGCCGCACGCCACGTCGCAAGTGTGCCGGGTGCCGCCAAGCTGCAGCTGTACAAAAACAACGTCGACGGCAAGGGCGCGTCGTACGGGTCGCACGAGAACTACCTGATGTCACGCCAGACACCGTTTTCTGCCGTAATCGCCGGGCTCACACCGTTTTTGGTGTCCCGGCAGGTCGTCGTCGGATCGGGCCGCGTCGGGATCGGGCCCGCCGGTGACGAGCCGGGCTTCCAGCTGTCGCAGCGCGCCGACTACATCGAGGTCGAAGTCGGACTCGAAACCACACTGAAGCGCGGCATCATCAACACCCGCGACGAACCACACGCCGACGCCGACAAATACCGCCGGCTGCACGTCATCATCGGTGACGCGAACCTGGCCGAGACGTCGACGTATCTGAAGCTCGGCACCACCGCGCTGGTGCTCGACCTGATCGAAGACGGCCCGGCGCACGGCATCGACCTTTCCGACCTGGCGCTGGCGCGGCCCGTCCACGCGGTGCACGTGATCAGCCGGGACCCGACCCTGCGGGCCACGGTCGCCCTGGCCGACGGCCGCGAGCTGACCGGCCTGGCACTGCAGCGCATCTATCTGGACCGGGTCGCCAAGATGGTCGACAGCCGCGACGCCGACCCCCGCGCCGCCGACATCGTGCAGACCTGGGCGCATGTACTGGATTTGCTCGAGCGGGACCCGATGGACTGCGCGGAGCTTTTGGACTGGCCTGCCAAGCTGCGGCTGCTCGACGGGTTCCGGCAGCGGGAGAACCTGAGCTGGTCGGCGCCCCGTTTGCACCTCGTTGACCTCCAGTATTCGGACGTGCGCTTGGACAAGGGCCTCTACAACCGGCTGGTGGCTCGAGGATCGATGCGGAGGTTGGTCACCGAGCAGCAGGTGCTGGACGCGGTGGAGAATCCGCCCACGGACACGCGGGCCTACTTCCGGGGCGAGTGTTTGCGGAGATTCGGCGCCGACATCGCCGCCGCCAGCTGGGATTCGGTGATCTTCGATCTCGGCGGCGATTCGCTGGTGCGGATCCCGACGCTGGAGCCGCTGCGCGGCAGCAAGGCCCACGTCGGTGCGCTCTTGGAGGCCGCGGAGACCGCCGCCGACCTTGTGGATCAGCTCACCACAAGCTGAACCATCCCAGGCAATTGCTGTGCTGGCCGGTAGGGTAGATATACCGGCGGCCGTCAGGCCGCCGATGACCAACGCAGGAGGCAGCGATGGCTCAGGAGCAGACCAAGCGTGGCGGTGGCGGCGGCGATGACGACGACTTCACCGGCAGCAACGCCGCGGGCCAGGAGCGTCGCGAAAAGCTGACCGAGGAAACCGACGATCTGCTCGACGAGATCGACGACGTTCTCGAGGAGAACGCCGAGGACTTCGTGCGCGCGTACGTCCAAAAGGGCGGACAGTGACCTGGCCGTTCCGCGATCGCCTGGCCACTAACTCAGCACTTCCCGGAGTCCCATCCAGTCCCGTAGATCTGTCCTCGTTTGCCGACTTCCTGCGTCGGCAGGCGCCTGAGTTGTTGCCGGTGTGCGCCGGCGGTGCCGCCGAGTCTGGCGGGGCCGCCGGTGGCCAGCTGCGCCACGGCACCACGATCGTCGCCCTGAAATACCCAGGCGGCGTCGTGATGGCCGGTGACCGGCGGTCGACGCAAGGCAACATGATCGCCGGGCGCGACATCAAGAAGGTGTATATCACCGACGACTACACCGCGACCGGTATCGCCGGCACCGCCGCGATCGCGGTCGAGTTCGCCCGCCTTTACGCCGTTGAACTCGAACACTACGAAAAGCTTGAGGGTGTGCCGCTGACGTTCGCTGGCAAGGTCAACCGGCTGGCGATCATGGTGCGCAACAACCTCGGTGCCGCCATGCAGGGGCTGGTGGCGCTGCCGTTGCTGGCCGGCCTCGACATCGATGACCCGGATCCGCAGAAAGCTGGCCGTATCGTGTCGTTCGACGCCGCCGGTGGCTGGAACTTTGAGGAGGAGGGCTACCAAGCGGTGGGCTCGGGGGCGATCTTCGCCAAGTCGTCGATCAAGAAACTCTACTCCCAGGTGACCGACCCCGATTCCGCGCTTCGGGTGGCGGTGGAAGCGCTCTATGACGCC
>DASRFZ010000206.1:0-3222 GCA_035651275.1 Mycobacterium sp. | reverse complement strand
GCCCGTCGCGCAGGAGTGGCGCGATAAGAAGCGGCACCTGTGGTTGGTGGGGCTGGTCGCACCGACGGCCGTCTTCGTCGTGTTGCCGGTGATCTGGGCAATGAACCAGCAGGGGTGGCACACGGCGTCGCAGGCGCTGTTGTGGATCGGCCCGCTGCTGCTGTTCGTGCTGCTGCCGTTGCTGGACCTGAAGTTCGGGCCCGACGGGCAGAATCCGCCCGAGGAGGTCATGGAGAAGCTCGAGAACGACAAGTACTACCGCTACTGCACCTACGCGTTCCTGCCCTTCCAATTCGCCAGCGTCATCTTCGGCGCCTACCTGTTCACCGCGCACGACGTCAGCTGGCTCGGCTATGACGGCCCGCTGGGCTGGTTCGGCAAGCTCGGCGTCTCGCTGTCGGTCGGTGTGCTGGGCGGCGTGGGCATCAACACCGCGCACGAGTTGGGCCACAAGCGGGACTCGCTCGAGCGCTGGCTGTCCAAGGTCACCCTCGCGCAAACCGGATACGGGCACTTCTTCATCGAGCACAACCGCGGCCACCATGTACGCGTCGCGACACCCGAGGACCCGGCCAGCTCGCGGATGGGCGAAAGCTTCTGGGCGTTTTTGCCGCGCAGCGTGTGGGGCAGTCTGCGCTCGTCGTGGCAGCTGGAAGCGCAGCGCCTCCGCCGAGGGGGCAAGAGCCCCTTCAACATTCGCAACGACGTGCTCAACGCGTGGCTGATGACCGTGGTGTTGTTCGGTGCCTTACTGGCCGTGTTCGGCTGGGCGCTGATCCCGTTTCTGGTGATCCAGGCGGTCTTCGGGTTCTCGCTGCTGGAGACGGTCAACTACCTCGAGCACTACGGGCTGCTGCGACAGATGACCGACCGCGGCCGCTACGAGCGCTGCTCGCCGCAGCACAGCTGGAACTCCGACCACATCGTGACGAACGTCTTCCTGTACCACCTGCAGCGGCACAGCGATCACCACGCCAACCCGACGCGGCGCTACCAGACTTTGCGCAGCTTCGACGGTGCGCCGAACCTACCCAGCGGCTACGCAAGCATGATCGTGCTCGCCTACTTCCCGCCGCTGTGGCGCAAGGTGATGGACCCGAAGGTGCTCGCGCATTACGACGGCGATATCACCAAGGCGAACCTGCACCCGCGCAAGCGCGAGAAGCTGCTCGCGAGGTATGCCGCATGACCGCCTACCGCTGCCCCGGCTGCGGCTATGTCTACGACGAAGCCAAAGGTGCTCCGCGCGAAGGCTTTCCGGCCGGCACCGGCTGGGCTGATGTCCCCGACGACTGGTGTTGCCCGGACTGCGCGGTACGGGAAAAGGTCGACTTCGAACCCGTCTAGCCAGCGATTTCGGTGCGCAAACAGGCGCTCAGCGCCGGAAAACGCACCGAAATCGCGAGGGAAGAACAAGGAGGAATCATGTACAAACTATTCCGCTGCATCCAGTGCGGCTTCGAGTACGACGAGGCGCTTGGCTGGCCGGAGGACGGCATCGCCGCCGGTACTCGCTGGGACGACATCCCCGACGACTGGAGCTGCCCGGACTGCGGCGCGGCCAAGGCGGATTTCGAGATGGCGGAGGTCGCGCGTTCGTGACGGCTACTCTGCCGCTTGTGGAAACTCCGCACCGGATCCCGTATGCCGAGGCGTCGCGCGTATTGCTTCGCGACTCGATCCTCGACGGCATGCGGGATCTGCTGCTGACGCGTGACTGGTCGGCGATCACGCTGGCCGACGTCGCGCGCGCCGCCGGCATCAGCCGCCAGACCATCTACAACGAGTTCGGATCGCGACAGGGCCTGGCGCAGGCATATGCGCTGCGCCTGGCTGATCGGCTCGTCGACCACGTCGACGACGCGGTCAAGGGCAACGTCGGCGAGGTCTACAACGCGTTTCTGCAGGGCTTCCGGGACTTCTTCGCCGAGTCCGCCGCAGACCCCCTGGTGATCTCGCTGCTCACCGGCGAAACCAAGCCGGACCTGCTGCAACTCATCACCACCCACAGCGGCCCGATCATCAATCATTGCTCCCAGCGGTTGACGAGCACGTTCCAGGACAGCTGGGTCAAGGCCTCCGACGAGGACGCCGGCATCCTTGCCCGCGCGATCGTGAGGATCGCGATGAGCTACGTGTCGATGCCTCCGGAGGCCGACCACGACGTCGCCGCTGATCTTGCGCGCCTGTTCACCCCGGCCGCCGAACGCTACGGCGTCATCGAGCAGGATTGACTGCCCCGATTTGGTGCCGCTGCAGTGCGGCTTCTAGCCTCTCAGGCATGACGACAACCGAAAACCGGCTGACCGCAGACGTCCGCAACGGTATCGACTACAAAGTTGCCGACCTGTCGCTGGCCGAGTTCGGCCGCAAGGAGATTCGGCTGGCCGAGCATGAGATGCCGGGACTGATGGAGTTGCGCCGCGAGTACGCCGACGTGCTGCCGCTGAAGGGCGCGCGCATCTCCGGGTCGCTGCATATGACCGTGCAGACTGCGGTGCTGATCGAGACGCTGGTCGCGTTGGGCGCGCAGGTGCGGTGGGCGTCGTGCAACATCTTCTCCACCCAGGACCACGCCGCTGCGGCCGTCGTCGTCGGCCCGCACGGAACACCCGAGGAGCCGCAGGGCGTCCCGGTGTTCGCGTGGAAGGGCGAGACGCTCGAGGAGTATTGGTGGGCGGCTGAGCAGATGCTCACGTGGGAAGGCGAACCCGCGAACATGATCCTCGACGACGGCGGTGACGCCACAATGATGGTGTTGCGTGGCGCGCAGTTCGAGAAGGCCGGCGTCGTGCCGCCCAGCGAAGAGGACGACTCTGCCGAGTGGAAAGTGTTCCTCGGTGTGCTGCGCGACCGGTTCGAAACCGACAAGACCAAATGGACCAAGATCGCCGAGTCGGTCAAGGGCGTCACCGAGGAGACGACGACGGGCGTGCTGCGGCTCTACCAATTCGCGGCAGCCGGCACGCTGGCGTTCCCGGCGATCAACGTCAACGACTCAGTGACCAAGTCCAAGTTCGACAACAAGTACGGCACCCGGCACTCGCTGATCGACGGCATCAACCGCGGCACCGACGTGCTGATCGGCGGCAAGAACGTGCTGATCTGCGGCTACGGCGACGTCGGCAAGGGCTGCGCGGAGTCGCTCAAGGGCCAGGGCGCGCGGGTCACCGTCAGTGAGATCGACCCGATCAACGCGCTGCAGGCGTTGATGGAGGGTTT
>DASRFZ010000205.1:0-24516 GCA_035651275.1 Mycobacterium sp. | reverse complement strand
CAAGGGCCACGGCACCGAGAACGATTTCGTGCTGCTGGTCGACCTCGAGGCGCAGATGTCGCTGGACCCCGACGCCGTCGCCGCGTTGTGCGACAGGCGCCGCGGGCTCGGCGCCGACGGCGTATTGCGGATCACTACTGGTGAGGCAGCTGTCGCCGCCGGCGTGCTGCAGCGCCTGCCGGAGGGGCTCAACGCTGGCGAGTGGTACATGGACTATCGCAACGCCGACGGTTCGGTCGCGGAGATGTGCGGCAACGGCGTACGCGTGTTCGCCCACTATCTGCGGGCGGGCGGGCTGGAGTCGCGCGACGAGTTCGTCGTCGGGTCACTGGCCGGCCCGCGGCCCGTGACGCTGCATCGCGTCGACGACACGTTCGCCGACGTCACCGTCGAAATGGGCAAGGCGAATCAGCTCGGAACCGGGGAGGCCGTCGTCGGCGGCCGCACATTCAGCGGCCTCGCCATCGATGTCGGCAATCCGCATCTGGCGTGTGTCGATGCTGCGTTGAGCGATGACGCGTTGGCCGCGCTCGACGTCGCGGCGCCGGTGTCGTTCGATCGCGGGCAGTTCCCGCACGGTGTCAACGTCGAAGTGTTGACCGCACCTGTCGCCGGGGCCGTGACGATGCGCGTGCATGAGCGTGGCGTGGGCGAAACACGTTCGTGCGGAACAGGAACCGTGGCCGCCGCAGTGGCCGCGCTGGTGCACGAGGGTGTGTCGACGGGCTCGGTGACCGTGCGCATTCCCGGTGGCGAGGTCTTCGTTACCGTCACCGATGCGAGCAGCTTCCTGCGCGGACCGTCCGTGCTGGTGGCTCGCGGGGAGATTTCGGAGGAATGGTGGCGCGACGTCCGGCGTTAATCAGGTGCGAGCCGCCGTGGTTCCGTGCCACCATCACTTACTGCGTATGACGAATTTTGAATTTTCCGTAGACGATGTGCCCAGTACGGGCGACCTCGACCTCGAAGACCGTTCGGCGCTGCGCCGGGTGGCCGGCCTGTCCACCGAACTCGCCGACGTCTCCGAGGTCGAATACCGGCAGCTGCGCCTGGAACGCGTGGTGCTCGTCGGCGTGTGGACCGACGGCAGCGCTGCCGACGCCAACGGCAGCCTCGCGGAGTTGGCCGCACTCGCCGAGACCGCTGGATCGCAGGTGCTACAGGGGCTGATTCAGCGGCGCGACAAACCCGACGCGTCGACGTACATCGGGTCCGGCAAAGCCCAGGAGTTGCGCGAGGTGGTCGTCGCCACCGGCGCTGACACCGTCATCTGCGATGGCGAGCTCAGTCCCGCTCAGCTGACCGCGCTGGAAAAAGCGGTGAAGGTAAAGGTCATCGACCGCACCGCCCTGATTCTCGACATTTTCGCCCAGCACGCCACCAGTCGTGAGGGCAAAGCGCAGGTGTCCTTGGCGCAGATGGAATACATGCTGCCGAGACTGCGCGGCTGGGGTGAGTCGATGTCGCGGCAGGCCGGCGGACGCGCGGGCGGCAGCGGCGGCGGCGTGGGCCTGCGCGGTCCCGGTGAGACGAAAATCGAAACCGACCGTCGCCGCATCCGCGAACGAATGGCCAAGCTGCGCCGCGACATCAAAGGAATGAAGCAGGCCCGCGACACGCAGCGTGGCCGCAGACTGCGCAGCGACATGCCGTCCGTGGCGATCGTCGGCTACACCAACGCGGGCAAGTCGAGTCTGCTCAACGCGCTCACGGGCGCGGGCGTGCTAGTGGAGGACGCGTTGTTCGCCACCCTCGAACCGACCACTCGCCGTGGGCATTTCGACGACGGGCGCCCGTTCGTCTTGACCGACACGGTCGGGTTCGTGCGGCATCTGCCGACACAACTCGTCGAAGCCTTCCGATCGACACTGGAGGAGGTCGTCGACGCCGACCTGCTGGTACACGTGGTCGACGGATCCGATGTCAACCCGCTGGCCCAGATCGACGCGGTGCGAACGGTGATCCGCGAGGTCTTCGCCGACTACGACGGCGAGCCGGTGCCGGAGCTGATTGTGATCAACAAGGTCGACGCCGCAAGCGATTTGGCGATGGCGAAACTACGCCGTGCGCTGCCGGACGCGGTGTTCGTGTCCGCACGCACCGGCGAGGGCCTCGACGCGCTGCGCAGCCGGATCGCGGAGCTGGCCGCACCCAGCGATACGGCCATCGACGTCGTGATCCCTTACCACCGCGGCGATTTGGTGGCCCGCGTGCATGCCGACGGGCAGGTGCAAGCGTCGGAGCATAACGCCGAGGGCACTCGGATCCGTGCGCGTGTTCCCCTGGCGCTGGCTGCGAGCCTGCGGGAGTTCGCCACTTAGCTCGCCGAAATTCACGTTATGCAGCGGAATCACGGTGCACTTCGCAGGCTAGACGAGTTCGTAGACGTCGGGTGCCTCCGTTGTCATAATGCGTTGTGCCAGTTCGGCTTTCAGCTCGTCGAGTCGTGACTCCTCAGCGCTGGTCCGCCCGTCGGTCTGCGCGAGGTCGATGAACTCCTCGGTGACAAATCCGTCGCGCAACGCCAGCGTCACCGAACGATCGCCGATGCGCACTTCGAACACGAACGTTTCCCGCAGCCGGCCCAGATCCGTTCGGGCCACTGACGCGTCGACGGCGTACCGTCCGTCGCTCACCGCGCGGGTCACCGCCTCGACGCCGTCGCGCGCTCCCGGGCCGCGGAACGCTGTGCGCACGACGACGGATCGCCGCGGCGGAGGCTCGTCGGGCGAGAGCAGCGCGAAGGCGCGCTGCAGCACCTTGAAGGCGTTGGCTACGCCGGCCGGCGAGTGTGGCCCGGCGTAGCGCAGCAGATCGTCGAACGTGAACTCGATGATCCGGCCGCGTTCTTCGACACAGATGGTGTCCGCCACGACCTGACTGTAGGCCGCAGAAAAGCCAAGAGGCGGGCGTGCTTCTTCCACATTTGCCGCCACGGATGCCCAACGACCCGACCGCATGCCCGGCGTCGTCGACCCCCGGCAAACCAACCATCCGGTTGGTATATCTTGGGCGGCAAGTTCCCGATACCGGAGGTCCCGCATGGGTAATGCCGTCAAATACCAGCGCACGCTGTTCGAGCCCGAACACGACCTGTTCCGTGAGTCGTTCCGCTCGTTTTTGGACCGTCATGTCGCGCCGTACCACGAGCAGTGGGAACGGGACAAGATCGTCGATCGCGGCGTGTGGCAGGAGGCCGGCAAGCAGGGCTTTCTGGGAATGGCGGTACCCGAGGAGTACGGCGGCGGCGGCAACCCGGACTTCCGCTACAACACGATCGTCACAGAGGAGATCACGATCGGGCGCTACAGCGGCATCGGGTTCGGACTTCACAACGACGTCGTGGCGCCGTACCTGCTGCGGCTGACCACCGAGGAGCAAAAGCAGCGCTGGCTGCCGGGCTTCTGCAGCGGCGAATTGATCACCGCGATCGCGATGAGCGAGCCGGGCACGGGTAGCGATCTGCAGGGCATCAAGACCCGCGCCGTCAAGGACGGCGACGAATGGGTGCTCAACGGCGCGAAGACGTTCATCACCAACGGCATCAACTCCGACCTCGTGATCGTCGTCGCGCAGACCGATCCAGACAAAGGCGCGCAAGGCTTTTCGTTGCTGGTCGTCGAGCGGGGAATGAAGGGCTTCGAGCGGGGCCGCAAGCTCGACAAGATCGGCCTCGACGCTCAGGACACCGCGGAGTTGTCGTTCAACGACGTGCGCGTGCCGGCCGAGAACATGCTCGGCGAGGAGGGCATGGGATTCGTTTACCTCATGCAGAACCTGCCGCAGGAACGGCTCAACATCGCGGTCATGGCTGCGGCGGCAATGGAAGAGGTGCTGGAATCCACGCTGCAATACACCAAGGAGCGCAAGGCTTTTGGTAAGCCGATCGGGAGCTTCCAGAACAGCCGGTTCCTGCTTGCCGAGCTCGCGACGGAGGCCACCGTCGTGCGGATCATGGTCGACGAGTTCATCCGGCTGCACCTCGAGGAGAAGCTGACGGTGGAGCAGGCGGCGATGGCGAAGTGGTATTCCACCGAAGCGCAGGTGAGGCTCAACGACCGCTGCCTTCAACTGCACGGCGGATACGGCTATATGCGCGAGTACGGCATCGCACGGGCGTTCTTGGACTCTCGTGTGCAGACGATCTACGGCGGTACGACGGAGATCATGAAGGAGATCATCGGGCGTTCGCTGGGCGTGTGATTTCGCCGAAACATAAACTGCTGCGGTTCTTTTCGGCGTGTCGCCGCAGAGGTTAAAGTGTCGCGAGCCGTCAGGGCACCGAATACGGCCAGACGCAGATGTAGTAGTTCCCGTGGCACCGCGTGAGCACGTCTTGACTCGGCGCGCCGACCGGAGCGCCGCCGACCAAGTCCGGGACACACCCGTAGCCGGCGGGGTTCGGCACCATTCCCTGCGGGCAAAGCGCGACATGCTGCACCGCGCCGCCAGGTGTGATGATCGCGTGCACGGCGGGGACAGCCGCGAGAATTGCCGCCGCACCGAGCCGTCGCATCGCCCGCATATGACAACGATGCACCCGCTGGGCGGGCTTCGCGGTCAGATCTTGCGAATCACCGTGACGACACGACCGAGGATCGCGGCGTCGTTGCCCGGAATCGGGTCGAACGCCGGATTGTGGGGCATCAGCCAGACCTGACCGCCGGTTCGCTTGAACGTCTTCACCGTGGCCTCTCCGTCGATCATCGCGGCGACGATGTCGCCGTTCTCGGCGGTGTTCTGCTGGCGCACCACCACCCAGTCGCCGTCACAGATCGCTGCGTCGACCATCGACTCGCCGACCACTTTCAGCAAGAACAGCGACCCCTCGCCGACGAGCTCGCGGGGCAGCGGGAACACGTCTTCGACGGCTTCCTCGGCGAGGATGGGCCCGCCTGCGGCGATGCGACCGAGCACCGGGACGAACGTTGGCTCAGGCAACGCGTCGGAACCGGCGACGTCGGTCACCGGATGGTTCGGGCCCTCGTCGGCGCCGCGGACGTCGACGGCTCGCGGACGATTCGGGTCGCGGCGCAGGTAGCCCTTGCGCTCCAGCGTCCGCAGCTGATGGGCCACCGAGGAGGTGGACGTGAGCCCGACGGCATCACCGATCTCGCGGATGCTCGGCGGGTAACCGCGCGTGGTCACCGACGAGCGGATGACGTCCAGGATCGTGCGTTGACGTGCGGTCAGTCCTGGCTGCGGGGTTCCCTCGGTGTCACTCATGTCGCCAAATGTAACCGCAGCGGCCGACATATTCAAACATGTGTTCGAGGTGTGTCGCGTTCGTGACCATCGCCGACCCGGACCTGTCGGTGCGCTCTGGTACACATCGATCATACGTTCGGACATCGAACGCATGATCGATTATATTCGAACAAGGGAGCGAAAGATGGTGACGGAAGGAATGCAGATGACCGCGATGCTGGACGCCACGCAGCACACCTTGCGCGGGCCGAGGTTGATTCCGCCATACCGCGGTGACCAGGTCGGTTACCGGCATGGACGCGCGGTGCCGGTGTCGGTGCGGCCCAGTCGTGGCGCGCTCGCCTATCGCGGTACCGGGGTCAAGGTGTCGCGAGCGCCGCACCGCCGCCGTCCCGTCAGCGTCGCGATGACCGTGACGCTCGCCGCCGTCGCCGCCCTGATCACGATGTGGCTCATTTCGATCGCGCAAGCACGCGGCGGCGCCGCGGCGGATTCATCCGTTCCCGCCGAACTGGCCGTAGTACAGGTGCAGCCCGGGGAGAGTCTGCAGCAGCTGGCCGCGCGGGTGGCGCCCGGCGCGCCCGTGAGCTCCGTGGTGGAGAAGATCAAGAACCTCAACCAGCTGGACTCGGCCGCGCTGGACGCTGGCCAGACCCTGGTCGCACCGGTCGGCTGATGTCCGCGGTGGCGTTGGCCGCGGCCGGGTATCCGCAGGTAATCTCGGGAGGGTTCTACTCGACCGGTTGTCTGCGCGGCGAAGGAGCAGTCATGCACTGTCCGTTCTGCCGACATCCAGACTCCCGGGTCGTCGACTCCCGCGAAACCGATGAGGGCCAAGCCATCCGGCGTCGGCGTTCGTGTCCGGAATGCAGCCGCCGATTCACCACGGTCGAAACAGCAGTGCTGGCGGTGGTCAAACGCAGCGGGGTCACCGAGCCGTTCAGCCGCGAAAAGGTGATCCGTGGTGTGCGCCGGGCCTGTCAGGGCCGCGATGTCGACGACGACGCGCTCAACCTCTTGGCGCAGCAGGTCGAAGACACCGTACGGGCCACGGGTTCGCCCGAGGTGCCCAGCCACGAGGTGGGCTTGGCCATCCTCGGGCCGTTGCGTGAACTCGACGAAGTCGCGTATCTGCGGTTCGCGTCGGTCTACCGGTCGTTCTCGTCGGCGGCCGATTTCGAGCGCGAGATCGAGGCGCTTCGTGCGCACCGCGACGTGACCGCGTCGAAGTAGCTCGAAATATCCTGGCGCACAACGAGAGTCAGGTCTTGTCGAGTCGGGTGAACAGCAACTCCTGCAGCAGCAGCTGAATCGCGGCGGCCACCGGAATCGCGACCAGTGCTCCGACGAGCCCCAGCAGAGCCCCGCCCACCAGCACGGCGACCAGAGTGGCGACCGCCGGCACCTCCACGACCTTGCCGATGATCTTCGGCACCAGCAGGTAGTCCTCGGCCAGGCGGAACACGACGTAGAAGACGAGCGTGGCGATGCTCACCGGGATCGACACCGTCAGCGCGACCGCCGCGACGATGAAGCCGGCGACGGTCGAGCCGAACGGGATCAGATCCAGCAGTGCGACGAAAATCGCCAACAGCAACGGATACGGAACGTCGAAGATGATCAGCCAGATGAACGTCGCCGCACCCGCGATGAACGAGATCAGCAGGTTTCCCATCATGTAGGTGCCGACCTTGGCGAACACGCGATCGCCGATCAAGATTGCCCGCGGCCGGCGCGAATTCGGCACGAACCGGTACAACGTCGTGCGGATGTCGGGCAAGTTGGCGAGGAAGTACACGGTCAGCACCAGAACGATGACGATGTCAGTTATGGTGCCGAACACCGTCTTTCCGGCTTTGACGATCTCCGGGACCGCCGATTTGCCTGAGCCACTGACCATCTGGGTGACTCGCTGTTGCACGTGAAACTTGTCGTTGAGTCTACCGAGCATCGACGAGTGGTTCTGGAGCTGCTGCAGGTAGTGCGGCGCTTGGTCGATGAATTGTCGCGCCTGTTCGACGAGCGGCGGGATCGCCGCCGCCAGCGAGCCGCCGACAACTGCGACGCCGAGGAACAACACGACCGCCACGGCCGCCCACCGCGGGAGCCTATGCCGCGTCAGCCAGGACACCGCCGGCTCGAGTCCGAGCGAGATGAAGAACGCCACACCGATCAGCAGCAGCATCGACGAAACCAGAACCAGGCCACGTGCAAGCGCATACGTCACTGCCACGCCGGCCGTTGCCGTCATGCCGATATAGAACGGGGACCGACGATCCATCGGCGGTCCCAGCGGCCCCAGCGGTTGCTCCTCTGAACTCAGCTCCGCGGCAGCCTGTTCCGCGTCGGCGATCGGGCCCTCGTCCTCGGTATGCGGCTGTCCGACCATCGGATGATGGCCTTCGCCGACCGCGTCTTCCCGATCTTCGTCAGCCATTGCGGCCTCCATGTCCTCGGCGGATGCCAGCGTTTACCCTCGCGGGCCGACTCCGAATCAGCCAGTGCGGATGGTCCCGTCGTCGACGACCCGGCCGCCAACTGTCACCCAGCCGTCGGCGCTCCACCACGTGCGCAGAATGGAGCCCTTGCCTTGTGTGATCACCAGGTCGCGGGACAGCGCGTCGGTGATCCGCACCGCGGCCGAACCGGTCGCTTCGTCCTCGTCAACGCCCAACGCGGGGGCGAACATTCGCGATCGCAGGTGCCCTTCGCTCTCGTCGACCCACGCCCACAGGTAGTGCGCGACGTCGTCGGAGAAGTCGGCCGGGTCCGCGTTCACCACGTCGTCGGGCGACGGCAGGTCGTGCAGGGCGAACTCGGGGGACCAGTCAGCGCGGGCGCGCACGGTAGTCAGGTCGGCGTCGTAGTTCACGGCGACCACACCAGCCGGGATTTGCAGCGTGCGAATCGGCAAGCCCCGCTCGCGCAGCCACCACGCCAAGCCCACCGCCGGGTGCCCGGCGAATGGCAACTCGGTGGCGGGTGTGAAGATCCGCGCGTGGGCGGTGGTTGATCCGGACGACGGTATGTCGACGAAAATGGTTTCGCTGTAACCCAATTGGGTGGCCAACGGTTGACGGTCAGCGGGTGCGACCGTGCTCGCATCGACGATGCCGAGCGGATTGCCGAAATTCCCTTCCGCATCGGTGAACACGCGCACCACAGTCACTTCGGTACCCATGCGCCGACTCTACGACGACCGCCGGCGGCGTGGTCAGGTAGCGCTGCGCTCGTCGGTGCTGATCGCGTCGAGCACGGCGACGCGCGTGTCGGCGGGTCCGGAAATGTCCGCGCCGGACGGTCCGGCCCGCAGCAGGGTTCGAAGCACGTCTTGGTCGTACTCGGCGGGCTCGGTGGAGTAGATGAACTGTTCGACGACCTCGACGAAACGGTCGGGGAAGTCGTGGAAGGGGAAATGGCCTGCCTTCTCGAACACCTCGAGTCGGGAGCCGGGCATTGCGGCGTGGGCCATCTGCGCGTGGCTGACCGGGATCACCGAATCGTCTTCGCCCCAAATCAATTGCACCGGAACGGATTGCGTCAAATAACATCGGTCCAGCATCGTCACTACCTGGCCTCGCCAGTCGACCACTGCCCGCAATGTTCGCGAAAATGCGGACGACGCGGTCGGCTCGGGCAACTCGGCGAGTACGCGCAGAACGTCGGGCAAGTCGCGGCCGAACCTTCCCGGAGCCGTCGAGCCGGCGACGTTGAGGAGCGCGCCGATCATCTTCCCGAACATCTGCAGGGCGGGCACCGCGCCGGGCATGCGCAGCAATCCGAGCGCCTCGCTGCCCATCGGCAGTGACGCCAGCCGCAGCGCGAAGTGGACATCCTTGGTCACCCCGCCGGTGCCGACGAGCACAATACGCTCGACCAATTGCGGGTACTGGTAAGCGAATTGCATCGCAACGCCGCCGCCGAGTGAATGCCCGACCACTGTCACCCGCTCGATGTCGAGCACGGCGAGCAGATCGCGCATCCCGTTGGCATAGGCCGCCACCGAGTAATCGGCGCGCGGCTTGTCCGACTTGCCGTGGCCGAGCAGATCGGGCGCGATGACCGTGAACCGTTGCGCCAGTTTCGTCTGCACGGCTTCCCACGTCGACGAGTTGTCCCCGATGCCGTGGATCAACAGAATCGCCGGGCCTTCGCCCGCGACCCGGAATGCGCGGCGGTAACCGTGGATTGTGCGAAACTGCAACTGCGCCTGCAACTCTCGCACAGGACGCAGATTGGCTTTGCGCCGACTCATCTGGGCCACCTTCCGCTACGGGCCGGCGGCCCGACCCGACTCATTTCTTGTCGTCGCCCTCTCGGAAACCGTCCGAGAAACCCCCGGTCTGCTGCGCCAGGAAGCGTTCGAACTCCGCGCCGAGTTCCTCGCCGCTGGGCAAGTCTTCGTCGCGGGCCAGCAGCGAGCGGTTTTCCTGCGCCTCGATGAATGCGTCGTACTGGCGCTCGAGCGCGGCCACCACTTGCGCTACCTCCGGGCTGGAGTTGACCTGCTCGTCGATCTTCGCGCGGATCTCGGCGGCCGCCTCAGCCATCGCCGCCAGCGGTACCTGAAGCGAGGCCACCTTGCTGACCTGCGCCAGAAGTGCCTCCGCCGCGGCCGGGTAGTCGGTCTGCGCCAAGTAATGCGGCACGTGCACGGTGAAGCCGACGACCTGGTGGCCGTGCTGGGCCAGCCGGTATTCCAGCAGGTTCGACGCGCTACCAGGGACCTGCACTTCGCCTACCCACGGCTGATGGTCGGCGATGAGTTCCTTGTTGTTGGCGTGCGCGGTCATCGTGACCGCGCGGGTGTGCGGCACGGCCATCGGGATCGTGCCCAGCCCGATTGTCAGCCGTACCCCGAGTCGCTCGGCGAGCAGCCGCACCGCCGTGACGAAGCGCTCCCACTGCAGGTCGGGCTCCATGCCGGCTAGCAGCAGAAACGGTGTGCCGACGCTGTCTTTCAGCGCGTACAGGTTGAGCTCGGGGTCGTTGTAGGCGGTGAAGTGGTCGGTCTTGAACGTCATCAGCGGGCGCCGGGAGCGGTAGTCGAGCAGGTCGTCGATGGCGAACGACGCGACCAGCTCGGTATCCAGCGCATCCCGCAGGTAGCGCGCCGCGAGCCGGATCGCGTGCCCGGCATCGGAGAAGCCTTCCAGCGCGTGGATCAGCACAGGCCCGCGGCCGTCCGGCGCCGACAGCTGCGGCGACGGGAACTCGAGCTCGTACATGCCGGACTGGTCGGCCGGGTGTTCGCCGGGTCCGTCAGCCATCGCTCGCCTCCTTCCTCGCCTGTCGTGCGCCGATCATCGGACCCCTAGTGTCGCTGTCGCCGGGTAAGCCCGCTACTCAACTCCGCGATTCGCGATTCGGATACCCCTGATTATTGAGGACGACACGACGGGCCGGTGCCACCCAGCCCCCGCCCAGACGGTTCGGGCATGATCGACGACCATGTGCGCGTGGCGGACCTCGATGATCCTGCTGCTCAGCGCCACTCTGTTGCCTTTGAGCTGCGCACGGCCGCAACCGCATAACCCGTCCACGCCGGCACCACCACCGTCGTCGTCCTCGCCGGCGCCGCCCCCACCTCCGCCACCTCCGCCGGTCGTCACTGCCTCACGGGTTGCCCCCGATCCGACGGTCGGAGCGCTGTTCCTCGGCGCGGGCGACCTGCACACGTGCACCGCGGCGGTCCTTCATTCCAGCATCGGGAATCTGATCCTGACCGCGGCCCACTGCCTGGCGTCGACCTATCCCACGAATTTCGTGCCCGGTTTCAGCGGTCAGGCCGATCCGGCGCACACGTGGACCGTCGACGCGATCTACCTCGACCCGCGGTGGTTGGGCAGCCACGATCCGCTCGCGGACTTCGCGATCGCACGCGTTCATCAAAACGGCGGTACGTCGGTGGAGTCCGCGGTCGGCACCGGCCTGACGCTCGGCACCGCACCCGCGGCGGGAACCGTCGTGACCGTGACGGGCTATCCGCTCACAGTCGGCGGCACGCCGATCGGCTGCCACGGTGGCACCGAGATGGCGCCGGGCGGGTTCCCGTCCGTGCAGTGCTCCGGAATGGTGGCCGGAACCAGCGGCGCGCCGTGGCGGGTGGACTCGACAGTCGTCGGGTTGATCGGGGGGCTCCACGGCGGCGGGTGCGACGAAAACGTCTCGTACTCACCGCCTTTCGACGGCCGGCTGGCCGACTTGCTGCACCGCGCGGAGGCGGGCGGCCCCGCCGACACCGCACCCGAGGTTTTCAGCGACGACTGCTAGCCGCGGAATTGGTTCAGCGCGCGCATCTTGTTCATCACGTCGAGCGCGGCGACCTTGTATGCCTCGGAGAACGTCGGGTAGTTGAACACCGCGTCGACGAGGTATTCGATCGTGCCGCCGCATCCCATCACGGCTTGGCCGATGTGGACGAGTTCGGTGGCGCTGGTGCCGAAGATATGTACGCCGAGCAGCTTGAGGTCTTCGGTTGACACCAGCAGCTTGAGCATCCCGTAGGAGTCGCCGGCGATCTGGCCGCGCGCGAGCTCGCGGTAGCGCGACACGCCCACCTCGTAGGGAATCGCATCCTTTGTCAGGTCCACCTCGGTGGCGCCGACGTAGGAAACCTCGGGAATCGAGTAGATGCCGATCGGCTGCAGCTCCGGCATCGCGGAGGCCGGCTCGCCGAAGGCGTGATAGGCGGCCAGACGGCCCTGGTCCATCGACGTCGCCGCCAACGCCGGGAAGCCGATCACGTCGCCGACCGCGTAGATGTGGTCGACCTTCGTCTGGAAGTTGTCGTCGACGAAGATGCGTCCTCGGCTGTCGGCTTCCAGCCCGGCGTTGGCGAGGTCGAGGTGATCCGTTTGTCCTTGTCGCCCAGCGGAATACATCACGGTATCGGCGGGGATCTGCTTGCCGCTGGCCAACGTGGTGACCGTACCGGCCGAGCCGACATCGACCGCCGTCACCTCTTCGCCGAACCGGAAGGTGACCGCAAGGTCGCGCAGATGGAATCGCAGCGCCTCGACGACCTCGGGGTCGCAGAAGTCCAGCATCGTGTCGCGCTTCTCGACCACTGTGACCTTGGTGCCCAGCGCCGCGAACATCGACGCGTATTCGATGCCGATCACCCCCGCGCCGACGACGACCATCGACGCGGGCAGCGCCTTGAGGTCGAGGATGCCGTCGGAGTCGAGCACGCGCTCCTCGTCGAACTCGACGCCGGCGGGGCGCGCCGGCTTGGTGCCGGTGGCGACCACGATGTATTGGCCGGTGACGTTGGTGTGATCGCCGCGCGCCGGATCCTCGACGAGCACCGTGTGGGGATCGACGAAGCGGGCGTGGCCGGTGTACAGCTCGATGCGGTTGCGCATCAGCTGCGACCGGACGACGTCCTGCTCCTTGCCGATGACATGTTGCGTGCGCGCCAGAAGGTCGGCGGGAGTGATCTTTTCCTTGACGCGATAGCTGGCGCCGTAGAGTTCACGCTGACTCATTCCGGTGAGGTAGACCACGGCCTCGCGCAGAGTCTTCGAGGGAATCGTCCCGGTGTTGACGCAGACGCCGCCGAGCATGGTGCCGCGCTCGATGACGGCGACCGACTTGCCGAGCTTCGCCGCGGCGATCGCCGCCTTCTGCCCCCCGGGGCCGGAACCGATCACGACGAGGTCGTATTCCAATGCCATGCGAAGAGGTCTACGCCATTTTGCTGAACATCTCCACCGGGGGCGCCTCGCATGGCGGTCGTCGGACGGCGCTGACCGATCTGCGTCTACATCTTCGCGTACCGGGCCATGGCGAAGCTGTACAGGCCGTAGGTGACGATTCCGAGGCCGGCCGCGATCAGGAGTGCCGCTCCGTACGGTTGGGCACCAAGCGTTTTGAGAGCCCCGTCCAGGCCGGTGGCCTTGTTCGGCTCCGAGCGAATCACCGCGACGACGACGAGTATGCCGGCTACGGCGATAGCCAGACCTTTGGCGATGTAGCCCGCCGTGCCAAGTCGTCGCACCAGAGTGCTGGGTTTGCCCTTGAGATCGTTGAGAAAGTTCTGGCTTCCTCCCTTATAGACGTGATATCCGCCCACTGCGACGACGATCACGGCGCCGCAGATGAGTGCGGTAGTGCCGATACCCGTCTGCATGAGTCGTGAGCTCATCCCCGAATCCTGCTCACCGGTGGAGTGCCCGGCACCCCTGGCGAATCCGAGCGCGGAGTATGCCAGCGCAAAATAGACGACGGCCAGCGCAAAGGCCTTCCCTCGATCCAGGACTTCCGACATTGGGCTCTGGGATTTCGGATCCGTAGACCTTCCGAGGGCTGTCTCGGCCAGCCGCCAGAGCGCCATCATCACCAACGCGGCTACGGCGACCCAGAGCACCACGAGGCCGCCGCGTTGGGCTGCCACTGCTGCTAGCGCCCCTGATTGGTCGGCATTGCCCCCGCTGCCGAGGGCGATCCCGATGGCGAGATAGCCGATGATGAGGTGGACTACACCGCTCACGACGTAGCCGGCCCGCGCGAATCGTTCGAAGACGCCGTTTTGGGCTACGTGCGTGGCGGTGGATACCGCGCTGCTGGACATCGCGCGTCGCTAACCGGCAAGGTCAGTCACGTGGCCGTCAGTCACGTGGCTGACCTGCCGTGCCGGCGTGTGTGCTGTCATCCGGTTCGGTGCATTGGCGGTACGCCTTGCTTGCGGTCTCGCACGGCTTGTTCTCGCGAGCTTTCTTCTCGCACGGGGTCGCTGGATTGCGTGTGCGGATCCAACTTGTCCGCCCGCGCAAACTGCTGGTCCAGCTCGTCGCGGGAGGCCATTGCCTCGCCGCGGTGCGCTTCGGCTTGCTGTTGCAGACCCGAGGCTTGTGCTGACTTCACGTCGGCTTCGGCCTGGGCTGCGCGGGCCCTGGCGGCGGTCTCGTCAGCAAGTGCTTCACGCTGCTTCACGTGGAGTGATTCCTCGGTGGCCTGGTCGCGGATCTTGCCCGCTTCGACGTGCCGGTGTTGATTGCGTTTGTTGCGCGCCACCCAGGCGATGGCGGCGATGAGCACAATCGCCACAACCACGACTACGACGATCAAAATGATTGTGCTGGTAGGCATTTCGTCTCCTCAAGTTGGTTTAGACTTTGTCGGTTAGTAGTAGTGGCGGCGGCCGCCGACAGCGTGGCCCATCCGTCCCGCGATCATCAGTAGCAGGCCGACGACGAGCAGGATGATCCCAACGACCAGGCACACGTGGGCGAAGGCGAAGGTCGGGACGAGAGAAGGGAGGACGAGTCCGAGGATGATGAGGATGATTCCGAGGACGATCATGATGTTTACCTAGTTTCGTAATTCGATGGATGGTGGGGGCGGGGTCAGTGCTTGAAGGCGTCCTTCATCTTGGCTCCAGCCTGTTTGGTATTGCCTTTGAACTGATCTGTGCGTCCCTCGGTGCGCAGACGGGCATTGCCGGTGGCGCGGCCGAAGAGCTTTTTGGTGACGCCCTTGGCGGCTTCCGCTTTATGGGCGAGCTTCTTGCCGACACTCATGGTGGATTCCTTCTCTCGTTGTCACAGGCCGCGGCTGCGGTCTGTTACCGACAGCTCGGTGCTACTGAGTTGTGTCGACGTAAGTGGCGCTAGCCGGTCTTCGATTTCGCGAGAAGCGGCCGCGCAGCGGGCGGTGAGTTGCAGCAGTGGGTGAGTTGGTCGCAGCCCCGCGGCGCTGGTTGTCGAGCAGTCTGTCGCGGTCTTGGTTCAAGAACGCGGTCTCGCGTTGGGAACTCTCGAGTTCGCACCGCGCATTGCGCCCACGGCTCGCGGTGCGTCGGGCACCGGCGAGCAGCACGCTCAACCCAAGCATCGCTGCCACACCGATCACGATCCCGAAGACGAACAAGGTGCCGGTCGACCCAGTGACGTGATAGCCGAACACGGCGAAGTTCTCGGTCAGGTGGTGAGCAGACCCGGCATTGGCCAACGCCCCGGCAAACCCGACGATAGCCGCGACGATGAGAACAACCAGTCCGACGATGACGATCATGGCGATGCCTCTAATCCAGTGCTAGAAGTCCAGTAGACACCCGATTCAGAGTCGTGTCAACGTCGTAGACCTATGGTATAGATCTACTATGTAAGCTGAGGTCATTGCTGAGTCAACATCGTAGGTCTACAGTGAAGACCTAAGCCGACCAAAGAGACGAAGGTGGCCGCCATGACCCGCTCGCCGCGAGGAGTCCGAGGTTCGGCTCAGGCAGGGCCGACGCCCGATTCCACCGAGCAGGACGAGCAGAGCAGCTCCATCACCCGCGCGGCAGTCTTGACGCGTGCGCTGGCGATCATTGATCGCGACGGCGTCGAGGCGCTCTCGATGCGCCGCCTCGGCGAGGCGGTCGGCCGCGACCCGATGGTCCTGTATCGCCATGTGCCTAACAAGAACGCCGTACTCGACGGCGTAGTCGAGATGGTCTTCCAACGGCTGTCGGTAGACACCACCAACCCGGACTGGGCCGCCGCGTTGCGCGATTTCGCCCACCACTTCCGCGATGTGGCGTGCGCCCACCCTAATGTGGTGCCGCTGCTGGTCACTCGGCCCCTCGCGACGCCACTCGGTATGCGCCCGCCGGGAATCCTGAGACAACTCGAAGATGTTGTCGCACTGCTGACCGCGGCCGGCTTCTCTGGCGCCGACGCGTTACACGTCTACCGAACGTTGTTCGGGTTCTTGTTCGGCCATGTGCTGACCGAGCTGCAAGAGATCGTCGAACGCCCCGAAGAAACCGACCACGTCTTGCGTCTTGGTCTGCATCGGTTGCCGATTGGCGATTTCCCCCATTTGCGCGCCCTCGCGCCGGCCTGGGCGGCCTACGACGGGCTTGCCGAACTCGACCGCGGACTCGACATCCTGCTCAGCGGGCTGGCCACGCAACTCGGTGTCCCCAGCCCCGGGTCGACGGACACAGACCACGAGGAACGGACGTGACCTCATGTCGTCTCCCCTAATCTCCCCAGCCTGGCCGTCGATCTGCGAGATGGTCCGCACGCCGCTCGAGTCTTTGCGATCCGTCGATGGCAATTACTGACGTAGCCGAATACGCGCATCTAAGCGACGCCGACATCGAGTCACTCGGAGTCGAGCTGGACGCGGTCCGTCGCGACATCGAAGCATCGCGCGGTGAAAAGGACAGGGCATACATCCTGCGCGCCATCGCGTTTCAGCGCTACCTCGACGTTGCCGCGCGCCTCGCCATCGCAGTGAGTCGCGGCAAGGTCGGGTGGATGATCGGAACCGCCGCGCTTGCCGTGGCCAAGAGCATCGAGAACATGGAACTCAGCCATAACATCATTCACGGGCAATGGGATTGGATGAACGATCCGGGAATCCATTCCACCACGTGGGAGTGGGACATGGCTGGCGTCTCCGCGCATTGGCGCTATGCCCACAACTACCGGCACCACGTGTTCACCAACGTACTCGGCGAGGACGACGATCTCGGATACGGGGTTCTGCGCGTTACCCGCGATCAGGAGTGGCGGCTGACTAACCTGCTCCAGCCCGCGCGAAATGTGTTGTTAGCCGTCATGTTCGAATGGGGCATCGCTTTGCAGGGCTGGGATTCTGAGCGTGATCGAGCGGCGACCGACGCCGAGAAAACCGCCGTCACCCGAGCCCTGCTCCGCAAAATCGGCCGCCAGACCGCGAAAGATTACGTGTTCTATCCCGCGCTCAGTCGTAGGCGGTGGCGGCGCACGCTCACCGCGAACATCGCCGCCAACCTCCTGCGCAATGTCTGGGCCTACGCGGTGATCTGCTGCGGCCACTTCCCGGACGGCGCAGAGAAGTTCACCTCGGAAACACTCGAGGGTGAGACCAAGCCTAGATGGTATCTGCGCCAAATGCTGGGAAGCGCCAACTTCAACGCGGGGCCGGCGATGGCGTTTTTGAGCGGAAACTTGTGCTACCAAATCGAACATCACCTGTTCCCCGATCTCCCGAGTAATCGCTACGCGCAGATCGCAGAAAGGGTGCGTGCAGTGTGCGCGAGCTATGACTTGCCGTACACGACGGGTCCTTTGGCTCGCCAGTTGCTGCTCACCTTCCGAACGGTGTGCAAGCTGACGCTGCCGGATCGGTTCCTCACCGCCGCCCCCGATGACGCAGCCGAGACTGCGTCCGAAAGCAGGTTCCGAAGTATCGGGACACCGCAACGGTTGAGCGCGAGCGATGACCCTGCGCGCCGGCGCGGACTGGTTACGGCCATCCGGGACGCACGGATGCAGCGTCGGCAGGTTGCTCAGCGCGCCTGAGAGCATTGAGCGTGAGCGAATCGGTCCACAGACACGATTTCATCCACAACTGAAGGTGTTGCAGACGTAAAGGCGCAGTACTCGTCGGGGCCGTCCGCCACGGTCGGAGCATGACCACTTCACAGCCAGACTTCTTGCTCAATCGTCCCGGCGCATTGATCGCCGCTGTGCCCGCCGTTCTCGGCTTCACACCCGAGAAGTCACTGGTGCTCGTCACTGTCGACCGTGGTGAGCTCGGCGCGGTCATGCGCATCGATCTCACCCCTGAAATGGCCGACACCGTCGACCGCGTTGCCGAAGTGGCGGCGGCCGCGCGCCCGGATGCCGCGATCGCAGTGATCGTCGACGCCGAGGGCGCATCGTGCCCGATGTGCGCCGAAGAGTACCGGGAGCTGAGCCGAGCCTTGGCGGATGTGCTTGCACTGCAAGACATTACGCTGATCGCCGTGCACGTCGTCGACCGCATCGCGGCCGGTGGCCGGTGGCACTGCGCCGACATGTGCGGGGAGCGCGGCACCGTGGACGACCCGTCCTCGTCACCGCTGGCGATGGCGGCGGTGCTCGACGGCCGTCGGCTGTACCAGCGGCGGGAGGATCTGCAGCAGGTGATTTCGCAGACGGACACTGCGCGCGCGCAGCGGCTGGCGCGCCGGATTCGCAGGCGGCTGAAGGCGCGTGGCGAAACAGACCAGATTGCGCCGCGCCGCGATGTCGAGTTCGCGATGGACGCGGCGGTCAAGTCGCGCGACGGCTCCGAGTTGTCCGACGCCGACGTGGCCGAGTTGGCGTGCGGTCTGGCTGACGTGAACGTCCGAGACACGTTGTTTGCGTTGGCTGTCGGGGAGAGGGGGGCTGAGGCTGAGACGCTGTGGGCGACGCTGTCACGGGTCTTGCCTGCCCCGTGGCGGCTGGAAGCGCTTGTGCTGCTGGCGTTTTCGGCCTATTGCCGAGGTGATGGTCCCCTTGCTGGGGTCGCACTGGACGCGGCCCTGCGGTGCGACTGCGAGCACCGGATGGCGTCGATGCTCGACACAGCTCTTCAATCGGGAATGCGCCCGGAACACATCCGGGAGCTGGCGGTCAGCGGGTACCGGATTGCCGCCCGGCTGGGTGTGACGCTGCCGCCGCGAAAAATGTTCGGCCGACGCGCTGGTTAGACCTTTTCGACCTTCACCGCGTGCGCCATGTGGTGGGGCAGGTCGACGTACTCGTGGCCGGGTATCACGATGGTCACGCCACCGCCGGGATTTGTTTCGACGGTGACGCGCGCATTCGGCACGACGCCCGCGTCTTTCAGGCGGGTGATCAGGTCGACGTCGCCTTGGACGTGTTCGGTGAGCTGACGCACCACCACGGCCACGGGCGACCCGGAGGGCAACTCGGTCAACCGGACCAGGTTGTCGTTGTCGGCGCCGAGAGTCGGGTCGACGCCGAGTTCCTCCAGACCCGGAATCGGGTTGCCGAACGGCGAAGTCGTCGGATTGTTGAGCACTTGGACCAACCGCCGCTCGACGTCCTCGCTCATCACGTGCTCCCACCGGCACGCCTCGGCGTGCACCTCTTCCCACGGCAGTCCGATGATGTCGACGAGCAGCCGCTCCGCCAGTCGGTGCTTGCGCATTACGGCGACGGCGAGGGTACGGCCCTTCGGGGTCAGCTCGAGGTGACGGTCGCCGGCGACATGCAGCAGCCCGTCGCGTTCCATCCTGGACACGGTTTGGCTGACGGTGGGGCCGCTTTGTTCGAGCCGCTCGGCGATGCGGGCGCGCAATGGTATGACGCCCTCCTCTTCGAGGTCGTAGATGGTCCGCAGGTACATCTCTGTGGTATCGACCAATTCGTTCATCAGCACCCTCCGTCGGGCAGAGTCTACCGGTCTAGCTGGCACAACGGTGCTCTCTGTGCGTCGCGCGGCAGACAAAGATGTGGCCCGCCGGTTTCCCGACGGGCCACATCTTGCAGCGAATTCAGCTGGCGTACGAGCGCAGCCGGTCGGCGCGGTCGCCGTGGCGCAGCTTGGCCATGACCTCGCGCTCGATCTGGCGGACCCGCTCGCGGGACAGGCCGAACAGCTTGCCGATCTGGTCCAGCGTGCGCGGCTGCCCGTCGTCGAGGCCGAAGCGCAGCCGGATCACCTGATGCTCACGTTCGTCGAGCGTGGACAGCACGCTGCGGATGTCGGTGTGCAGCAACTCCGAGATCACAGCGTTCTCCGCAGACATCGCTTCGGCGTCTTCGATGAAGTCGCCGAGCGGCGCCTCCTCGTCGCTGCCCACCGGCATGTCGAGGCTGACGGGGTCGCGGCTGTGCTCCAGGAGATCGTTGATCTTCTCCACGGGAATGCCGGACTCCTCGGCGAGCTCCTCGTCGGTGGCTTCGCGGCCGAGATTCTGGTGCATCTCCCGCTTGATCCGGGCCAGCTTGTTCACCTGTTCGACCAGATGCACGGGCAGCCGGATGGTGCGGCTCTGGTCGGCCATGCCGCGGGTGATCGCCTGACGGATCCACCACGTCGCATACGTGGAGAACTTGAAGCCCTTGGTGTAGTCGAACTTCTCCATCGCGCGGATCAGGCCGAGGTTGCCTTCCTGAATCAGGTCAAGCAGCGGCATGCCGCGGCCGGTGTAGCGCTTGGCGAGCGATACGACGAGGCGCAGGTTCGCTTCGAGCAGATGACGACGCGCAGCCTCGCCGTCGCGCACGACGGCAGCGAGTTCACGCTTGCGGTTTTCGCCGAGCCGCTTGCGCGTCGCGAGCAGGTGAGCCGCATACAGGCCGGCCTCAATTCGCTTGGCCAACTCGACTTCGTCAGCCGCATTGAGCAACGCGGTCTTGCCGATGCCGTTCAGGTACACCCGCACGAGGTCGGCAGCTGGACTTTGGGCGTCCAGATCGTGATCGACCCGGCTGGTGGTGGCGTTTGCCATTGCGGCCTCCTGATCAGTTCGAACTGTCATGGAGTTCAACGTTCGACGCATGGTGGAAGTTCCCGCACAATGGCTCGGGTAGCCCCTCTGAGCTGCGGTTATTCAAGGTTGACCTGAGAATGTACTGAGAATAGGGCCAGAGTGGCCTAATTCGGCTCGGACTCAGCCTGATTCGCGCCGGCCGGCCGTGGCGCGGTGTGCGTTCGGGGTTCGAGTTCGGGGGGTTTCGCCGTCGGGAACAGTGGCGGCGCGCCGCCCGCGCGAAGGCCAGACGGCTCCGTCTGGTGGGGCTTCTTCTCGAACCGTCGTGGCTCCTCGGCGCGACGCGGCGGACGGTCGTTGGCGATCAGCACTGCGATCCACGGCAACGGAACCGAGGCCGCCACGATCAGCAGCGAGATCAAACCGTTGTGCCATATCCCGTATGCGACTGCGGCGAGGATCAGCGCTGGAATACGAAACGTCATCAAAGTCAGGTACTTCCGCACCCGCAAGCGATGTTCTTCTTCGTAGGGGAGCGCGGCGGCGGTGATCAGGACGGGCCGTCCCTCGTCGTCGAAACTCAGCTCGTGGCCGTGTTTCATAACTCCACTGTTTCACAATGCGGCCAAGCATGCGGGGCCGGTTTTCTCCGGTCGTTTCACCGGGCACAATGGCGGTCATGGAGACGCAGACGATCGAACGCACCGACACCGACGAACGCGTCGACGACGGGACCGACAGCGACACCCCGAAATACTTCCACTACGTCAAGAAAGACAAGATCGCCGAAAGCGCAGTGATGGGCACACATGTGGTTGCGTTGTGCGGTGAGGTGTTTCCCGTGACGAAGTCAGCCAAGCCGGGCTCGCCGGTGTGCCCGGATTGCAAGCGAATCTACGAGAAGCTCAAGAAGGGCTGACCTGGTCGGCCTCGGCCCGCTCGTCGGGCCGGGATGTGGACGGCTCGTCGTTGGTGATCTCTTCTGCGCGTGACTTGAGCCACCACCGGACCCTGTGCGCGTGGGTGTCCGGCGCCGGCCATTGCTCTTCGATCGCGTTGTTGAGTTCGGCGCCGATCACAACGGCGAACCCGAGGAAGAACGCGAACAACAGGAAGGCGATCGGGGTCGCGAGCGCGCCGTAGGTGTAGCCGGTGCCGGTGATCCACTGCAGGTACAGGCGGAGCCCGTTGCTGGCTATCAGAAAGAACACGGTGGCGAGAATGGCGCCGGGCAACAAGCGGTGTGTCGGCAGCGGCTTGGGCAACGAGACGCGGTACAGCACGGTGACAATCAGCGACAACCCCAGTCCCAGTAGCGGGTAGTAGCCGTATTGCAGGACGCTGTCCCAACTGTCGGGAATCCACTGCGCGATCTTCTCCGGTCCGAGTGCGAGCAGCGGCATCACGACGATCGCGACCACAAGCATGACGACGTAGATACCCAGCGCGAAGAAGCGCTGCCGGACGGGGTGGCGCAAGGGTGTCTGGCCGTGAGCTTCGACGACGGAATCGACAAACGCCGACACCGCTGAGGAGCCGGCCCACAGCGAGATCACGAACCCCAGCGACACCACCTCGCCTCGGGCGTGCGCGAGGATGTCGGTGATCGTTGGCGCGATGATCTCGGTCACGACGTTGGGGGAGAAGAAGCTGTTGGCGGCGCTGATCAGCCGGTGCTCGATCGTCGGCAGCGTGTCTGGCCCGAACATCGGCGCGATGAACGAGAGGCTGCCCAGCAACCCCAGCAGAAGCGGCGGCAGGGACAAAACCTGCCAGAACGCGGCCTGGGCCGATTCGGAAAAGATCGAGTCGTCCCAAGCTTTCGAGAGCGTGCGCAGGAGGACGCGGCGAATCTGGTGTTTGGACGGTTTCGCTGGCGCATGGTCAGTCATGACCAATCAAGCATTGCGCAGTGACGTGCTCCTGCCCAGCGCGCGCGCCGGTTACTCGTCTGCGGGAGCGCTGACTTCCAGCACAGCCGCCAACTCGACAAGCCGGGATTCGTGTTCGTTCGCGTGGTGTTGGCAGAACAGCAGTTCACCGCCGGACGGCAGCTTTGCCCTGACGCGAGCCGCGGCGCCGCAGCGATCGCAGCGGTCAGCCCTGGTGAGTGCCGGACTGGTCAGCGTTGCGTTCATGGCGGTCTCCGTTCTCGCGTTCACGTAGAGAGCGTGTCTCTACTGTGACAGACGCATTCGCGATCGGCCTTGTTCCAAGGCCCTACGCGGGTGTGTCATCTCTCACGTTTTGCATCGCCCGAGATGAGCGGATGGTTACCAGGTGACGGTGTTGTTACATCTGTGCTCACCTTCGGAGTGGGCAACGGCGCAACTCGCAGGCGAGCATCGGCCGGAATCGCTTCGCTCGGTCGGCTTCGTGCACTTGTCGACGCCACAGCAGGTTCACCTGCCGGCGAACCGTCTGTATGCAGGCAGGGCCGATTTGGTGCTGCTGCACATCGATGCCTCGAGGCTCGACGCGCCGCTGCGTTGGGAGCGCGGGGACGTCACCGACCCGGAGTCGATGGTGTTTCCGCATTTGTACGGCCCGTTGCCGGTGTGTGCGGTGACCGCCGTCAGCGAGTACCGGCCCGGCGCCGACGGGCAGTTCGCGCCGGTTCAGTCGGCGACGTAGGCGTCGGCTTCGATTTCGACGTGAAGTGCGGGGTCGATCAGCGCGGACACCTCGACCATCGTCGCGGCGGGCCGGACGTCGCCGAACACCTCGGCGTGCACTGCGCCAACTTCGCGCCAGTACTCGATGTCGGTGACAAAGATGCGGGTGCGCACGACGTCACTCAGGCTCGCGCCCACTTCGCGAAGCGCAGAGTCGATGCGGCGCAACGCATCCCGCGCCTGAGTGGCAACGTCGTCGCCGCTGCCCGTCGTGCCCGCCACGGCGATGTAGTTTCCGACCCGCACCGCCCTGGAATAGCCGACGGCTTCTTCATAGGACGACTCCGACGACACGTTCAGGCGCATCTTCGGGAGCGTATCCGGGCCGTGAGAATGCCATTACCTAGACTGACTCCTCGTGGGAATTCTGCTCGGCTTCGCGCCGTGGATTGTCTACTGGGTGCTCGTCGGCAACGTCCCGTTCACGACGGCGGTGTTGGTGGCGTTGGCGATCGCAGTGCTGTCGTTCGCGATCGGTCGCATTCGCGGCAGACCTGGCCGGACACTTGAAATCGGTGCTCTCGCAACATTTCTGGTGTTGACGATTCTGACCTTCACTCTCAGCCAGTCGTTCATGCAGCAGTGGATCCAGCCGTTGAGCAATGTGGGAATCTTTGTGGTCGCGCTTGTCGGCGTGCTCATCGGCCGGCCGTTCGTGCGCGAGTTCGCCGCCGCCGACCAACCGCCTGAGGTCGTGGAAAGCGACCTGTTCCGCCGGATCACGACGCTGCTGACGTGGATCTGGGTGGCCGCGTTCGCGGGCATGACGGTGTCCTCGTTGATCCCGCCGATCGTGTACGGCAAGGCGACCATCCTCGACACGAAGACGCCGCTGTCGTTCGTCTGCTACTGGGTGATTCCGTTCTCGCTGCTGGGCCTGGCGGCGCTTGCATCGCGGATATTGCCCGAACGGATGGCTCCCGCGCCCGAGGACATCGTCCGCAGTACGACGTTCGTCGCGTACGGCGAGGCCACGATCGACGAGCTCTACTACCTCGCTCAGCAACACGCTGATCGAGAAGTGGGGCCCGGCAAAGAGGCGTACGACGTGAAGGTCGGGGGAAAGGGGACGCCGCTCGTCGGCGACGAGGAGCGCAATTCCTGGCCGTCGACATACAAGGTGCGCGCGCGAAAGTAGCTGATCCCGCGAGTGTGAACGCACCGTGACGACACGCCGGCGCGGTTCGCACTCAGTTCACATTCGCGCGCGACTTAGTCGAGGTAGTCCCGCAAGACCTGAGAACGGCTGGGGTGCCGCAACTTTGACATCGTCTTGGATTCGATCTGACGGATCCGCTCGCGGGTGACTCCGTAGACCTGACCGATCTCGTCCAGCGTCCGCGGCTGTCCGTCGGTCAGGCCGAACCGCAGCCGCACCACGCCGGCCTCGCGTTCCGACAGCGTCTCCAGCACCGACTGCAGCTGGTCCTGCAAGAGAGTGAA
>DASRFZ010000204.1:0-16894 GCA_035651275.1 Mycobacterium sp. | reverse complement strand
CCCGGGCGAGTAGCCGGGGCGCAGCGATACGCATGCGCTCGGTCACCCGGGTGCCGTCCGCAGCAGGCTCGAATGACACCACGGTGTTCAACCGCACAAACGGGAACTGACGGGCTTCCGCAGTCACGTCGCCGTCGGTCGGAACGTGCAATCTCGCCACATAGCGCGTCCCTAATATGATCGGCCCCAACGGGATCCGATCACGGACACGGTACGTCTGCACATATCCGTCAGGGGTAGAGGTTCGCGCGACGGTGGTCACCGACACCACTAGGGGATGGATCAGCGCGATGTTGTGTAGATCGACGTAGAAATCGCGCACCTCACGGGGTGGCGCGGGGACTTCCACCGAGACTTCCCGCGAGGCAGTGACAGTCAGCCAAGTCCGCATCTTGCAATATTGCCCGCCGGAGCCGCGTACGCGTCGATACTTCAACCGTGGCCGCATTCACGATGCATCGCTGGACCGCACGGCTTCTGGTAGCCGCTGTTGCGGTGGTGGTGATCGTGCTTGCCGTCGTTATGTGGCCTGAGCCGACGGCCGGCGAGCAGGCGATGGCGTCGTCGCCGGCGACCGACATCACCCCAGTGCCGAATCTGCCCCCCGGGGCGATGAAGTGCCCGGTCGTCTACTCGGACGTCACCCGGCCCTTCAACGCCGGAGCGCGCGGCACGCCAATGACCACGTGCTCGTTCGTCGAACAAGTGCGGAAGGCATTCGCGACCTCTCCGGCGGGATCCCCGGACGGCGCGCAGTTTTCGGTGATCAGCCCGACCACCCGGAAGTGGTACAAGGTCGCATGCTTCCCGTCCGGCGACTACACCACGTGTACCGGTGGGCAGGGCGCCGTTATCTATCTCTACAACACCCACTGACTAGCTCGTTTGGGCTTCCGGCAGTCCAGGGCAGAGGTCGACGAAGTCGATTTTCGACGACACCCACAGGTTCCATTGGTTTGGACTCATATTCCGGGTTAGTTTGGCGCACAGCGCATCTGCCGGCTTTACCGACGGGGGGTTGGGCCACATTCTGATCGTGCCGTCCGCACTGCCCGCGATGATGCGCGTCCCATCCGGGCTCACCGCGATCGTTCCGACCGCCTCGGACGGACCGAGCATGGACGGTCCGATCTGTTCACCGGCGTCCGAGTTCGCGTTCCATAGTCGCACGGTGCGGTCGAAGCCACCGGAGACGAGCCGGTCGGTTTTTGTATCCGCACGATGCGGAATGAACGCGACGCTCATGATCGCGCTTCCACCACCTGCAACTCGGTTCGGTTGGCCTGCAGCACTTCCCGATTCGGCATTCCATCGTTGGATCATTCCCAACGACCACGCGTTCGGCTCCGAATAGCTCGCTCCTCCCGACGCCACCAGCCGGCCGTCGGGGCTGAACGCGATGCTGGTGATGACCGCGGGCCGGTCGCTAGTCCACTCTCGCCGTTGCGACGAAGTGAGCGCATTGACGATGTTCTGCTGCCAGATCTGGGTCCCACTGCTCGAATCCCACATCCGAAGAATCCCGTCTGCACTGCCCGATGCCAGACGATCACCGTTGCGGTTCAACGCAATTCCGAAGACCACTGCGTGGTCCGGGTTCGGGAATTGATGCGGCGTGCCGGACGGCATGTCCCACATCGTCAGCTGGCCGTCGCCGCTGGCCGACGCCAAGCGGCCATCCTTCGGGCTGAATGCGACGGAATACACTGGCCGTCCGACCGTCAACGTCCGCACGGGAACTCCATCTTCGGCTCGCCAAAGCCGAATCGTTCCGTCCACGCTGCCGGTAGCCAGTTGGTCGCCGTCGCCTGTGAAGGCCACACTGTTGACGACGCCGTTGTGTCCTTCCAGAACCGCGACTGTCCGTCCGGTTTCCGAATCCCAAAGTTGGACTGTGCCGTCGGCTGTTGCCGACGCGATCCGCGTGTCGCTGATTGCCAAGCTGGTGACCGTGCCGCGGCCCTGCGTCAGAGGAGTTGAGATGGGTTGTCCAACATCGGCATTCCATACCCGAAGCTCGTGATCGTTTCCGGCGCTGACGATTTGATGACCGTCGTTGACGAATACCGCGCTCCAGACGACGCCCTGATGCCCCGTCATCGCGTCGCCGATGCGCTGGCGTCGAGCCACGTCCCACATCTGCACGGTGTAGTCGATACCCGCCGAGACCACCCGGGTGCCGTCGGCATTGAACGCGACGCTCATCACCGCCTCGGTGTGTCCCTTTCCGGCGGCGCTGGTGAACGGTCCGGTGTCCTGGTTCGTCGCGGCGTCCCAGACTCGGACGGCACCGTCGATCCCGCCGGACGCGATGAGTTGGCCGTTGGGGCTGAAGGTCACGCTCATCACGCCGTCTTTGTGTGCTTGAAACACCCCTTCCGGGGCGCCAGTGCTGGCGTTCCAGAACCGGATGAACCCGTCAGCGCCGCCGGACGCCACGCGATCTCGAATGGGATCGAACGCCACCGAGAACACCGCGGCATCTGTGTGAATGACAGGTCCAACGGGCTGGTTTCCGCTGGACAAGCGGATGGTTCCGTCGGCCCCTGCCGACGCAAGCCGGCTGCCGTCACGGCTGAACGCCACGCTCGTCACCTTGCCGGTGTGCTGCGCCACCATCTCTTCAGGTGGGTTGCCGGCGGCAAGGTTCCATCGCAGCACCGGTCCGTCTTCTGTGCCTGCGAGCAGCCAGCGGCCGTCCGGGCTGACCGCGACGCTTGCCAGTTTTCGCTTTGTGGTGATCAACTGTGGTGCGTCGAGCGGCGCCGTGTGCCAGGTGTCGGAACTGGTGTCCCACACGCGGATCCGGCCGTCGGTATCCGCCGCCGCGAGCCGATGGGCCTGCGCGGCGAACGCCGCCCCGATCACGGGTACCGAGTCGATGTCGATGCGTACGGTGCTGAACCGTCTCACGAGCGCGTCGACGATCGGGCCTGAATTGCCGCTTGCGGCAAGATGGTTGGCTGCCAGCAATTCCTGGAACGCCTGCACGTCTGAACCTTCGCGGCTGCCTTGCAGCATTGCCTGGGCCTCCGGGACTAGTCGCTGCGCGGTGGCCTCTTTCGCGCTCCTGACGGCATCCCGTTGCGATTTGAGTGCCCAGACAAAACCGGCCGCGGCGGCGAGTGCGATGACGACGGTCAACGCGAGCAGAGACCGCAGTACCCGAGCATTCTTCTCGGCGGCCTGCTGCTTTTCCCGCGCCTCCTCGACTTCCTTGCGCCGCGAGGCTTGCACGTACTCCTGCGTGTCGGCGAGCCGCTCGCGGAATCCCGGTGTGGCGACCAGTTCCTCGGCGTTGGCCAGCCGCTTGCCCTCCAGCAGCCACGACGGGTCTTGGTCACTGTTGTGCCATTCGATCGCGTCGTGTTCTAGGTTGTCGGCGGCCTTGAGCGCGTCCTTCTCGTCGGCCAGCCACCGGGCGAGGTCCTCCCACTGCTGCAGCAGGATCTCCAACGCCACCTCGACGACGACTTCGCCACCGCGGGCGTCCTTGACCAGCAACCGATTTGCCACCAAAGCGTCGATCAGCGGCCGGCTCGCCTCGGGCAGATCGCTGTAGCGGGCGAACCGACGCATGGGCTTGTTGTTGGCGGGATTGATCGTCGCCAACCAAGGAATGAACGCTGAACGCAGCAACTGCAATTGCTCTTCGCGCTCGGCCGGATCGTGTGACAGCACGTCGTCGACTTTCTTTTGCACGACGTGTTCGATGCCACCTTGAGCCTCGTAGGCGGCCAGCGTGAGGTGACGCGTCGACCCGTAGTCCCGGTACAGCCCCTCCAATGTCAGCGATAGGAGCGGGAGCATGTCCGCGCCTTCGGTGCAGTCGTTGAGGAGGCGGTCGACGAGCTTCCCGTCGAGCCGCAGACTGCCGCGCCGCGCGGGTCCGGTGATCACCTCCTTGTACTGGACTGTTCTCATCGGCAGCAGGTCGAACTGTCGGGGCAACAGGCCGTCCAGCTCGGATGCCGTCTGCATCACCGGATATCGGTCCGTCCGGATGGTCGCGATGACTATCAGCGACACGTCGTCGTTGCCGACCGCGATGTCGTGAATGAGCCGGAGCAGCTCCTTGGCCTGAGGTCCGGCGTCGACGGCGAAGAGCTCCTCGGCTTGGTCGAGTGGCAGAACCACACTGGGAGGGAGATCGCCTTCGCGGATGTTGCCGATTTGGTTGACCGCGGCGTCCCGAATTTCGATGAGCCACTGGCGGACCTGGGTGGCGTCGCCGGTCGAGCAGGCGACCTTGATCTCTCCCAACGGTGGCGCGGACATGCCCAACCTGTGCCGCGTTGTCCAAATCGACTGAGCCAGACCGGTTTCCCCGGTCAGGGCGTTGCGTTCAGGACGCAGGATCCCGAGGTCGACGAAGTTGCGGTCGTCCTTGCGGAGACGCGGCATGATGCCGGCACGCAGAAACGATGACTTCCCGGCGCCGGACGCACCGAGGACAACGAACAGTGTTTGGGTACCGGCGGCGCGCATGTCATGCAATTCGTCCATCGCCCGGGCGATTTCACCATCGCGGCCGAAAAAGACTCCGGCGTCGATGGCCTCGAACGGTTCCCAACCGCGATACGGCGCCCGGTCCGGCTGGTCGTCGGGGGGCCACGGGAACGACGCGACGTTGATTCCCGCGCGGCGGATGCCGATGTACAGCCGCCGCAGGCCTTCTCGGGCGAACCGTACCGGTTCACCGCCGTCGACATCGATCGAGACGGTGTCGCCGTCACCGAACAGCTCGCAGTGCTGCAAGTCGCCGGTCAGATCCTCGCCGACCCCCGGCTCGAGTAACGCGCAAAAGATCTTCTTGCCCAACTGGTGGGCGATCCAGTATTCGCGGCGGCATTCCTCGGAGCGCTCCCACTTCTCGGACAGCAGGCAGATCACGGCCTCGCAACGCCTGCTCGCCCGGTTCAGCGCCTCCCGCCAGTTGGCGCCCGTCGGTATCCCGTTCTCGGGGTCGATGTCGAGGAAGATCTCCCCGTCAAGGGCCGGATCTTCGTTGACCAGCCACTTGTACAGCGCGATCGTCTCGCGCGCGTTGCGGCTGGAATGGCTCAAGAAGATCCGCGACAACAGGCACCCTTTCCGCTCCTTGGCAATCATCGCCACTTTCGCCGGCCAAAGAGCCCGAATCTGCCAAACGCGTCAGAGCGGCGCCCGAGGCCGGTCAGGTGGCACTGCGTCCAGGAGTTCACGGGTGTACGGGTCTTCTGGTGCCGCGAAAAGATCCGCCGCCGGTCGGTATTCGACTGCCTCGCCAGCCTTCAACACCAGCACCTCGTGACTCATCTGGCGCACCACCGCAAGGTCATGCGTGATGAACAAATACGTGAGCCCGAGATCCCGTTGCAGAGCGGTCAGCAGATCCAGAACGTGCGCTTGCACCGACACATCCAGCGATGCGGACGGCTCATCGAGGATGAGCAGATCCGGTTCGACGGCAAGCGCCCGCGCGATGCTGACACGCTGCCGCTGGCCGCCGGAAAGTTCGTGCGGATACCGCGAAGCGAAATCGCTTGTCAGGCCGACCAAGTCGAGAAGCTCGGCGATCCGCGCCTGCCGGCCGCGCCGTCCGCCGCCGCGACGGTGCACGTACAGCGGCTCCCCGATCGCAGCGCCCACTCGCACCCGTGGATCCAACGACGAGAACGGGTCTTGGAACACCAGGCTGATGCGTCTGCGCAGCGCCTTGGCGTCGGATCCTCGGGCACCGAACACATCGGCCCCGTCCAGCCGAGCAGTGCCCGCGCGTGGTTTGACCAACCCCACCAGCGCCGCGGCGACGCTTGACTTACCCGATCCCGATTCGCCTACCAGCCCCAGCGTGGTGCCGCGCCGGATCGCAAACGAAAGGTCTTTGACCGCATGGACTTCCGAGCTTCCCGTCGGCGTCGAAATCGAGTACCGCACGTCGAGTCCGTCGACGTCAAGCAGCACGCGAGCATCCGGGTCGACCGAACCAGGACCGTCGCCGGTGATCGACGGCCGCGCGTCCAACAGCTTTTTGGTGTATGCGTGCTGAGGCCGGTCGAAAACTTCCAGCGACGTCGCCTGCTCCACCGTTTCGCCGTCGTGTAAGACCGTGACGGTGTCGGCGACTTCACCGATCACGCCGAAATCGTGGCTGATCCACACCACGGCAGTTCCGAAGTCGCGCTGCAGATCTCGCACCAGGTCGATGATTTGCGCCTGCGTCGTCACGTCCAATGAGGTGGTCGGCTCGTCGGCGATGAGCAGTTCGGGGTCGCACGCCAGCGCAATCGCGATCATCACCCGTTGCCGCTGGCCGCCGGAGAGCTGATGCGGGTAGCTGTTCAACCGTGCTTCAGGGTCCGGTAGGCCGACGGCACTCAACAACTCCAGAGCACGGGCGCGGGCTTGCCGTCGCGTCGCGCCGCGATGGGCCTCCAGTGTCTCTGTGATCTGGCGACTGAGCGTCAGCAGCGGATTCAGCGATGTGCCGGGGTCTTGGAAGACGAACCCGATCCGGCCGCCGTGCACCGAGCGCAGCTGCCGGCGTGATGCGCCGATGAGTTGGAACGCGGAGTCGTCTTGGCCCGCAAGCACGCTCGTGCCGGTCACGAGAGCTCCGGGGGCGTCCAACAAACCAGTCGCAGCGAGAACGGTCATCGACTTGCCGGATCCGGACTCGCCGACGATGCCGAGCGTCTGCCCCCGCTGCACGTCGAAAGATATGCCGCGCAGGATCTCCCGGCGGCCGATCCGCACCCGCAGATCGCGGGCCCACAGCACGGGCGCGGTCATCGATTCTTCCGCGCGACGTCCAGCGTTCGCTGCTTGGGATCGAGGACGCTACGCAGTCCGTCGCCCAGCAGATTGAAGGCGAGCACGGTCACGAAGATGGCAGCACCGGGGAACACGCTCATCCACCATGCCCGGTGGACGAAGCCTTGCGCGTCGAAAAGCATTCGCCCCCATGAGGGCTCTGGCGGTTGGATACCGAGGCCCAGAAACGACAATGCTGCCTCCGACAAGATCGCGAAGGCCAGCGACAGTGACGTCTGCACGATCAGCGGCCCCGCGATATTCGGCAGGACGTGGCGCCCCAGGATGTATACGTTGCCGGTGCCGAGTGTTCGTGACACGGCGACGAACGGTTCCACCCGTACGGAAAGCGTGCTGGCCCGCGACACCCGGGCGAAGATCGGTGTGTAGACGATCCCGATCGCGAGCATCGTCGTCGCTGTACCGGGCGCGAGCACCGCCACGATCGCCAACGCCAGCAGCAGCACCGGGAACGCGAACATCACGTCGACGACGCGCATCAGCGCGACGTCGAGCCAGCCGCCGCGGTATCCGGAGATGATCCCGATGATGACTCCAACGACGAATGCGAACGCCACGCTCACGACGGCGATCAGTAGCGACGTCTGCGTGGCTGCGAGAACGCGGGAGAAGATGTCGCGACCGAGTTCGTCGGTGCCGAAAAGATGTGCGCGGCTGGGTGGTTGAAGTGCGCTGGGCACGTCGACCTTGTTGACCCCGTACGGCGCGATCCAGTCGGCGGCCAGGCCCGCCGCGACGATGATCGCGAGCACGACTGCGCTGACTTTCGTCACGACAGCCGGATCCTGGGGTCTACCACCGCGTACAGCACGTCGACCAACAGGTTGATGAGCAAAAACAGGGCGGCGATGAGCAGTACGGCACCTTGGATCACTGGGTAATCCCTTGCAGCGACTGCGGTGTAGACCAGCCGTCCCACACCGGGCCAGGCGAATACCACCTCGACGACGATGACGCCACCGAGGATGGTCGCGAGCTGGATGCCGGTGATGGTCAGCACCGGGATCAGTGCGTTGCGCAGAATATGGCGGAACGTCACGACTCTGGGCGACAAGCCTTTCGACCGGGCGGTGCGCACGTATCCCATCGAGGCGACTTCGAGCACGGCGGAACGCACATAGCGCGTCATGATCGCCGCGGCCACCAGGCCCACTGTGACGCCGGGCAATATGACATGGCGCAGCCACCCGACCGGGTTGCTAAGCAGCGGTTGATATCCCGACGTCGGCAGCCAGCCCAGGGTCGTGGCGAAGAGCGCGATCAGCAGAATGCCCATCCAGAAGTCGGGCACCGAGACGCCGAATTGGCTTGCGATCCGCACGATTGCGTCCGACACCCGGCCCTCGCGCAACGCCGACCAGATTCCCGCCGGCAGCGCGATCACTATCGCGATGACGATCGCGACCGCTGCCAGCGACAGCGTCGCCGGCAGCCGGTCCAGCAGCGTCACGGTGACCGGGTCCCCGTTGCGGAAGCTGACACCGAGATCGCCGGTGAGCGCCGAGCCAACGTAGCGGAGGAACTGCTCTGCGATCGGGCGGTCCAGCCCGCTGGCCGACCGCAGCGCGTCATACGCCTCCGGCGTGTACCGCGTGCCCAAGGCGATCCGCACCGGATCACCCGGCACCAGGTGAACGAGCATGAAGACGACGACCAGGACACCGAGAAGCACGACAACGGAATACAGCAGCCGGCGCACCAGGAACCGCACGATCCCCATTCAGCTCAACCTTGCGGTGCGGAATCGGATCGCCCCGTCCGGGCGCGCGTCATACCCGGACAGACGCTTGCTCCACGCTTGGATCACCGACGGGTTGTAGAGGTAGATGTAGCTCGCCTGGTCGGCGATGATCGTCGCCGCCTTCGCGTAATCGTCCTTGCGGATCTCCCTGTTCGTCTCGGTTCGCCCCGCGTCGAGCAGGGCGTCGACTTGTGGGTCGGAGAATTTCTGCGCGTTGCTCTTACCGCCGGTGTGCTGTTGGGTATAGTAGAAGTCGTCGGGATCGATGTTGCCGAGCCATCCCATCATCAGCATGTCGAAATTTCCCTTGTTCTGCTCGTCGAGCCATGTGGCGAAGTCGA
Source organism: Mycobacterium sp. (assembly GCA_035651275.1). Lineage (GTDB taxonomy): Bacteria > Actinomycetota > Actinomycetes > Mycobacteriales > Mycobacteriaceae > Mycobacterium. The sequence goes on along the minus strand of DASRFZ010000204.1, from coordinate 7,996 downwards.
CAGTGTGAATCTTGACTGTAATCCCCACGGCCGCAAGGTTATCCGCAATGATCTGGGCCGCGGTGACAGTTTGGGGGTACTGCGTTGTCGCCATCATCTCCAGCGTGAGGTCCTTGACGCCCGCCTGCGCCAGAAGTGACTTGGCCTTCGTGACGTCGCGTGAGTAGCGGTGGTAGTCGGTGTACCACGGGCTGCCTTTCGGAATCGCGAGTTGGTTGGCGACCGCGGTGCCGTAACTGGTGGCCTGAACAATCGCGTCGCGGTCGATGCCGTAGGCGATCGCCTGACGTACCCGTACGTCGCTGAACGGTGTGCGCGCTTCGTTGAGGGTGAGATACCAGTAGTCGTTGCTTGGCGTCACACCCAGCGTCAGCGAGTCGTCGCCTTTGAGTTCGTCGACGCGCTGCGTGGGAACCGAATCGGTCCAATCGATTTCGCCCGCCTGCAAGGCCGACAACGCCGTCGAGGCTTCGGGGATGAAGCGGAAGGTGACCCCTGAGATTGCAGGTGGGGGTCCCCAGTAGCGCTTGTTCGCGACCAGGGTGATCGAGTCACCGCTCTTGCTGCTCTTGAACGCGAACGGCCCGGTGCCCACCGGATGTGTCGCAATCTCGCCGCTCTCAACGTTTTTCCGTTCCACAATGGCCATGCCCTTGAAGCCGCCGATGTTGACCAGCAGGTTGGGCGTGGGGTGCTTGACGGTGATCGCGACGGTGGATGGATCAGGCGCCGTGACATCGCTGACCGCATCGAAGCGGTATGCGTTGGTGAGATGTTGGTCGATGATGCGCCGGTAGGAGTAAACAACGTCGGATGCCGAGAACGGGGTGCCATCGTGGAAGGTGACGCCCCTGCGCAGGTGAAAGGTCCACACCAGCTGGTCTGGGCTGACGTCCCACGATTCGGCGAGCGCGGGCCGCATTTCGAGGTTCCGGTCAGGCTCGACGAGCGTGTCGTAGACGTTTTCGAGCACCTCGAACGAGAAGTACGCGCTGGTTTTCTGCGGGTCGAGTTGGTCCGGCTCGCCCGCGATCGCCGCGATGAGGCTGCCCGAGGCCTCGTCGCCCAGGTCCACCCGTCGGCCGGTCGAACATGAGGAGAGCGCCAGCGCGACGACGGTAGCGACGACCGGCACAGCTCGCCATCGCATCAAGAGTTCCCCGCATCGGTTTGGACCACCTCACCGTATAAGCCATGGCATGTTTGAGCCCATGCTCACCGGCAAACTGGCGGACATCACCGGGCCGAACATCACCGAGCGATGGGGCGTGACGTGCACCGACCTGGGCGCGTCCGTAGTTGCACCCAATGGAAAGCTGGTGTCGGTCTTCGGCGACACGTTCTCGGGATTGTCTGTCGGACAAGGGGATTGGCGCTCGCCTGTCGTGCTGATCGGCGGCGGCGACGCGAGCACTGGGATCGTCTACGAGTGCGCCGGCGGTGCCGACCCCAACTACGCGCGCCAGCTGTGGCCTTACATCCACGACGACGCCAGCACCGGGTGGACCCGCGGAGGCGTCAGCACCGTGATTCCGTCGGATCTGCTGCGGGTGCACGAATCGATGTATCTGCACGCCATTGTCAACCGCGGGTTCGGCAACGTGATGTGGACCGAGATCTGGCGTTCCGACGACAACGGAGTCTCCTGGACGCACATGGGGGAGCGCGCAAAGTTCCCCGGCGACCTGCACGGCGGGTGTGCCCAGTGCTGGTCGTGGGACTACGACCCCGACGACGAGTGGGTGTACGTGGTGTCCACCGGATTCCAGCGCGACAAGGGCATCATCCTGCGCCGGGTCCGGCCAGAGGACATCGGCAACATCTCGAGATACTCCGGGTGGAGCTTCACCGGGGGCCAGTGGGGCTGGGGCGGGGAGCCCACACCGATTACGCCGCGCGGCGAAACGTGGGGTGAGCTCACGTTTCGCCGTCTCGGGCCGGGCAAGTGGATCCTTGGCGGCTTCCTGTCGTCGAAGTACGCCCTGGGCTATCGGGTCGTCGAGTCGCCGGTGGCGAACATGTACACCACGCCGATTCAGATGCCGGTCGTCGGCACGGCGTGGGCGGAAGAAGACCATGCCAACAACAAGGTCGCGCAGCTGTACGGCGGCTACGTGCTGCCGGGCTCCCGGTTCGGGGTGGCCGGCGGGTTCGGGCTGGTGGTGTCGCAGTGGAACACGTCCTCCGGATGGCCTTACCGCGCAATGCAGTTCAAGGTGTCGCTGACGGACACCACCCGGCAGGCCGCGCCCGATGATCCCGTCAATCTGTGATTCGGCTATTCGCGCGCGGCAAACGCTGGTTTACTGACGTCGTGCGCATTACCGGGGTAGTGGCTGCGATCGTCGCGGTAAGTGGTTTTGCGGTGGGCCTGGCCAGCCCGGCGGGGGCGCGGCCGGTGCCGGAGCCAATGTACGGCGTCTACACCTATCACCAAGACGGGGCGCCCGACGAAACATGGACGATGTGGCCGGTATGCGTGCAGGCCGGCTGCATGCTGAACATGTCAAGCGTGGTGTCGCCCCACCTGGGACCAGTAAGCGACTTCCCGCCGTCGAATGGCCCCGCGCACAAAGTGGACGGGCTGTGGACCTGGCAGGTGACCAAGGACAAGGGCGCGAAGTGTTCGGACGGCAGTTGGGCACCCGCGAAATACACCTATGCCTGGGACCAGGACACGCTTGCCGGCACACTGACCGTCATCCACGGCGACGACTGTGGCCTCCAACCGGGCATGACTAAAGCACCGTTCACGCTCACGTACAAGGAACCGCTGCCGATTCCGGTGAGCCTGGACCCGCTGAACCAGATCGACAATCTGAACTGAGCTACTGACCCGCGCGATCGCGCAGCAGCGCGATGTCGTCCTTACGGCCTTCGTCGGCTGTCTCGCAGATGACCGGTGCGTCAGCAGCCTTCACCACCGCCACCAATGCGTCGACATCGATTTCGCCGCTGCCGAGATTGGCGTGGCGGTCGCGTCCTGAGCCTTGCGGGTCTTTCGAGTCGTTGCAATGCACCAGGTCGATGCGGCCGGTGATCGCCTTGATCCGTTCGACGGCGTCGACGAGCGCCTCGCCGGCCGCCCACGCATGGCAGGTGTCGAGGCAGAACCCAATGTCCTTGTCGCCGATGCGATCCCACAACCGAGCGATCGTGTCGAAGTGACGCGCCATCGCATGATCGCCGCCTGCGGTGTTCTCGAGGTAGACCGGCACGGTGCTCTCGAGTTGGTCGAGCGCTTTGCGCCACCGCTCGAAGCCCGCGTCCAGATCGTCGTCGTCGACGTGGCCGCCGTGCACGATCACGGCCGCGGCATCGATATCGGCTGCCGCGTCGCACGTGTCTTGCAGGATCTTGCGCGACGGGATGCGGATGCGGTTGTTGGCCGATGCCACGTTGATCAGATACGGCGCGTGGACGTAGATCGGCACGGGTGATTCGCGCAGTCGCGCGGCGTCGTCGCGGGGTTTGGGTTTCTTCCAGCTCTGCGGATTGCCGAGGAAGATCTGCACCACGTCGGCGTTCTCGGACTCGGCGGCTGCGAGCGGATCGTCCGGGTTGACGTGCGAACCAATGAGCACTAGCCCAGTCTAGGTGGGCTCGGCGGTCATGCCGTGCGTGCGGTTACGATCTCGTCGGCGAGCGGGGCGATTGCACCGATGATCTGATCCACCAATCCGGCGGGGACTCCGGCTGCTGACAGGCTAGCCACGAGATGTGCTGCAACCAGGTCGAAATGGTGCATGGTGATGCCACGGCCCTGGTGCACCTGTCGCATCGGGGCACCGCGGTACTGCTCTGGGCCGCCCAACGCGGCTGCGAAGAACTCGACCTGTCTGCCCTTCAACCGCGGCATGCTGGTTCCGGTGAAAAACCCGGCCAGCGCGTCGTCGTCAAGGACTCGTCGGTAAAAGTCGTCGACGACGGCTTCCAGTGCCTCGGTTCCACCGATTTGCTCGTAGATACTCGACATACACCGAGGAAATCCCGGCTTCGTTTCGCATCAATTGCCCGACGGTGAGGTCGCGGTTACGTCTACGCATGGGCCTGTCGGTTTGATGCCCTGCTGTTCTGCGCTATCTTCGCTGCGTGAAGAAGACCCTGGCCGTGGCCGCCGGATCGGTTGCGCTTGCGTCGATGGGATTCATCGCCGCCGGTCAGGCCAGCAGCGACAATGGCCAACTCGACGTCTCCGGGCAGACCTACGGGCAGGCGGTCAAGATCCTGAAGTCGATGGGTTACCGGCCGGTGTTCGGCGGCTCCGTCGGCGGTGACGTCCCGCAGGTCCAGTGCATCGTCGAGAGCCAGAAGGTTCTGGGACGGTACAGCGTTTCGCTGATGCTCAACTGCACCAAAGCGGCGCAGCCGGCTGCCGGCGCGAACGCACCGGCTGGTGCTCCTGCGCCGGGCGCGGCTCCTGGCGCGCCGCATGTCGGCTCCAACGGCGTAACGACGGTGACGCCGACACCGGTCGGTCCGCAACCCGGAATGACGATCCCCGGGACCTGAGCTCCCCCCGGGTCAGTTCGGCGGTGCCCAGGCCACCGGCAGTCGCTTGATGCCGTGGATGAACGCCGACAGCAACCGCGACGGCTCCTCGGTGGCGACGACGTCGGGAATGCGGCGGTGCAACTCGTCGAAGGCCACCAGAATCTCGCGGCGGGCCAGGTTCGCGCCCAGACAGAAGTGCGCGCCGCCGCCACCGAAGCCCACGTGAGGATTCGGGTCGCGCGTGACGTCGAACTTGTACGGGTCGGCGAACTTCGTCTCGTCGCGGTTGGCCGAGCAGTACCACATCGACACTTTGTCCTCCGCCGCCAACTTGACGCCGCTCAGCTCGGTGTCCTCGGTGACTCTGCGGCGCATGTACACCACCGGTGCCGCCCACCGGACGATCTCCTCGACGGCCGACGGCGCCACCGCGTCGAAGTTGGACCACCATTTGTCGCGTTCGTCGGGGTATCGGGTCAGTGCCAGCACTCCGTGGCTGATCGCGTTGCGGGTGGTTTCGTTGCCGGCGACCGCGAGCAGGATGAAAAACGACGCGATCTCGCTCGACGTTAGCCGCTCGCCGTCAACCTCGGCGTGCACGAGGCTTGTGGTCAGGTCGTCGGCGGGACGGGCGCGCCGGTCGTCGGCAAGCGCAGTCGCATACGCGCCGAAATTCATTGAGACCGTGGCGAATTCGTCGAGATCGGTGGTCAGGTCCGGATCGCCGAAACCGAGGATCACATTGGTCCAATGGAAGACGGTCTGATGGTCCTCCTCGGGAATGCCCATCATGTCGCAAATCACTTGCAGCGGAAGGGGACCGGCTAGCTCAGCGACGACGTCACCTTTGCCGTCGGGGTTGGAGGTGACCATCGCGTCGACGAGCCGGCGCGCCCGGTCGCGCACCGATTCTTCTGTGCGGGCGACGACCCGGGGCGTGAACGCCCGGCTGACGATGCTGCGCAGCCGTTGATGACGCGGATCGTCCATCACGATCATCGACCCGAAGAATTCGGACAACTCGGGAATGTTGTCTCCGAGCGTGATGCTCGGGGCCGAGCTGAAGAGCTGAGGGTGACGGCTCGCATAGTGCACGTCGTCGTAGCGGGTCAGGGCCCAGTGACCGGCGCCGGCGTCGAAGTCGGGTTGCTTCGGTATCTCCCAGAACGAAATCGGTTTCTCCCGGCGCAGCGTCGCGAAGGCACCGTCGCGGAAGTCGTCGTCCTGCTTCCAGAATTCCCACGTCCCCAAGTCGATCTCAGAGAGCGGGACGTCCAGGGGAGGGGCGCCATTGACCCGAGTTGCAATGCCCATATCGACCGAGCCTAGCGCGCTGGTGGTCAGATGCTTCCGGACTCGTCGCGACGTACCACCTGCAGGCCCACCGACGCGAGACTCGTCGGAATCCCCCGTACGAATATGCGGTCATATTCGCGGACGGCTTCAGACAGGTCATCCCACGGAATCAGATCGGGGTGCCTCTTGTTCTCGACATCTTTTTCGTCACCCAGCGTCCACCCGTCGGCGATGCGTTCCTTGCACCAGCGGTCGTGTTCATCGATCGAAAGTCTTTCGATCTCCGCACTGGTAAAGCTGAATCCCGATGTCGCCCAGTCACGAACGGGTGCGACGTCACAGCTGATGGCATGGAGCTTGTCGATGATGTCCAATGCCTGTTGACGGCTTGACTCCTTGCGCGACTCGTCGAGCTCGGCCCACGTCTCGGCGGGCTTGCCCTCTCTGAGTTGCTGCGACCGCCAGAGCCGGTGAATCGCGCGGGCCATGACCTCAAACGAACCTCCGCGGATCAGCTCGACAGTGCACGCGCGTTCCAGAGTCGGGAAAACATCGATGTTCAGGCCGCGATGGTTTCCGGCGTCGGTGATCAGGCGTGTCACGCCGTGTGCCCGTGACAACGCGAGCGTCACCGGAATCGAGTCGTCGATTTCGTGGCGAAGCATCAGTGCGGTCGGAACGGCTACTTCGTCACGGAAGGCGGTCACGTATGCCCGGGTGAACCTGGGCGCTCCGCTCCGGGCGTGCAACGCTGCCAGATTGCGAATGTCGCCGACGAACGTCGTCGTCGGGATGAACTCGCACATCGGCCGCAGTTCAGGATGGTGGCCGAGAAGTGACTGAATCTGTTGGGGGGCTTGGTCGTCGGCAACGGTGACGCGCAAGCGGCCGCTATCACCGGACTTGCGGGTGTAGTGCCAGTCGCGCGCCGCATGCCATATCAGCCATCGTCCGAGACCGTCCAGATGGGCGACGAGGATGTGCGGCTTCTCGCGTTCGGTGATGGCGGGAAAGTCGTCAAGCAGCAATCGCGCGCCGATCTCGTCGACGTTGACGAAATCAACCGTGGTCGCCTGGGCTGCGCGCCCGGGTTGCTGGATTCGCAACATCGCGCAGAGGTCGGGATCGCCGATACGCGCCAGACAATGGAGTTGACCGTGCGATCGGTCGGCGACCAATTCGCGTGCGAGCGAGATGATTTCAGCATTAATCGCGTCGTAATCGGACACCGCGAGGAGTCGGCTGGCGCGCTCGACACCAGCTGCCCGCAGTGTGCGTCGTGACTGGGCGTCACCGATGATCACCGGCACTCCACGAGTCCGACACAACTCAATGCGGGGATTGTTGGCGTCCGTCTCGATGACGACCGCGCGAAGGCCGGCTTCGTCAAGATGCTGAAGGAAGATGTTGCCGACATAACCGAGGCCGCACACGACGACGTGATTGCGCATCAATGGGATGCGCATCTGTTGTACACGATCGCGGAACAACAATCCCAGCGCGGTGATCCCGGCGTACCCGGCGACGAACGGGGCCAGGAAGCGGGCGACGTCCAGTTGCCACGGCAGCCGCGTCGCGTCTGGCGGATTGAACAGGAACAGTTTGAGGCTTCCGAACGCCGGGTCAGTCCAATCGAACGGCTGGTTTCGCACTTCCCCGTAAAGACGCCACAACCCGATGTAGCCCAACACGAATGCGACAAGACCGGCCGCGCCCAACACATACCAGCGGTAGTCCGCCAGCACGCGTTGGAACTTGGCCGTCGGGCCGCCCATGAGTGCGATGGTATCGGCTGCTTGGGAAGGAATTCTTTGTTTGCGCAGCCGTGGGTTCCCTAAGGTGAAGCGATGACCAAGCGGATCGTGCTGTGGGGTACCGGATTTGTCGGCAAGATGGTGATCCCCGAAGTCGTCAAGCACCCGCTGTTCGAGCTCGTCGGCGTCGGCGTCAGCAATCCCGACAAGGTGGGCCGCGATGTCGGCGAGATCTGCGGGCTCTCAAGCAAACTCGGCATCACCGCCACCGATGACGTCGACGCGCTGATCGACCTGCAGCCGGACGCGCTGGTGCACTACGGCCCGACCGCCGCGCACGCCGACGACAACATCGCGCTGATGTCGCGCTTCCTGCGTGCGGGCATCGACGTCTGCTCGACGGCGATGACGCCGTGGGTGTGGCCCACTCTGCATCTGAATCCGCCGAATTG
>DASRFZ010000203.1:0-4071 GCA_035651275.1 Mycobacterium sp. | reverse complement strand
GTAGGTGTTGTCCGCGTTGGTCACCCAGTCGCGGAACGCCTCGTTGATCGCGTCCTTCAGTGTCCGAGAACCGGACGTCACCGAGATGACCTCGCTACCGAGAAGCCGCATCCGCGCGACGTTCAACGCCTGCCGCGCGGTGTCGACCTCCCCCATGTAGATCACGCAGTCGAGTCCGAGCAGTGCGCACGCCGTCGCGGTCGCGACCCCGTGCTGACCCGCACCAGTCTCGGCGATCACCCGCGTCTTGCCCATCTGCTTGGCAAGAAGCGCTTGACCCAGAACGTTGTTGATCTTGTGAGAGCCGGTGTGATTCAGGTCTTCTCGCTTGAGGAAGATAGTCGCCCCGCCGGCATGTTCGGACAGGCGAGTGGCCTCGTAGAGCGGCGACGGCCTTCCGCTGTAGTGCGTCTGCAGCCGGTCGAGCGTGTCGAGGAATTCCTGGTCCGCGCGGGCCTTCTCGTACGCGGCGGTCACCTCTTCGATGACTGCCATCAGCGCCTCGGGGACGAACCGCCCACCGTAAATACCGAAGTGGCCGTGGGAGTCTGGATCGTGACTGGTCGGTTCCGCAACGGCCGCGCTGGGCCGGGGAAGCTCTGCGTTCTGCACGCCTAACGTGCCGTTTTTGGGCACGACGGGTGCGTACCTGCCGTCACCAAGTCCGCCACCGCGCTACGCGGGTCACCACTTGTCACCAATCCTTCACCGACGAGCACCGCGTCGGCACCCGCTCCGGCATACGCAAGCAAATCCGCCGTGCCACGTATCCCCGACTCGGCGATACGGATGACGTCCGTCGGAAGCCCGGGCGCGATCCGCGCGAAGCAATCGCGATCCACCTTCAGCGTCTTGAGGTTTCGGGCGTTGACGCCGATCACGCGAGCGCCCGCCTGCAAGGCGCGGTCGGCCTCTTCTTCGGTATGCACCTCGACCAGAGCCGTCATACCCAACGATTCGGTTCGATCGAGCATTGCCACGAGCGCCGGTTGTTCGAGTGCTGCGACAATCAACAGCAGCATGTCGGCGCCATGCGCGCGTGCCTCGTGGATCTGGTAGGGCCGAACGATAAAGTCCTTGCGCAGCACCGGGATTGACACTGCAGCGCGCACCGCATCGAGATCGTCGAGTGAGCCACGGAATCGTCGTTGTTCGGTGAGCACACTGATGATGCGCGCGCCGCCCTCTTCATATGCCCGTGCCAGCTTTGCGGGATCAGTGATCGACGCCAAATTTCCGCGTGACGGGCTGGCGCGCTTCACTTCTGCGATCACGCCGATGCCCGGTTCGCGCAATGCTGCCATGACGTTCAGTGGCGGCGGAACATCTTCGGCCGCAGCCTTCAGATCGGCTAGCGGTACCACGGCCTCTCGTGCGGCAACATCGGCGCGAACTCCCTCGAGAATGGAGTCGAGCACGTTTGCCGAACTCATGGCGTGGCGGCTCCTTCCTCCGCTATCCAGCCGACGTCCGATCGAACATCGAAAGGGTAGCCGTCGCGAGCACGCCGTCCCTCACCGACCCTCAGTACCCGAATCACGAGTCGGATCCCGGGTCGGGTCACTGCCCTCGTCGAGCGCATCCCAGATTGTCCGCTCTGACGCCGTGGCCTCGGAGTCGTCGACGGCGCGCTGCTGTGTCTGCCTCGAGTACTTCTGCGTCCGCGACGATCCCTTCACTGCCACGCGCATCAACAGCACTGCTGCCCCCAATGTCGCGACCGCGGACGCCAGTGCGAGCCCCGCGCCCCAGTACGCGCGCGAGCATCCGACCAGCCACACCACCGGAATGTCCGCGAGATGAGCCGCGCGCGGAGCGACGTCGGGAGTCGTCCACAACGTGATCGGGAGGTAGGCGGCCCCGGCGCTCACCAACGCGACGAGCACCGCCAGCAACCGCAGCGGCCACCCGCGGACCGCGAGTGCGGCGACCGCACCGGCGAGCAATAACACGGCGAAAGGGACCAGCGCTGTGGACCACGATGCGCCCGACACCGCCGTCGTACGTGGCGGTCCGAGGCCGTCGAACGACGTCAGCGTGATCCACGTCAGCCGGGACGCTCCCCACAATCCGATCGCCGCCAGGACCAGCAGCAGCTGCGCGACCCGAGTCACGGCGATTTGAGCGTTTCTGCGGCCGCGATCGCGTTGAGCACCGCCTTCGCCTTGTTCGCCGCCTCCGTGTACTCGTATTCCCCGTCGGAGTCCGCGACCACGCCTCCTCCGGCCTGGACGTATGCGGTGCCGTCACGCATGAGTGCAGTGCGGATGGCGATGGCGAAGTCGGCGTTGCCGGCGAAGTCGAGGTAGCCGACGACCCCGCCGTACAGGCCGCGCCGTGTCTTCTCGACCTCCTCGATCAGCTCCATCGCCCGCACTTTGGGCGCGCCCGACAACGTGCCCGCGGGGAAGCACGCGGTGACTGCGTCGAGCGCGGTCTTTCCGTTCGCGAGCTGACCGGTCACCGTCGACACCAGATGCATCACATGGCTGTAGCGCTCGATGTGGCTGTAGTCGTCGACGCGGACCGTGCCCGGTATGCAGACTCGGCCGAGGTCGTTGCGGCCGAGGTCGACCAGCATCAGATGTTCAGCACGCTCTTTTTCGTCGGCGAGCAGATCCTTTTCCAAAAGGATGTCTTCTTCTTCGGTGTCGCCGCGCCAGCGCGTGCCGGCGATGGGGTGCGTGGTAGCCCAGCCGTCGTTGACTGTGACCAACGCCTCCGGACTGGAGCCCACGATTGAAAAATCAAGGCTGCCATCGCTTTTCGGGATATGCAGCAGGTACATGTACGGGCTGGGATTGGACACGCGCAGCATGCGGTACACGTCAATCGGGTCGACGTTGGTGTCCATCTCGAACCGCTGCGACGGCACGACCTGAAAGGCTTCGCCGGCCTCGATGTCGCCGACCAGGCGCTCGACGATCGCGGAGTACTCCTCGAGCGTGAGTTGCGACCTGTGAATGGGTTGCGGTCGGTCGAACGTGGCGACCGTCGAGGGCAGCGGCTGACCCAGTGCCTCGGTCATCACGTCGAGCCGCTTCACGGCGTCGTCGTAGGCCCAGTCGACACGCTCGTCGGTGCCGTTCCAGTTCACGGCGTTGGCGACCAGCGTGATCGTGCCTTCGTGGTGGTCGACGGCCGCGACGTCGCTGGCCAACAGCAGCACCATGTCCGGCAGTTTCAGGTCGTCGACCGCCAATTCGGGTAGCCGCTCAAGTCGGCGGACCAGGTCGTAGGCGAAGAAGCCGACCATGCCGCCCGACAGCGGAGGCAGCCCGTGCAGCGGCCCGCTGGCGAGCAGGTCCATCGTCGCGCGCAAGGCGTCGAGCGGGTCGCCGCCACTCGGGGCGTCCTGCGGCGTGGCGCCGATCCACGCGGCTTCGCCCTCATGCACCGTCAGCGCCGACGGAGCGCCCACGCCGATGAACGACCATCGCGACCACGACCGGCCGTACTCGGCAGATTCGAGCAGGAAGGTGCCGGGCCGGTTCGCCGCCAGTTTGCGATACGCCGACAGAGGAGTCTCGCTGTCGGCGAGGACCTTGCGGGTGACGGGCACGAACCGATGCTCGGCCGCCAGCGCGCGGAACTGGGCGCGCGTGGTGGTCGGCGACGAGCCGCTCGCGCGAAGAGCGGTGGTCACGGTGAGATCGTCGGTCGAAGTCACGTGGTCTAGCGTAGACACCCATGAAACGCGGTGACCTCGTCGACGAGTTCGAACTTCCTGATCAGACAGGCAAGCAACGCAAGTTCAGTGAGTTCCTCGCCGACGGACCGGTGGTGGTGTTCTTCTATCCGGCCGCGGGAACGCCGGGGTGCACCAGGGAGGCGTGCCATTTTCGGGATCTCGCAAAGGAATTCGCCGACGTGGGCGCGTCGCGCGTGGGGATCAGCACGGACCCGGTGGCCAAACAGGCGAGTTTCTCCGACAACCACAGCTTCGACTTCCCAGTGCTGTCGGACGCGGACGGGACTGTGGCGTCGGCGTTCGGCGTCAAGCGGGGTCTGCTCGGCAAGCTCATGCCGGTGAAGCGGACGACGTTCGTCATCGACACCGACCGCAAGGTG
>DASRFZ010000202.1:0-17413 GCA_035651275.1 Mycobacterium sp. | reverse complement strand
CTCGACGCCCTTCCGCGCAATGCGACCGGCAAGATCGTACGCAGCAAGCTGGACCAAGGCGCGGTGCGATGACGGCTCCCGACACAGCGGTGGGGACCACCAAACGCCGACTCGCAGAACGGATGTCGGCAGCGTTCGCGTCAGTGCTCGACGGTACCGGCGACGCGCAGGAAGTACGCGACAGCCTGAAGACCAGCCGGAAGCCCCCCAAGCACGTTCCCGTGGCGCGAGTCCAGAACCGCACGATCCCGGGTCGTGACGGGTGCGACGAGATACCCGTGCGCATCTACCACCCGCTGGAGCCGGATCCGTCGGGCGTGCCAATCATCGTCTATCTGCACGGCGGCGGATTTGTCTTGTGCGATCTCGACTCGCACGACGCCTGCTGTCGACGTCTGGCGAATGGTATTGGGGGGATTGTTGTTTCGGTCGATTATCGCCTGGCCCCGGAACACCGCTTTCCCGCCGCTGTCGATGACGCGTGGGCGGCAACCGAGTGGGTGGCGGCAAACGGAGCTGAACTCGGCGGTGACACAAGCCGTCTCGTGATCGCCGGCGACAGCGCCGGCGGGAACCTGGCGGCCGTGGTGCCGATCATCGCCCGCGACCGCGGCGGTCCGCCGATTGCATTTCAGGTACTGATTTACCCGGTAGTCGACCAGCGTCGCAAACCACGGGCGTCGCACGCCAGGTCAGCGCCCGGTGTCCTGACGATGGAGCACATGCGCTGGTTCACCGAGCAGTATCTCGGGCCCGACGGCGACCGGCTGAACGTGCTGGCGTCGCCGATCTTGGCGAACCTCACCGGGTTGCCACCGGCTCACGTCGTCACCGGCGACCTTGACCCGCTGTGCGACGAGGGCGAGGATTTCGCGGCGCGGCTGCAGGCCGCGGGTGTGCCGGTCACCGTGCGCCGGTACGCCGGCATGTTTCACGGATTCTTCAACCTGCCCGACGACGTGCCTACCGCCGAGCAGGCCAACGCCGACGTCTGCGCTGTGGTGCGAGAAGCACTGAAGGACCACAATCGGTCGGATCGGAAGGAATTGCCGTGAAGCTCAAGAACAGTCGTGCCCTGATCACCGGCGCCAGCCGCGGACTGGGACGCAGCATCGCCGAGGCGCTCGCCCAACGCGGTGCCGACGTCGCGCTGGTTGCCCGTAACGCCGACGCCCTCAAGGTGCTCGCCAAGGAGCTCGACGGCACCGCCTACCCGACCGACCTCACCGATCCGGAAGCCGTTGAGGCACTGGTCGATCGGGTGGAGACCGACGGGCCGATCGACGTGCTGGTCAACAATGCGGGCTTGGACTGCGTCGGCCTGTTTCCGGACGCCTCCGCGCAGCAGGTGCGCGATTTGTTGCAGGTCAACCTCGGCGCGCCGTTGGAACTGTGCCGTCAGCTGATGCCGCGCATGGTGGCCAGGGGTCGCGGGCACATCGTCAACGTGTCGTCGATGGGTGGGGTGAGCATCAGCCCGGGCGTCACCCTGTACGGCACGTCGAAAGCCGGCTTGAGCCACTTCACCGCGGGGATCCGCCAGGAGTTGGCCGGCAGTGGAGTCGGGACCACGCTGGTTCAGATCGGAGCGGTCAAGACCGACATGATCGACAACATCAACAGCTTTGGGCCGGCGCGGCGCGCGGTGGAACGGTTCGGGAAGTTGCACATGCTGCCCAGTGAAGATCTGGACCCAGCCGACGTCGCCACGGCGATCGCGGACGCGATCGAGCATCGCCGCCGACACGTCCGGCTTCCGCGATCGATCGCGCCGACCACGATGATGGTCGAGTTCCCACGCCGAATGAGTGAAGTTCTGCTCAAAGGCGTTGACATGAAAGCTGATTGAGGATGCCCGACGACCGGCTGGCGGATCTGTCAGGAAAGGTCGCTCTGATCACGGGGGCCGCGCGTGGCCAGGGCGCGGCGGAAGCCCGGCTGTTCGCGTCGCTCGGCGCCCGCGTCGTCCTCACCGACGTGCTCGAAAGCGAAGGCCAGCATGTCGCGGCGTCGATCGGTGAAAGTGCGCGGTTCGTGCGCCACGACGTCAGCAACGCCGACGACTGGGCGGCCGCCGTCGGCGTCGCCACCGCCGACTTCGGTCGCCTCGACGTCCTCGTCAACAACGCGGCGATATGTAATGTCGCGCCAATTCTCGGTCAATCCCTCGACGATTTCGAGCGCCAGCTGCAGATCAACCTGATTGGTCCGTTCCTGGGCATCAAGGCCGTGGTCGAGCCGATGAGAGCGGCCGGTGGCGGCTCGATCGTCAACGTCTCCTCTCAGGCGGCGCTACAGGGACTCGCCGGCTACAGCGCATACGGATCGTCGAAGTGGGGACTTCGGGGGTTAACGAAGGTTGCGTCAATCGAGTTGGGCCCCTTGGGGATTCGCGTCAACACCGTGTACCCTGGAATGATCGATACCCCGATGATCTCCCACCTCGACGTCCAGCGGGGTCCCGGCGGGCATCCAGGTGCGCCACTCAATCGGGTTGGCGTACCGGAGGAAGTCGCCACGGTGGTGGCGTTTCTTGCCTCCGACGGCGCCTCTTATATCACCGGAGCCGACATTGCGGTCGACGGCGGCGCCAGCGCCGGACGCATCCCGATCGTCACCCTTGCCGGGCACGCCGACTGACACGTGACACCGTCTGTCGGGTATGAGATTCAAGCGAATAGCAAGCCGATTTGGATCGTGGATGACATAACCGTGAAGCCGGGTCAGGGGCCGGCCTTTGTCGACGCGTATATGAAAAACTATGTCCCCGGCGCGACCAGGCGCGGCATGACGCTCGCTTTTCGGATGGTCGGCTCGGCGCAGTGGATGCGCAACGGCGAGCCCAATCCCGATCGCATACTGTTCGTTTGGACGGTTCCGGACGCTGACGCGGTGTGGGTGTTCAAGTTCGCCGGTCGAAACGATCCATCCGTCCTGCACTGGTGGAGAGACCAGGTGCCGAATTTCATTGTGTCGCGGACTCGCTCGATCATGGCCGATGTCGATGACCTCGCGGGGCTTGTCAATGTATAACTGGCTGTCGGTCATCACCTTTCCGCAGACGCTCGACGACGCGGACCGGACCGCGACCGCCGCCAAGCTTCAGGCGCTGCTGCAGGAGCTGCCGAGGGTTCGCTCCACGATGGCCATGCCCTCACCCGCCGACCCGTTCAGGCTGAACGGCGGAGACTTGGTGTGCCGCACGGTCTTCGAGAGTCGGGGTGATTATCAAAAAGCCGTCGACAGCCAACAAGGTCAACAAGTGAAAGCGTTGCTCAATGACCAAAGCACGGCAGCGGCGCTCAATGAGGTTGGATACGAAGGCGGCCTCTCAGGCGGTGCCGTCACTAGTCCCACCATCTACCGGGTCGCCTTGTTCTGCGCGAATATCGAGCCGACGCGCGACCGCCTCGAGCAGTTTCGTACTGAAACGTCGCTTATGCCCAGCTATATCAAGACAATTCAACGCTGGCAGCTTTCGACGCTGTCGTCTCAGGACACGGCAAGAGGACTGCATCATTGGACGCATGTTTGGGAACAGGAATACGCCGAGCTGGACGGCCTCACCGGTACGTACCTGTTTCACCCCGATCATTGGGCTCACGTCGACCGATGGTTCGATCCCGAATACCCCGAATTCCTCGTGGACCCGGTTCTGGTCAACACCTTCTGTCCGATCACCACGTCGGTCATCCTCACCTGACGCGCTTGCCTTAGGGCTCAACGAAATTCTTCCGTCTCGGTGAGCGGGACGACGCGAGCGAGATCACGTGTGCGGAGTTTACGGTGACCGCCATGCAAGCAATGGTGCTGGATCGGTTCGGCGGCCCCGAAGTGCTGCACATGGCGGCCATCGAGCGGCCGCGCGCGGCACCTGGCGGAGTGATCGTCCAAGTCGCTTACGCTGGAGTGAATCCCGCCGACTGGAAGACGCGCAAAGGTTGGCTCGCGCCGTTCTTCGAATACCAGTTTCCCTTTGTGCTCGGGTTCGACGCAGCTGGCGTCGTAGCTGAGATCGGTGATGGCATAACCGATCTCGCGGTCGGCGATCGTGTCGTCACCGCGTCCAACATGGGCCGCGGCGAGCGCGGAACCTATGCGCAATATGTGGCTTCGGATCGCGAGCGGGTAGTGAAGCTGCCCGATTCGGTCCGGTTCACCGACGCGGCGGCGATGCCGACCGCTGGGGTCACCTGTTGGGAAGCGCTGTTCGATGTCGGCGGCACCAAGGAAGGTTCAACGGTACTCATCAACGGCGGTGCCGGCGGCATGGGCAGCTACGGAATCCAGCTCGCCAAGATGGTGGGCGCGAACGTGGCCGCGACGTGCGGCCCCGCCAACATCGACTATGTCCGCGAGCTCGGTGCCGATCTGCCGATCGACTACCGCCAAGGCGGTGTGCTCGACAAGGTGCGCCAGTGGGCGCCCGACGGCGTCGATCTCGTCGTCGACACGGTCGGCCAAGGCACGCTGCTTGACTCGATCGACATGGTCGAGCGCGGCGGACTCGTCACTCCGATCGCGACGTTGATCGCCGATGAGCAGATGCCTGATGCCGAACGCGCTGCCGAGCGGGGCGTTTCGATAGTGCCGACCATGTCCAACTACGCCAATCAAGGGCGTCAACTCACAGCGCTTGTCGAAGCCCTGGCCAAAGGAAGGATTCGCGCGCCGCAAATCGACAGCCTGCCACTAGATCAAGCACCAGAAGCGCATCGCCGCCTCGAGAGCGGCCACGTGCGCGGCAAGATCGTCCTCGAGGTGGACTCGACCCTCTAACCCAGGTCAGATCATTTTGCGCAGGGGTTCGGCCGGGTCGAGACCTAACGAAGTGACCGCGGACGCGTGATAGACGGTGCCGGGCACGTGAATGGCGTGGTTGAGCCCGGCGTGCGCGTCGCGCCAAAACCGTTGCAGCGGTTTGTCCATGCGTAGCGCGTTGCCGCCGGAGCGCGCGAAGATCTGGTCGACGGCCATCACTGCGCGCCACGCCGCGCGTACCTGGGTGCGCCGACCCGTCGCGCGCTGCTCGAACGACACCTGCTTCCCGGCGTCGACGATGTCGAACATCGCGTCGGTGGTGGCCAGCAGCTCCTGGCGGGCGGCGTTGATGTCGGCGGCGGCCTCACCGACGGCGTACAGCACGTAGGGGTCGTCTTTGACCGCCGTGCCCTGCGCGCCGACCCGGTCCCGCTGATAGTTCAGATGCGCGCTGAGCGCACCCTCCGCGATACCGATCACCGCCGCAGTGATGCCGAGCGGAAACATGTGCGACCACGGCAGGTTGTACAGGGTTTGGGCCACCCCGGACTGCTTCTGCGCGGTGCCGTCGATGACCTGGTCACCGTTCATCACCCGATGGTCGGGCACGAAGGCGTCGCGCACGATGATGTCCTTGGAGCCAGTTCCTTTCAGCCCCACCACATTCCACGAGTCTTCGACGATCTGGTAGTCGGCGCGCGGCAAGATCATGTGCAACATCGTCGGCGGGGCAGCCACATTGCCGTCGGCGTCGGCGAGCATCGCACCCAAAAAGATCCAGTCGCAATGGTCGGTGCCCGAACTGAACTGCCAACGGCCGTTGAACCGGTAGCCGCCCTCGACCGGCACCGCGACCCCTGTCGGCGCGTAGGGCGATGCCATCCATGTGTTGTCGTCGGCGCCCCACACTTCCTCTTGCACGCGCGGGTCGGCGAACGCCAACTGCCACGGATGCACCCCGACCACACCACAGACCCATCCCGCCGCGCCGTCCAGGGCCGCCACCGCCATCACCGTCTCGGCGAACTGGCGGGGATGGGCCTCGAACCCGCCAAAACGCTTGGGCTGCAACAACTTGATCGGCCCAGCGGCCTTGAGTTTCTTAGCAGTCTCGTCCGGCAGCCGACCGATCCGCTCGGCTTCCTCAGCCTGGTCGCGCAGCTCGTCTGCGATCCGCATGACATTGTCCAGAACTTGATGCCTCATCGTCGTTCCTTGTCTCTCGATCGAACGGCTGATCGCCGTGGCTTACCCAAGCCGGCGGCCGCCTCGAGTTCCCGCAAAGCGGGCTCGATGGCGTCTGCCATTTGGTCGATGTCGTTTGCGATCTCGGAGGTGGTGACGAACCCGAAATCGATCGATCCGCGATAGCTGAAGCACGTGATGTTGAGTCCCACGTCCAGGACCAACGGACCGAGAGGCAACATCCGTTCGAGGACTGCCCCGTTGAGATAGAGCGGGGTGTCGGGTCCGGGAACATTGGAGACGATGACGTTCATCGGGGCCATCCGTTCGCCGAGCCTGCTTGCGGTGTAGGCCCGTGCCGCCAACGAAACTAGCCCGGGCGGCGTCGTCTCGGTCAACCCCATGATTTGGTGGGCGGTCAACGCCTTCGCCATTTCCTTGGCGCCCTGCGTGTTGGCGTAGATGACCTTGATCCGCTCGGCCGGGTCGGTGATGTCGCTGGCGAGCGCCACCGACATCGCGGTGACCTGGTTGCCCATGTCACTGCTGTCCGAGCGGGTGGACACCGGAACCTGCGAGATCAGTGACTTCTCGGTCAGCTCACCGCGGTCCTGTAGATACTTGCGCATCGCGCCGGACACCAAGGCCAGCACGACGTCGTTGACCTTCACGCCGTAGGCCCGTTTGACCGCCTTCACGCGGTCGAGCGGCACACTTGCTCCACAGACCCGCCGGTTCGGCGAGATCGGCACGTTGAAACGCGTCTTGGGCGCGTCCGTGTATCCCGGCGCCTTGTACGCGATCCCCCGCACAGCAAGTTGTTGGCGCACAGTCTGTTCGAGCATCCGCACGATGCGGTACGGCGTCTTGGCCCCGTTGACCAACCCGCCCAACAGCCGCAGCTCCAACCGTGGAATACCGACGCCGACGAGCGAGCGATCGACGTCCGTGGACGGTGGCCTGGGCTCGGGCGTGGAGTCCAGCAGAATCTCACCGAGCCCGGCGCCGGACACCCCGTCGATGACGGCGTGATGCATCTTCGTCACCAGGGCCACCCGGCCGTTCTCGAGGCCCTCGATGAACCACAGCTCCCACAGAGGTCGGGACCGGTCCAGCTTGTACGACATCAGCCGACCCGCCAGTTCGTCGAATTCGCGGCGCCCACCCGGCGGCGGGACCGCGATGCGTCGGACGTGGAAATCGATGTCAAGAGTGTCGTCCTCTACGAACCACGGCCGGTCCAATCCGAGTGGGGCGCCCTGAATCCGCCACCGCAGCTGCGGCATCTCGGGCAAGCGGGCCGCGACAAGATCTCTGACCGACTCGAAGCTGAAATCCGCGGCGTCGGAGGGGTCGTAGATTGCCACGCCCCCGATATGCATATGCCAACTGGGTGATTCGGCATACCAGAACGCCGCATCCGCACTCGATAGCCGATTCATGATCAGTGATGCTAGGGCTGCCGGGAGGCCGCTGGTGGGTGTCGTCCCGCTGGGCGGGAGTCCTCCTATCGAGCGAAGCGGCGCTGTGCGAAATTGGTCAGATGACGTCGAATTCGGGTCAACTCGCGGACAAGGTCGTCATCGTCACCGGCGGCGCACGAGGACTCGGCGCCGCATTCGGCATGCGCATCGTCGACAGGGGCGGCAGGGCGGTGATCGCCGACCTGCTCGACGACGACGGCAAGCAGCTTGCCGGCCAACTCGGTGAATCCGCTCGCTACGTGCATTTGGACGTCAGCGATCCCGCGCAATGGAGGCAGGCGGTGGACTTCACCATCTCCGAGTTCGGTCGCATCGACGGGCTGGTCAACAATGCCGGCGTGTCGACCGGACAGTTCGTCGAGCATGAACCCGTCGACCACTTCCGGGCGGTCCTCGAGGTGAACCTCGTCGGCGTGTTCAACGGCATCCAAGCCGTGATCGCGCCGATGCGCGCGGAGGGCGGCGGCTCGATTGTCAACATCTCTTCCGCCGCAGGGCTTTTCGGCCTCGCGCTCACGGCCGGGTACGGCGCCTCGAAATGGGGCGTGCGCGGGCTGACCAAAGTCGCCGCGGTCGAGCTGGCCGGCGACCGCATCCGGGTCAACTCGGTGCATCCCGGCATGACCTTCACCCCGATGACGGAACAGGTCGGCATCCAAGTCGGCGACGGCAACTACCCGAATACACCTATGGGCCGGGTGGGCCTTCCCGAAGAAATCGCGGGTGCCGTGAGCTATCTGCTGTCTGATGATGCGGCCTACACCACGGGCGCGGAGATCGCAGTCGACGGGGGCTGGACCGCTGGACCCACCGTGAAACACGTTATGGGCCAATGAATTCGACCTGATAAGGACGGACGATGAATAGACTCGACGGCCACCGGATCCTCGTCACCGGTGCAGCATCTGGAATCGGGCAGGCCACCGCGTTGCGCCTGCTGGCCGAGGGCGCCGCGGTGGTGGGCGCCGACATCTCCGAGGAAGGTTTGGAGAAGACCCGCGCGCAGGCCGCAGAAGCGGGCTCGGACGCGCGGCTGAGCACGTTGACCATGAACGTCGGCGACGAGGCATCGGTAGCCGACGGTGTCCGGTCCGCGGTCGACACCCTCGGCGGCCTGGATTCCCTGGTCAACGCCGCGGGCATACTGCGTGCAGCGCACACGCACGAGATGAGTCTCGCGGCGTGGAACCAGATCATCGGCGTCAACCTCACCGGAACGTTTCTGGTTGTGCGCGAAGCACTTCCGGCGTTGCTGGCCAACCCCAGCAGCACGGTGGTGAACTTCAGCTCGACGTCGGCCGCATTCGCGCACCCTTACATGGCCGCCTACGCCGCCAGCAAGGGCGGCATCCAGTCGTTCACTCACGCCATCGCGCTCGAGTACGGCAAGCGCGGACTGCGTGCGGTCTGCGTCGCGCCGGGCAGCATCAAGTCCGGAATCACCGATGCCACAGGCGGATACCTTCCAGCAGATACCGACTGGTCGCTGTTGGCCAAACTGTCTCCGATCCTGCCCGCGACGAGCTCCTTGGAGAGTGGTGCTCCGATGGCCGATCCCGCGGTCGTCGCCGGTGTGGTCGCCATGCTGGTGTCCGACGACGGTGCGTTCATCACTGGTACTGAGATCCGCATCGACGGGGGGACGCACACATGACCCTGGAGCTTTGTTTTCCCGGCACGCTGCGCGAGCTGGCTACTGACGCCGGCGTCCTGCGCTACCACGAAGCCGGCGACGGGCCGCCGCTGCTCATGCTGCACGGGTCGGGACCTGGTGTGACCGGCTGGCACAACTTCCGTGGTGTCCTAAGCGAATTCGCTGAGTTCTTCCGCTGCTTGATCCTGGAATTCCCCGGGTTCGGCATCAGCGACGATTTCGGCGGTCACCCGATGGTCACCGCGCAGGACGCGGTTGCGCGGTTCGTCGAAGGCCTTCATCTGGACAGCGTTGACATCGTCGGCAACTCGATGGGTGGCGGCGTCGCGATCAACTATGCGATCGCCCGGCCCGACAAGGTCCGGCGGCTGGTCACCATAGGCGGCATCGGCCGAAACGTCTTCAGCCCCGGCCCTTCTGAGGGCATCAGGCTGCTGCAGGAGTTCACCGAGGACCCGACCCGTGAGCGGCTGGCCCAGTGGCTGTACTCGATGGTCTACGACCCGGCCCTGGTGACCGACGAGCTGATCGACGAACGCTGGTCGCAGGCAACGGATCCCGAGACCCTCGCAAATGCCCGCCGGATGTACGGGAAAGCCGCACTCGCACAGATGGTTCAGGCCACGGCGGCCTCAGAAGGACTGCAACCGTGGGCGATGATGCATCGCATCAAGGCGCCCACACTGATCACGTGGGGCCGTGACGACAGGGTGAGCCCGCTGGACATGGCACTGATCCCGATGCGCACGATCCCCAATGCCGAACTGCACGTGTTCCCGAATTGCGGTCACTGGGCGATGATCGAGCAGCGCGAGGCGTTCGTCAGCGCGGTGCTGGCCTTCCTGCTCTGCAAAGACGTCGCCTGAGATGTATGTGGCAATGGCCTTGGCTGTCACCGAAATTCACGTTTTGCAGATGTCTACTCGCATTTCTTCTGCATAACGTAAATCTCGGCGCACGGGTTAGGCCTCGAGTTTGTAGCCGAGGCCGCGGACCGTGACCAGGTGCACCGGGTTGCCCGGGTCGGCCTCGATCTTGGAGCGTAGGCGTTTGACATGCACGTCCAGAGTCTTGGTGTCGCCGACGTAGTCGGCGCCCCAGACGCGGTCTATCAGCTGGCCGCGGGTGAGCACTCGGCCGCTGTTGCGCATCAGGTACTCGAGAAGATCAAACTCCTTGAGCGGCAACGTGATCGGCTGACCATTGACCGACACGACGTGACGTTCGACGTCCATGCGCACCGGACCCGACTCGAGCACGCCGTCGGGGCCACCGAGGTCGTCGGTGTCGGCGCCGCGGCGCAGCACCGCGCGAATGCGGGCGATCAACTCGCGCGCGGAGTACGGCTTGGTGACGTAGTCGTCGGCGCCGAGTTCCAGCCCGACGACCTTGTCGATCTCGCTGTCGCGGGCCGTCACCATGATCACCGGCACACTGGATTTCGCCCGAAGCTGCTTGCACACGTCGGTGCCGCTCATCCCCGGCAGCATCAGGTCCAGCAGCACGATGTCGGCACCGGCCCGGTCGAATTCGGCGAGCGCGGCGGGCCCGTCGGAGACCACCGTCGCCTCAAATCCCTCCTTGCGCAGCAGGAATGCCAGCGGATCGGCCAGCGACTCCTCGTCCTCAACAATCAGCACACTGGTCACGGTCCTACTTCCTCTCCTACTTCATACGCCGGGATCGACAGCGTGAAGGTCGATCCCGTTCCCGGCTGACTCCACAGCCTGATGGTCCCGTTGTGATTCGCGGCGATGTGCTTGACGATCGCCAGCCCCAGTCCGGTGCCGCCGGTCGCCCGTGACCGCGCCTTGTCGACCCGGAAGAACCGTTCGAACACCCGCTCCTGGTGTTCGCGCGCGATGCCGATACCCCGGTCTGTGACGGCGATTTCGACGTCACCGCCCCTGCGGCGGCGACTGATCGACACCGGGGAGCCGGACGGCGAGTAGGCGATCGCGTTGCTGACGAGATTGGCCAGCGCCGTCACCAGCAGCCCCTGGTCGCCGAGCACCTTGAAGCCGCTGGGGGCATCGGCGGTGATCGCGATGTCGGCGTTGTCCGCGGCCACCTTCGAGCGCGAAAGTGCCTCGGCGACAACGGTATCCACGTCAACCGCTTCAAGTTCGGGCAGCCGCTCGGCGCCCTGTAGCCGGGACAATTCGATCAGCTCATTGACCATGTTCGCCAACCGCTGAGATTCCAGATGCATCTTTTCGCCGAAACGCGTGACGGTTTCGGGATCCTCGGCCGACTCCAGCAGCGCCTCAGCCAACAAGGCCATCGCTCCGACCGGCGTCTTGAGCTCGTGGCTGACGTTGGCGACGAAGTCGCGGCGCGTTGCCTCCATCCGCGCGACCTCGGAGTCGTCGAAGACGTAGATCACCGCAAACCGGCGGTCTTCCTCGGTGAGAAGCCGAACCCGGCCGCGCACGGACAACCCGGAACGCCCCGACACCGACGGGCCGGGCGACAGGTCGAATTCGACGTCCTCGCCGCCGGCCAGCGTTCGCCGCGCGGCGTTCCACGCCCGTTCGTCGAGAAGCCGGTCACGCACCAGTCCGAGGACCTGCGCCCGCGGGTTCATGAAGACGACGTCGCGGTGGTTGTCCACGACCGCGATGCCGCTGGGAGCAAGCGCGATGATGCCCTGCAACATCTGCGACACGGTCAGCCCGGCCTGCTCGACGGAGACCCGGCGGTTGCGTGCGGCGATCCGCGGCACCACGCCGACGCCGATCGCGATTCCGATCGCCAGCGCCAGCAGCGCCGATGCCGCGGCCAGGATGGCCGCAGACGCCACAGTCACGGGCAAATCGTACGCATTTGGTGAACGTCACCCCAGCAGCGTGCGGCCATTTCGGGACAGATCACAGCCGCTGGCGAATGTGTTCGGCTGGTGTTTACCCAGTGTTCGCCGCAGGCGCCGCTGGGTGTGGCGCGGCGGAAATGCGCACGTAATCGGCTACTTGGCGCCCTGGCTTGCCACTGCGGCCGCACCCGCGGCCGCCGCCTCCGGGTCGAGGTACGCGCCGCCGGGGTGCAGCGGGCGCAGATTCTCGTCGAGGTCGTAGCGCAGCGGGATGCCGGTCGGGATGTTGAGCCCGACGACGTCGTCGTCGGACATGTCGTCGAGGTATTTCACCAGCGCGCGCAGCGAATTCCCGTGCGCGACGATCAGCACGGTCTTGCCCAGCCGCAGGTCCGGCACGATCACGTCGGTGTAGTAGGGCAGGAACCGCGCGACCACGTCGGCCAGGCATTCGGTCAGCGGGCCGCCGTTGATGTTCGCGTAGCGCGGGTCGGCGTCCTGGCTGAACTTGCTGCCGCGTTCGATCGGCGGCGGAGGCGTGTCGTAGCTGCGCCGCCACGCCATGAACTGCTCGTCGCCGTAGCGCGCCTTGGTCTCGGCCTTGTCGAGGCCCTGCAGCGCGCCGTAGTGACGCTCGTTCAGCCGCCAGCTGCGTTTGACCGGAATCCACAGCCGGTCCGCGGTATCCAGCGCCAAGTTCGCGGTGGTGATCGCTCGTCGCAGCAGCGACGTGTAGAGGACGTCGGGCAGAAGGTCATGGTCGAGCATCAGCTCGCCGCCGCGGACAGCCTCAGCCCGGCCCTTCTCCGTCAGGTCGACGTCCACCCAACCGGTGAACAGGTTCAGCGCGTTCCATTCGCTTTCGCCGTGGCGCAGCAGCACAAGCGTGCCGACATCTCCCATGCCGGAGAGTCTCTCACGCGTCTTCTTCATCTATCAGATGCGTGAACGCCTGCAGGTTTTTCAGCGACTCGCCCCGTGACACCCGCCATGCCCACTCCCGGCGGATCGAGGTCGCGAACCCCAACTCCAGAAGCGTGTTGAAATCCTCGTCGACGGCTTGCAGCACCTGCCCGAGCACCCGGTCGATCTCGTCAGCGGTCACCGATTCCAGTGCCATCCGGCCGACGAGGTAGATGTCGCCGACGTTGTCGAGCGTGTACGCGACGCCGTAGAGCCTGCGGTTGCGCTTGAGCAGGAACCCGTACACCTCTTCGTGGTTCTCGTCGGGCTGGCGGCAGACGAACGCCTCGACCCGCACCGAGTGCGCGCCGACACTCAGGATCGTGTTGGTCTTCAGCTTCCGCTCACCGGGCAGTTCGACGACGATCCCCGGCGGCCCGCCGTGTGCGCCCTCGTGGTGGCTGTACGCCAGCGACCGCTCGTCGAGCGCGTCCTCGATAATCTTCTCGACGGGCGTCACGCCCGCAGCCGCTTCCTGCTCCACGGCCGCCCGTTGCGCCGCGACGCGAGCGCGACAACCGGGCTGCGCTGACGTCCCTCGCGGTAGTCGACAATCGCCCGGCCGTAGGCACCCAGCAGCGCGTCGACGGTGCGATCCCACGAGAACGTCGCCGCGTGGGCAATTGCCGCTCGCGTCATCTCCGATCCCCCGCGCTCGAGCATCGCAGCGACCGTCTCGGCCCAGTCGTTGACGTCGTGGCTTGCCACCAGTGCGCCACTGACGCCGTCGCGCACCGCCACCGGCAATCCGCCCACCGCGGCGGCCACCACGGGCGTTCCGCACGCCTGCGCTTCGAGCGCGACAAGGCCGAACGACTCCGAATAGCTCGGCACCGCAACAAGATCCGCGGCCCGGTACACCGTCACCAACTCGGCGCGCGACTGCGGTGGCAGGAACGTCACCCGCGCGGTAATCCCGAGCTCGGCCGCCAACCGAACCAGCGTGTCGGGTGCTTGCAGCCCGGAGCCCGAGGGGCCGCCCGCGACCAGTACCCGCAGCCGCGGATAGCGGTCGACGAGCTTCGCGGCGGCGCGCAGCAGGATGTCGGGCGCCTTCAGCGGTTGGATCCGCCCGACGAACGCAACGACCTGTTCGTCGGCGCCCAATCTCAACGCAGCGCGCGCGGCCGTCCTGTCACCGGGCGTGAACACATCGAGGTCGACGCCCGGATGTACGACGTCGATGCGGGCCGGGTCGGCGTGGTGGTTCGAAATGAGTTGCCGCGCTTCGTCTTCGGTGTTGACGATCAGTCGGTCCGCCTCGTCGACCACCTGTTGTTCGCCGACCGCGCGCATCGGCGGCTCCGGGGCGTCACCGTCGGCGAGCGCGGCGTTCTTCACCGCGGCGAGCGTGTGCGCGGTGTGAACCAGCGGCACCGCCCAGCGGTCGCGCGCCAGCCAACCGACTTGCCCGGACAGCCAGTAGTGGGAGTGCACGATGTCGTAGTACCCAGGTTCGTGGGTGGCGCCCGCGCGCAGCACGCCGGCGGTGAACGCACACAGCTGCGTCGGCAGGTCGTGTTTGTCGAGGCCCTCGAACGGTCCGGCGACGACGTTGCGCACCAGGACGCCGGGCGCGACGCGCACGATCGGCGGATCGGCCGACGACGTCGCCCGGGTGAAGATCTCGACCTCGACGCCGCGCTCGGCCATCGTGAGCGCGGATTGCAGCACGTAGACGTTCATCCCGCCCGCATCGCCGGTGCCCGGCTGGGCCAGCGGTGAGGTGTGCACGGACATCACCGCGACGCGGCCGGGCAAAGCGCTCACATGGCATGTCTACCTGACCAAGGGCCGAATCTATTCCCGCGGCACGCTCCGCGGCGCGGGCTTCACGGCGCTCAGGCCGACGCCGCACGCCGGAACGCGCGCCGCATCGCGCCGACCGGATCGGCGTACAGCCCGCCGAGCGAGACGACGCCCGCGCCGGCCTCCTGGACTCGATTCCCGAACGCCGTGACCCGGATGTCGCGCAGCGGCAGCGTCGAAGTCTCGGCATACGCGGCCTCGACGTGCGCGACGCCCTCGGGGTATTCGGTGAACGCCTGCCCGCCGACCACGAGTTCGTCAGGGTTCAGCATGTCGCGCAGTAACGCGACCGCGGAGCCGAGCACCCGCGCCCGTTCGGCGAGCAGTTCGCGCGCCGGCTCGCTTCCGGTGCGGGCTGCCCTCAGCACGACCGGCATGGTCGGCTGGGCCGCGATTCCGAGCCGGCGCGCCGCACTGAGGACGGCTTCGTCGCTGACGGTGGACTCCAGCCGTCCCGAGCCGCCCAGCAGCTCCGAATACGCGGGCAGCGCCGCGATGCTGCCGGGGCCCGTCGCGGGGCTGTGCACGCGGCCGCCGATCACCAGCGCGTAGCCGACCGTCTCGCGGGCGTACACATACAGGCTCGTCGATGCCTGCGCCGAGAAGCGCCTCATACCGAGCAGCAGCTCGGCGCCTGCCATCGCGTCCACGTGCACGGCCACCGACGCCGGCAGTCCGAGCGTCTCGGCAAGCACCGGCCCGACGGGCGCGTTCGTCCAACCAAGCCGCGGATGGTCGACGGTGCCGGTCGCACTGTCGACGACGCCGCCGATCGCGACGCCCACCCACAGCGGGCGCCGCCGACGCCAGCGGCCCAGATACCGTCGTGCACTGCTGGCCAACGCTGCCAGTGCCGCGTCCTGGCCGGTCTGTGGCGTCGGCGTCTCGACCACGTCGAGCGTGCGACCGAACAGGTCGGTGGCCACGATGCTGGTGGTGCGGGCGCCGATGTGCAGTCCGAGGGTGAGGTATGGGTCGTGGTTGACCTCGACGGGCACGCGCGGCCGTCCGATCGCACCAGCCGCGGCGAGATCCGGACGCTCCCGCAGCAGCCCGGCGTCAAGCAGGGCCGTGACCTGACGGTTGACCGTTGCGATCGACAACGACGTGACTTGGGCGATCGTGTCGCGGGCAATCGGCCCGCGTGTGCGCGCGGCGCCGAACACTGAGGCCCCGGCCGCGTCGGGCAGCCCGAGCACAGGCGCGACGATGTGGTGGCGGGTCAGAAGAGTGGTGGATCGCATTGGGGGTGTCCTTCAGCAGTCGGTTGGCGGGACCCGGGCCGCGACCGACGCAAGGTCAGCCGCGGCGAATGCCGGGGCGACAACAGCTGCAGGTGAAGAACACGGTCAGAACTTAGCACGGCTCCACGACCGGCCCACGCCGCGCGGTTCGACACGCTTTAAGTTGGACAGTCATGACGAACAAAGGGCAACGCGTCGCCGTCGTCACCGGCGCCAGCTCCGGCATCGGCGAAGCGACCGCCAAAACCCTTGCAGCTCAAGGCTTTCACGTCGTCGCGGTGGCCAGGCGCGCTGACCGCATCCAGGCACTGGCCGACGAGATCGACGGAACCGCGATTGTGGCCGACGTCACCGACGACGGCGCGGTCGACGCGGTCGCTGCCCGGTTGGACCGGGTCGACGTGCTGGTCAACAACGCCGGCGGGGCCCGAGGCCTGGCGCCGGTCGCCGACAGCGATCTCGAGCACTGGCGCTGGATGTGGGAGACGAACGTGCTGGGCACGCTGCGGATGACTCGCGCGCTGCTGCCGAAACTCATCGCGTCCGGAGACGGGCTGATCGTCACGGTCACGTCCGTCGCGGCGATGGAGACCTACGACGGCGGCGCCGGCTACACCGCCGCCAAGCACGCTCAAGGGGCGTTGCATCGCACGCTGCGCGGCGAGCTGCTGGGAAAGCCGGTGCGGCTCACCGAGATTGCGCCTGGTGCGGTGGAGACGGAGTTCTCGCTGGTGCGCTTCGACGGCGACGAGGACCGCGCCAACGCTGTCTACAAGGGCATCACACCGCTGGTCGCAACCGACGTCGCCGAGGTGATCGGGTTCGTCGCGTCACGCCCGTCGCACGTCAACCTGGACTT
Organism: Mycobacterium sp.; assembly: GCA_035651275.1. Classification (GTDB taxonomy): domain Bacteria; phylum Actinomycetota; class Actinomycetes; order Mycobacteriales; family Mycobacteriaceae; genus Mycobacterium. Next base: position 642 of record DASRFZ010000202.1, on the reverse strand, counting down.
GGTGGTGATCCGCCCGCGCGACCAAGCGACCGCGTCGCGGTTCAACCGCCAGGGCGAGTAGTCGTCGGGGTGCCCGACAGCGTCGGCGCGTCGGTGGGTGTCGCCGGCGCCGACGTGGGAATGCCCGGCTGCTGCGAAGGGGTCAACGCCGACATGGCCTTCCAGGTGTCCCAGTCGACGGCCCAGTCCCAGATGTCGCCGTCGGCGTACGACAGCTGAATCGACGTACCGGTGACCTCGACGGGGTCGCCGTAGATGGCGCTGTTGAAGTACTGCTGGGCGTCGCCGGTCGACAGGTTGATGCAGCCGTTGGTGACGTTCGTATTGCCTTGTGCGCCAGCGCTTGCCGGGTTGGCGTGGATGAACTCGCCGTTGTTGGAGATCCGCACGGCGTAACGCTCGTGCACGTCGCTGTAGCCGGCGGCCGGGTTGGACATGTAGAAGTCGGCGTACTTTTCGCTGACCACGTGGATGCCGCTGCGCGTGATGTTGCGCGGCTTGTCGGCTTCGCCGTAGCTGCACGGGAAGTCCATGATGACGCCGTCGTCGGTGGTCACCTGGATGCGGTGCGACTGCGCATCGGCCTTGACCACTTGGCGGCGGCCGATCGTGAAGGTCAGCGACAGGTCCTCGGCACCGAAC
>DASRFZ010000201.1:0-9820 GCA_035651275.1 Mycobacterium sp. | reverse complement strand
GCGGATGATCCCTTCGGCTACCTCGCCGACATGATCCGCGGAGCTGCTCGACGAACTCGGCATCGACACCGCCGATCTGGTCGGGAACTCGTACGGCGGCGCGGCCGCGCTGCGGCTGGCGCTGGACACGCCGCATCGGGTACCCAAGCTCGTGCTGATGGGTCCCGGCGGCATAGGCACGACGCGCTCTCTGCCGACCCAGGGTCTGAAGAGTCTTCTGTCCTATTACGGCGGCGACGGCCCCAGCCGCGACAAGCTAGCGGCCTTCATCCGCAATTACCTTGTGTACGAAGGGGACTCGGTTCCCGACGAGGTGATCGACCTGCGCTACGCGGCCTCGATCGATCCCGGAGTAGTCACGAACCCACCGCTGCGACGCCCGTCCGGACCGATGGCGCTGCGGACCCTGTGGCGCATGGACCTCACCCGGGACTCTCGGCTCAATAATCTGCAGACGCCGACATTGGTGCTCTGGGGTCGCGACGACAAGGTCAACCGGCCCGAGGGCGGACCGATGCTGCTGAACACGATGCCCAACGCCGAGCTGGTGATGACCTCACACACCGGACACTGGATGCAGTGGGAGCGCGCCGAACTGTTCAATCGCCTCGTCGTCGAGTTCCTTTCCGGTGAAGTGGCTTTCGCGCCATGACCACCGCCTTGCCCATCAACCCGATCCGCACCCGCATCCAGCACCTCAACATCCAGGTCGCGGATCTTGATGACATGACCTCGTCCTATCAGCGGGTGAAGGAGCTCGGGTTCCGCATGGCCTTGGGGGTCGGCCAGCACACCAATGACCGGGAGCTGTCCTACTACGCCGTGACACCGTCAGGTTTCGAGTGGGAAGTGGGGTGGAATCCCATCGTGGTCGACGAGAAGACGTGGGAGCCCACGACCTATCAAGGCATCAGTATCTGGGGCCACACACCCGCCGGCCAGTCCGTCGTCGACAAACTTGCCCAATTCAAAACCGCCGCCCACTCGCTGGCACACCGCGAGGACAGCGTGCCGACGCTGGCCGGCGCGGGCATCCCCGACGACTGAGGACGGCCATGACGCGCATCGATACCCACCACCACATGATTCCGCCGTTCTATCGGAAAGCATTGCAGCATGCTGGAATCGTTGAAGCAGGCGGTCGGGCGCTGCCGGACTGGAGTGCCGACGCGTCGTTGCACCTGATGGCCGAACTCGGCGTCGTAGCTGCCGTTCTCTCGGTGTCGACGCCGGGAACCACGTTCCTGGCCGAAGCCGCTGGCGCCGCAGCGCTGGCACGTGACCTCAACGATTATGGCGCTGAAGTCGTTGCCGCCCAACGTGACCGGTTAGGCTTCTTCGCTACCGTCCCGATGCCGCACATTGACGCGAGCGTCACAGAGGCGGTCCGCGCTCTCGACGAGCTCAAGGCCGACGGCGTGGTGTTGCTGGCCAACAATGCCGGCTTATACCTCGGGGAGGAGGGCCAGGATGCGTTGTGGGCGGCGCTGAACGACCGGTCCGCGGTGGTCTTCATCCACCCCGCCCATCTGCCAGGCCCTAGCGTGCCCGGTGTCGCTCCGTTCGCGGCCGATTTTCTACTGGACACCACCCGAGCAGCATACCTACTGGTGCGCAACGGTATTCGCCGCAAGTATCCGGATATCAAGTTCATCCTCAGCCATGCCGGCGGGTTCGTTCCCTACGCGAGCCATCGCATGGCCGTCGCCATCACCGGCGACACCGGACGCAGCCCGGCCGACTCGCTCGACGACTTCGCGAGCTTCTATTTCGACACTGCGCTGTCGTCGAGCGCCGCGGCCCTGCCCACGCTGCTCGCGTTCGCCAAACCCGGTCACGTCACCTTCGGGTCCGACTTTCCGTTCGCGCCGCCGGCGGTGTCGAAGCTGTTCGCCGCCGGGTTGGAAACGTACGGCGGCCTCGAGGCAGACGGTCGCGCAGCTATTGACCGCACCAATGCGCTGTCGCTGTTTCCGCGGTTCGGGACACCGCTGCCGACCGTTCGGCCTCGGATCGACAGGCTGCGTCATGCGGTCAGTCGCAGCGGCATGCGCGCCGTGGCCAAGCTGATCAATGCGAAGTGACGGTGGGTCGAACGTTCACCGCACGGTCGCGAAGAACTTGCGCACGTCCTCGACGAACAGGTCCGGTTGCTCGAACGCGGCGAAGTGGCCGCCGCGCGGCATGCTCGTCCAATGGGTGATGTTGTAGGTCGGCTCGCACCAGCTGCGCGGTGCGCGAAGAACTTCCTTCGGGAAAGACGCGACGCCCGTGGGCAATTCGACCCGGCCGGAGCTGCCGAAGTAGCGGAAGCTCTCCCAGTACATCCGCGCCGACGACGCCGCTGACGCGGTGGCCCAGTACATCATCACGTTGTCGAGCATTTCGTCTTTGGTCAAGACGTTCTCGGGGTTGCCGTCGCAATCAGTCCATGCCCAGAACTTCTCGACGATCCACGCAAGCTGGCCGACCGGGGAGTCGACCAAGCCGTAGCCCAACGTCTGCGGACGCGTGGACTGCTGCTTGGAATAGCCGGAGTCCCACTGCTGGTAGTGCGCTCCGGCCGCGAGAGCCGCCTTCTCTTCCGGTGACGGATCCTTCAGTCCCGCAGGAGGAAAGCCCAGCGGCATGTTCAAGTGGATCGCCACGCAGTGGTTCTCGGCGGCGTTGCGCCCGATCGTCGTCGTGACCGCCGCGCCCCAATCGCCGCCCTGCGCGCCGTAGCGGTCGTAGCCCAGCCGCGTCATCAGCGTCTCCCACGCCTCGGCGACCTTGCCGACGCCCCATCCGGTCTTCGCCGGTTTCCCGGAGAACCCGTAGCCGGGCAGCGATGGGCACACGACGTGAAACCCGGCGTCGTTGAGCGGCTCAATCACCTTGTGGAACTCCACAATTGAGCCGGGCCAACCATGAGTGATGACGAGCGGGAAGGCGTCGCTGTGCGGGGAGCGCTGGTGGATGAAATGGATGTCGAGCCCGTCAATCTCCGTCGTGAAGTGATCGAACCGGTTCAGCAGGGCTTCCCGAGCGCGCCAGTCGTAGCTGTTGGCCCAATAGCTCGCCAGCTCGCGGGTGTAGTCCAGCGGGATGCCCTGGCTCCAGTCGTCGACGCACTCACGCTCTGCCCATCGGGTGCGCGCCAGTCGCTGCTTCAGGTCGTCGAGGTCGTCGTCGGGGACTGCAATGCGGAACGGGGTGACGGAAGCCATGGCCCATTTGACCGCATCGGGGCTCTCGATTGCTATGGTCCGCTCCAATGCGACATCTGGACGCGGACTATCTCGTGGTCGGTGCGGGCGCCATGGGAATGGCGTTCGCCGACACGCTGGTGTCCGAGACAGATGCGAGCGTCGTCCTGGTCGACCGCGGGCATCAGCCCGGCGGCCATTGGATCACGGCCTATCCGTTCGTCCGCCTGCACCAGCCGTCGGCGTTCTACGGCGTCAACTCCCGCGATTTGGGCAGCGGCGCCGTCGACGCGGTCGGATGGAACGAAGGTCTTTTCGAGCTCGCCAGCGGGCACGAGGTGTGCTCCTACTACGACCAGGTGATGCACCAGCAGTTGCTTCCCAGCGGTCGCGTGTCGTACTTCCCGATGAGCGAGTACCACGGCGACGGCTGCTTCAGCACCGCCGCAGGCGAGGACTACACCGTCACGACGAGCCGCGCCGCCGTCGATGCGACATACATGCTTACCGTGGTGCCCTCGATGCGGCCACCCCAGTATGCAGTTGATCCGGAAGTCATCTGCGTGCCGCCCAACGACCTGCCGAAGCAGGTATACGGCTTCAGCAGGTTCGTGGTGGTCGGGGCGGGCAAGACCGGAATGGACACGTGCTTGTGGCTTCTGCGCCAAGGCTTTTCGCCGGACAGAATCACCTGGATCAAGCCGCGGGAAGCGTGGCTGCTGGACCGGACGCAGCTGCAGCCGGGCCCGGCATTCGCCCGGATAACCCGCAATGCGATCAAGGCACGCATCGAGGCGATGACGCTGGCGACCTCCGTGGAGGACCTCTTCGATCGGCTGGAAACGGCGGGCAGCCTGCTGCGCGTCGACCCGACCGTTCGGCCCACAATGTATCGCTGCGCGACCGTGACGACGGCCGAGCTCGACCAGTTGCGCCGCATCACCGATGTGGTGCGGCTGGGGCACGTCACATCGATCGAACCGGGCAAGATATTGCTTGAGCACGGCGAAATCCCCACGGACGCTTCGATATTGCACATCGACTGCACGGCCGACGGAGCCGAGCAACGGCCAGCCACGGCCGTCTTCGACGGCGACCGGATCACCCTGCAGAGCGTGCGGGGTTGCCAACAGGTCTTCAGCGCCGCGCTGATCGCGCACGTCGACGCGACGCAATCCGACGAGCAGACGAAGAACGAATTATGCACGCCGATACCGCATCCCAGCACCGACCTCGACTGGCTGCGTATTTCCGCCGCCGACAACAGAAATCAGATGCGCTGGCTCGCGGATCCCGAGCTGGCGACGTGGTTGAGCACGTGCCGGCTCGACGTCGTCGGCCGGCTCAATCGGCCGATGCCCGATAATCCCCGGGTGTTGGAACGAGCACTCGGACTGCTGAACAGCGCGCTTGAGGCCGCCACCGCGAACATCGAAAAGTTGGCGGCCGGCGTCACGCAGACGCTTTGACCTTCGCCGCCGCGTGCTCCGGCATCGCCTCGTAGCGGGTGAACGACCGCGTGAACGATCCCGCGCCGTGCGACAGCGACCGCAAGTCGATCGCGTAGCGGGTGAGCTCGACCTCGGGCACCTCGGCCTTGATCATCGTGCGGCCCTCGCCGACCTGATCGGTGCCCAGCAGCCGTCCCCGCCGACCGGACAGGTCGCTCATCACGGCGCCGACGAGGTCGTCGGGCACCACCACCGACACTGTGTCGACGGGTTCTAGCAGGTTGATCTTGGCGGCCGCCGCGGCCTCGCGCAGCGCCAGGGCTCCGGCCATCTGGAACGCCATGTCGGACGAGTCGACGCTGTGCGCTTTCCCGTCGAGCAGCGTCACCCGGATGTCGACCAGCGGATAGCCGGCCGCCACCCCCTTTTCCATCTGCGCGCGCACGCCCTTCTCGACGCTGGGGATGAACTGCCTCGGCACCGCGCCGCCGACGACTTTGTCGACGAACTCGAATCCGGAGCCCTCCGGCAGTGGCTCGACTTCGATGTCGCACACGCCGTACTGACCGTGGCCGCCGGACTGCTTGACGTGCCGGCCGTGGCCTTTTGTCTTGCCGCCGAACGTTTCTCGCAGCGGCACCCGCAGCTCGACGGTATCGACGGTGACGCCGAATCGGTTGGCCAGCCCGTCGAGGATGACGCCCGCATGCGCTTCACCCATGCACCACAGCACAATCTGGTGCGTCTCTTGATTCTGCTCGATGCGCAGGGTCGGGTCTTCGGCGGCCAACCGCTGCAAGCCGACCGACAGTTTGTCCTCATCGGTTTTCGCATGCGCCTGCACCGCAACCGGCAGCAGGGGTTCGGGCATCGACCACGGCTTGAGCACCAGCGGTTCTGCCTTGTCCGACAATGTATCTCCGGTTTCGGCGCGGGTGAGCCGCCCGATCGCGCAGACGTCACCGGCGATGACTACCGGTGCCGGCCGCTGCTGCTTGCCTAACGGAAACGACAGCGGGCCGATGCGCTCGTCCTCGTCGTGGTCGACATGGCCGTTCGCCCCGAAAAAGGACGAGAAGTGGCCCGACACATGGACGGTCGCGTCCGGCCGGATCGTGCCGGAGAAGACGCGAACCACGCTGACCCGGCCGACGTACGGGTCCGACGTCGTCTTGACCACCTCGGCCAGCAGCGGACCTTTGGGGTCGCAGGTCAGTTGCGAATGCGTGGCACCCTGCGGCGTGAACACCTCCGGCAGCGGATGCTCGAGCGGCGACGGGAAACCGCTCGTCGCCACCTCCAGAAGCTCGAGCGCCCCAACACCCGTCGTGCTGCACACCGGAATCACCGGGAAGAACGAGCCGCGGGCGACCGCCTTCTCCAAGTCCTCGATCAGCCCGTCCTGGTCGATCTCCTCGCCGCCCAGATAACGCTCCATCAGCGACTCGTCCTCGGACTCCTCGATGATGCCCTCGATCAGCGTGCCGCGACGTTCCTCGATCTGGCCGGCGTAGGCGGCATCCGGATCTTGTGCGCTGCGTTTGCCGCCCGAGTACACGAACTGCTTTTGGGACAGCAGCCCGATCAGCCCGTCACCGGCGGGCAGGTACAGCGGTAACACCTTGTCGCCGAATGCATCTCGCGCTGCCGACAGGGCATTGTCATAGTTGGCGCGGGCATGGTCGAGCTTGGTGATCACCACTGCGCGCGGCATGCCGACCTGGTCGCATTCCTGCCACAGCGACTTCGTGGGTTCGTCGACGCCCTCGTTGGCAGCGATCACGAACAGCGCGCAGTCCGCGGCGCGCAGGCCCGCGCGCAACTCGCCGACGAAGTCCGCGTAGCCGGGGGTATCGATCAGGTTGACTTTGACGCCGTCGTGCACCAGCGATGCCAGCGCCAGCCCGACGGAGCGTTGCTGGCGGATCTCGGCGTCGTCGTAGTCGCACACGGTGGAGCCGTCGACGACTGTGCCGGCCCGCGGAATCACCCCGGAAGCGACGAGAAGCGCCTCGACGAGAGTGGTCTTTCCGGCCCCCGACGGTCCGACCAGGACCACATTGCGGATGGCCGCAGGAGTGTCCGCGACCGGCGCGGCACCACCCCCTTTGGCTGCACTGGTCTTTTCTGCCACGACATGCCTCCAAACACCGCGTCGACTTCGGCCGGGACGTCGTAACCCACAATTCCCCTAAGCCCCACGGATCACAAGATTTCGGTGCGTTTGCGTGCGCTCAGCGCCGGTTTGCGCACCGAAACCGCAAGGCGAGAATGGGCACCATGCGTGACCGTGACGAGTCGGGGACCGCGCGCAATGCTCGGCCGCGTGACGCGCTGGGCCGGCCGCTCGCCCGCGGCACCGAGGGCGTGCCGCGGATTCCCGACGATCTCGACCTGCCGCCCGCCGAATCCCTCAGTTACGCACAGGAATTGCTCGACGAAGGCCTTGCGTTCAACGCGCACGAGGTGCTGGAGGCGGCGTGGAAGAACGGCCCCGCCGACGAGCGAGAGCTCTGGCAGGGCCTGGCGCAGCTCGCGGTCGGCATCACCCACGTCCAGCGCGGCAACGTCAAAGGCGCGGCAGCACTGCTCGACCGCGCTGCGGCCCGTTTGCGCTTGGCAGGCCCCACGCCCTACGGCATCGACGCCGACGGGCTCGTCGCCTACGCCGAGGCGCTGATCGGCGACCTGGACGCCGGCGTCGACGTCACAGCGGACCGGCTGGCGCCGCGGCTCACCGCGCCGGGTCGCCCCGCCACATGAAGCTGTTGACGTACTTGGCCATGTCCAGCGCGAGCTCGAAGTTCGCGCCCGACGGCTGACCCGTGCCGAAGGTAGGCGTGAACCGGTGGTACGGACCCATCGCCGCGGCGATCAGCGCGAAGTCGTTCTTCACCGAGACCATCACCAGCACCCGCAGCCGCGTGAACGTGCCCGCGGAGTCCTGCGGGTAGACGTCGGCGACCTCGCCGTAGCCGAGCTGATAGCCGACCATCGCATTGGGGATCGTGTAGTCCGTCACCGCGTCCGGGTAGGCCTCGTTCATCAACGATTTCGCGATGTCCGTTGGGGACCGGCCCGCCGCGGGCTGACCGAACAGCTGCATGGTGCCGCCGTCACCACCGGTGTAGTCGGCCGTCACGCCGTCGGGCTGCATCGTGACCCGGTATGCGGTGCCCTCGCCGGGGTAGGCGACCGAGAATTCAGCGCCTGCGGGCGTGAACCGGGGCAGCCGGTCGACGGGCTTTCCCATCGGCGGTTGCCCGCAGTCGGGAGGGCAGACGTAGCGCTGGGTGGGAGGCGTCAGCAGCTTCACCGCGGCCCCGGCCGCGACGATCAGCACCGCCGCGCCCACGCCCAGCTGCAACAGCAGCCGCGGGTGCGACGTCTGCCGCGCGGGCCGGTCATTTTTGCGCGCGGCCCGCGACGAGCGTGACGACGCGCGGCTGGCGATCCCGCAGTTCGGGCAGAAGGCCATGTGCGGGCCGACGGTGCCGCACTCCGAGCACGCCACCGGCTCGTTTGTGATCGGGTCGTGCGGCTCACGCAGCAGCGCCATGTGCAGCACGAGTCGTAGCGCGAACGTCATCAGCGCGGCGACGACGAGGTGGAACACCAGCTGCAGGTATTGCGCCGACTGCACCACGTCGACCAGGCCCAACGCGGCGTAGGCGAGCAGCACGACGGGCACCGCGAACGCCGGGTTCGCCAACCACTGGCCGGGATGTTGATGCTCGCGATCGGGCCGGGCGAACCACAGCGCGGCCCCGACCATCCCCCCGGCCGCCGCAGCGGTCAGCGACATGGCGACCCCGCGAATCCCGGCCTCGGCCATCAGCACACCGATCGGCCGGTCGTCGGCCATCATCCCGGTTTCGAACTGCGGAGCCAACCAGGTCACCGTCGCCGCGGCCGTGAAGCACATCGCGGCGACGGTGCCGAACAAGAAACCGTCAAGCGATTCACGCGTACCGACGCGCGAGAGCCGGGCCAGCGCCGTGGGCGCGAGCATCAGAAGTGCGCCGAGGACAGGGATGGCGAGGCCCTCCCAGAGCGGTCGCTTGTATTCGAACCCCGCCCCGAACGCGACGTCGTAGCTGCGCGCGATGATCGCGCCCGTCGCCCATGCCCACCCGGTACCGAACCCCGCCGCGGTGACGGCCGTCAGAATCAACGACCCGCGTGGCAGGTCGACGTAGGCGTCGGACTCTCGAAGGTAGAACACGAACAGCAGCGGCAGGCCGAGCGCGCTGATCGCGATGAGCGGCGGCTGCCAGCGCAGCACTGCGAACAGAACCAACGCAAGCAACAGCAGGGCGAGCGCGATCCGAAAAGGCGTACGCGATCGATGCTGCAAGTGCGGGAAAAGCGAACTGGCGACAGAAGGACGCAACATGTGTTCGCGAGGCGCGGCCCCAAAGGCCCTCAGCCGCAACCATGCCGGCCCGTCGCCGCGCTTGGGCGAGAGATGCGCGCCGCAGTACCCGCAGAAAGTCCCGGCGGGGACGTCGGTTTCGCAAACCCGGCACCGCGTCGTCGACGTGCCCGCCGTCACCGCGACCTCTGGATGTCGAGCAGGTTGCGCGCCAGGTTGTCGATGTTGGGCGTACCGAGCCCGGTGATGAGGTCGTAGCCGGGAACAGCGACGTCGACCGCGTTCCCTCCGAGGCTGATGTCGCGGAACGCCGGCCGCGGGGCGCCCGACGCGATCCGGTACAGCAGCGAATTCAGCATCGACAGCGGACGGCCGCCCTCGGCGACGAGGTACTGATTCATCAATGTCGTCAGCGCGGCCCAGATGGGTGCGGCCTGAGAAGTGCCGCCGCCCACCAGAATTTGGTGCCCGAACACGATGCGCAATCCGGTCAACGGGTCAGCGGTGGCGGCGACGTCCGGTGACAACCTGTGCGAGGAATCGCGGTTCGACGAGACGCTGTGCTGCCAGTCCGGACGTGGATACAGCGCCGACACCCCGCCACTGCTGCCGATCGACAGCGGCGGATTGAACCAGGCCTGCTCGCCCAGCCACACTCCGCTGGTATCGGTCGACAATGTCGTGCCGCCGACGGCCGTCATCTCCGGTATCGACGACAATGCGTCCAAGCCGACGTCGGAGGCGCCAGGCGGTGTCGACCAGTCTTCGCCGCCCTTGCATTGCAGCCCACCGTTGTCGCCGGTGGC
>DASRFZ010000200.1:0-26785 GCA_035651275.1 Mycobacterium sp. | reverse complement strand
CGAAGTGGGCGCTGTGCTGGCAAGAGTGGAAGCGCCGCAATCAGAAGGGGATCAAGCATGACCGACACCAGCTTCATCGAGAGCGAGGAGCGTCAGGCCCTCCGCAAGTCGGTGGCGGCCTGGGCTGCCAACTACGGCAGTGAGTACTACCTGCGCAAGGCCCGCGCACACGAGCACACCGACGAATTATGGTCGGAGGCAGGCAAACTCGGCTTTCTCGGGGTGAACCTGCCCGAGGAGTACGGCGGCGGCGGGGCCGGCATGTACGCGCTGTCGCTGGTGATGGAGGAGATGGCCGCGCAGGGCTGTGCCCTGCTGCTGATGGTCGTGTCGCCCGCAATCAACGGCACGATCATCAGCAAGTTCGGCACCGAGGAACAGAAGAAGCGGTGGCTGCCGGGAATCGCCGACGGCTCCATCACGATGGCCTTCGCGATTACCGAGCCCGATGCCGGGTCGAACTCGCACCGCATCACCACCACTGCGCGCCGAGACGGCGCCGACTGGATTCTCAACGGCCAGAAGGTCTACATCTCCGGTGTCGACCAGGCTCAGGCCGTGCTCGTGGTCGCCCGCACGGAGGAAGCCAAGACCGGCAACCTGCGTCCGGCATTGTTCATCGTGCCAACCGATACCCCCGGATTCACTTACACGCCAATCGAAATGGAGTTGATCAGCCCCGAGCGTCAGTTTCAGGTATTCATCGACAATGTCCGGCTGCCCTCCGACGCGCTGGTCGGTTCGGAGGACGCGGCGATCGCTCAGCTGTTCGCCGGGCTGAACCCGGAGCGGATTATGGGCGCGGCCAGCGCAGTGGGCATGGGACGGTTCGCGATCAACAAGGCCGTCGACTACGTCAAAACGCGGCAGGTGTGGAAGACGCCGATCGGCGCGCACCAAGGGCTGTCACATCCGTTGGCGCAGAACTACATCGAGGTCGAGCTGGCGAAGCTGATGACGCAGAAGGCGGCGACGCTCTACGACGCCGGCGACGACGCGGGCGCGGCCGAGGCAGCCAACATCGCCAAATATGCGGCAGGCGAGGCCTCCGCGCGCGCCGTCGACCAAGCCGTTCAATCGTTGGGCGGCAACGGGTTGACGAAGGAGTACGGCATCGCGGCGGCGATCACCGCGTCGCGGCTGGCCCGCATCGCTCCGGTGAGCCGAGAGATGGTGCTGAACTTCGTCGCGCAGACATCACTCGGCCTTCCGCGTTCGTACTGATGGACACGCTGGTCGACTACGCGGTCGACGGCGCCACCGCGCGGGTGACGTTGAACTCGCCGCGCAATCGCAACGCGCTGTCGTCGGCGCTGGTCGAACAGCTGCACCGGGCGCTGCGCGACGCGGCGGCCGATCCGAAGGTGCGCGCGGTGGTGCTGGGCCACACAGGTGGAACGTTTTGTGCCGGAGCTGATCTCAGCGAGGCATCCGGTAGCAGCCCTGATGACCGCACGCGCGAGGCGACCGAACTCTTGCGGGCGATTCTCGAATTGCCGTTGCCGGTGGTCGGCGCCATCGACGGGCACGTGCGGGCCGGCGGGTTCGGGCTCGTCGGCGCCTGCGACATCGTGGTCGCCGGACGCAACAGCACGTTCGCACTCACCGAAGTGCGCATTGGCGTCGCGCCGGCGATCATCACGCTGACCCTGCTGCCGAAAATGACTCCGCGGTCCGTCGGGCGCTACTTTTTGACCGGCGAGAAGTTCGGCGCCGACGAGGCCGAGCGCATCGGGTTGGTGACGGTCGCGACTGACGACGTGGACACGACCGTCGCGCAGATCACCGCCGAGCTCGGGAAGGGCTCGCCGCAGGGTTTGCGCGAGTCGAAGGCGTTGTCGACGGCGGCCATTCTTGACGGGTTCGACCAGCGTGCCGACGCGCTCGGCGCGCTGTCCGCGCGGCTGTTCGCTTCCGACGAAGCGCGCGAGGGGATGCTGGCGTTCCTGGAGAAGCGGCCGCCGCGCTGGGCCTAGTTGGGCGCTAGGAGCCTGCGGCGGCCAGGAGGCGTCGCAGCTGACGCTGCTCGGCGCGGGTGAGGTTGGCCAGCACGCGCTCATCTGCTGTGTGCACCGCCAATTCGGCGCGCTTCAACAACGTCCTGCCCTTCGCCGTCAACTCGGCAGGCAGCGCACGGCCTGAGGCCACCGAGTCGGGCCGCGTCACCACGCCCCGTTCTTGCAGGCCGCGCAGCACGTTGTTCATCGCCTGGGGTGACACGTTGGTGTCGCGGGCCAGCTCAGCGTTGGACCTGCCGGGCATCAGTGACAGGATCCGCAGGCAGACGAACTCGGGCAGCCCCAGTCCCAGCGGCCGCAACTCCGCAGCGACCGCGGGCCGCAACGCGGACATCACCCGGTACATCAGATACCCCAGCGGCTGGTCTTCACCCTCGTGCATATCAACCATATTGACATATATCAACAAGATTGATATTCATGGTTCATGACTACTGCAGAAGATTTCCAATTCGAATCGGCGTACCGCGGTGAGGCCCAGGAGCTGGGTTTCGGTGCCCGCCCACCCTGGAGCATCGACGAGCCGCAGCCGGAACTCGCGGCGCTGATCGAGCAAGGCAAGTTTCACGGTGACGTGCTCGACGTCGGCTGCGGTGAAGCGGCCGTCTCGCTGCGATTGGCTGAGCTGGGTTACACCACTGTGGGACTGGACCTTTCGCCGACCGCGATCAAGCTGGCCCGCGCCGAGGCAGCCAAGCGTGGCCTGACGAACGCGACCTTCGAGGTGGCCGACATCAGCGAATTCGGCGGCTACGACGGCAGGTTCGGCACGATCGTCGACAGCACTCTGTTTCACTCGATCCCGGTTGAGGCACGCGAGGGATACCAACGCTCGATCATCCGTGCCGCCGCCCCGGGCGCGTCGTACTTCGCGTTGGTCTTCGACAGGGCGGGCATGCCCGACGGCCCGGCCAACCCCGTAACCGCCGACGAGCTCCGCGACGTGGTGTCGAAGTACTGGACGGTCGACGAGATCACGCCGGCGCGCATCCACGCGAACATCCCGAAGAGCTCCGCGACCATGCGCAATGTCGAACTGAGAGACGAACCGGGCGGCCGAAAGTCGTTGGCGGCGTGGCTGCTATCCGCTCACAAGGATTGAGGGGCTGGCGGGAACCTTCCCGTCCTTCGCTTCGATCCGATCGCGTGACCGGCTAGCGCGCCGGGCACGACAGTACGGCGGCCACACCGAAGTGGTCGCTCGGCCACGCCCCCACCCGCGGCTGATCGCACACCACTCTTGCGTCCAAAACGCGCCCGGCGTCGTCGTCGTCTCGCATTCCGACGAAGACGTAGTCGATGCGCCGGTCGGGATTGCGGTCGGCGGCCGCGAACGGGTTCGCGCTGCTCCACGTGGAGCCGAACTCGCCGGGGTGGACGAGCTCGAATGCGTCCCACAGGTGGAAGCTGCGGCCATCGATCGCGTGCAGGCCCTTGAGGAACCGCACCTCCGTCGAGTCGGGCGGGGCGTTGAAATCACCGCACACGATCGGCGGAAAATCGGCTGGGTGCTTGCTGACGAACTCGGCGATTTCCTGGACCTGCCGTTCGCGCACCCACCCGTCGTCGAACCGGTACGACAGGTGCGTCGACGCACACGACACCCGCCGACCGTCGACGTCGACGTCTGCCGACACGACCACGCGCGGGACGTCGTTACCGGACCCTGCGTAAAGGCCCCGCGACCGCGACCCCAGCACGGGGTACCGGCTCAGCACCGCGTTGCCGAACTCGGCCGCGTCGTAAGACGCCGCAGCACCGAAAACCGCTGCCATGCCGGTCCGTTCGGCAATCCACGAGGCCTGGCACAGTCGCTCCAGCCGGACCACCTCTTGCAGCGCGACAAGGTCTGGGCGGATCTCGTTGATCCATGCGACGACGGCCTCGCGCCGCTCCTCCCAGCGGTGGATGTTCCAGATGTTCAGCGTCATCACGGTGAGTTGCCCCGCCATTGAAGAATGGTCGCATGGCACGCATGCTCGTCACCGGAGCCACCGGCACGCTGGGACGTGAGGTACTGGCGGCCGCGGCCGGACATGACCTATACGCCACGAGCCGCAACGAAAAGGCTGAAGGCGACGTGCACTGGCGTCGCTGCGATCTCGAGTCCGGAGCGGACATCGACGACGCAGTCGCCGGTGCCGACGTGATCGTGCACTGCGCCACCCAGCCGACCGGCGGCAAAGACGTCACCGCGACCGCCAACCTGCTTGCCGCCGCGCAGCGAGCCGGAGTCGGCCACGTCGTCTACATCTCGATCGTCGGCATCGACCGCATCCCGCTGCCGTACTACGAGACCAAGCTGCGTGCTGAGCAGTTGATGGCCGAGTCGCCCGTCGGGCACACGGTGTTGCGGGCAACCCAGTTCCACGACCTGATCGCGCAGATCTTCTCGGTGCAGCGGCTGCTTCCCGTGCTGTTGGCCCTGCGCGGGGCGCGCTTTCAGCCGGTCGACACCCGCGATGTCGCGGCTCGCCTGGTCGAATTAGCTGCGGCCGGTCCCGCGGGACGGGTTCCTGACATCGGCGGACCGGAGATCCGCGACCATGCCGACCTCGCACACGCCTACCGCTCATGGCGAGGTAGCCGCCGTGCCGTCGTCGCAGTGCCCCTACCAGGAAAGATCGCCCGCGGTTTCCGTGACGGCGCAAACCTGGCCCCCGGCAACCGCGTCGGTGTCACTAGGTTCGAGGATTACCTTCGCCGATCTTGATGGTTTCCTGGGCATCGCCACGGCGACGTCGTAGGCTCGACATTGATGACCAGCAATCTGCCGCAGCGAAGCGCCGACGCGCGGGCGGCCGACACCGACCGCATCCAGGTTGCGCAGTTGCTGACCGACGCCGCCGCCCAGGGCCGGCTGCCGATGAGCGAATACGAAGAGCGGTTGAACCGGGTCTACGCCGCCCAGACCTACGACGAGCTGGACCGGCTCAGCTCTGATCTGCCCGGCGCGGCGATGCGTCCGCCTCGGCGGAGTGCGTGCCGGCCGGCGCCGTCGACGATCCTGCTGGCGATCATGAGCGGATTCGAGCGCCGCGGCCGCTGGAACGTGCCGGGGCGGCTGACGACGTTCGCGCTGTGGGGCGGCGGCGTGATCGACCTGCGGTATGCGGACTTCACCTCGCCGGACGTGGAGATCAAGTCGTACTCGATCATGGGCGGGCAGACGATTCTGGTGCCGCCGGAGGTCAACGTCGACGTGCGCGGTGTCGGGGTGATGGGCACGTTCGACCACACTGGCGCGGGCCAGGGAATGCCGGGCGCTCCCCATATCGTCGTCAAGGGGTTCTCGCTGTGGGGCAAGGTCGGCATCAAGCGCAAGCACCGCAAACGCCCGGCCGCCTGAGTGCGATTTCGGTGCGTTTACGTGCGCTCAGCGCCGGTTAACGCACCGAAATCGCCTTAGCGGCGGCGGGATCGCAGATAGTCGCCGACGACCGCCGCGCCCAGCCCGTCGAGGTCGGGCACCACGACGCGGCCCTGCACCCGTCGCGCCACCTGGTCGATGAACCGCGCCAGACCCGGATCGTTGCCGAGCCGGAAGATCGTCACCTGTGCGCCCAGCCGGGCCATGTCGTCGAAGCCGCGCACAGTGTGCGCGATGGTGCGCGGGTGCGGCGGGTAATCGAAAAACACTTGCGCCGGCTCGTCCTGGCTGCCGAAGCCGCCCTCGAGATGGGCGGTGGGCTCACCGTCGGTGACGACGAGCACGACGGGCTGCGCGCTCGGATGCCGACGCAGGTGCCTGCCCGCCAACGCCAGCGCGTGATGCAGATTGGTGCCCTGCTCGTAGACGCCTTCGAGGCCCGTCAACTCGGCGGCGGTCATGGTCCGCGCGTAGCGACCGAATGCGATGATCTGCAGTGCATCGGACCTAAACCGTGTACTGACAAGGTGATTCAGCGCGAGCGCGGTCCGCTTCATCGGCAGCCAACGATTCTCCATCACCATTGAGAACGACGTGTCGACGAGCAATGCGACCGCGGCCTCGGTGCGCGTTTCGGTTTCGGACACTTCGACGTCGTCAACGGTGATCCGGATCGGCTCGCCGCGCTCGCCGCTGCCGGCCCGGCGCAGCACGGCGTTGGTCAGCGTGCGGGTGACGTTCCACGGCTCGGTCGCGCCGAACTGCCACGGGAGCGTCGCACCGGTCAGCTCCCCTGCCGCGCCGGCACGCTGCGTCTCACGTTCGCCGTGACGTCCCGACAACCTTTCGGCGACATCGCGCAACGCCGCTTGGCCCAACTGTCGCATGGCTTTTGGCGACAGCCGCCACTGGCCGTCGGAGCCGCGGTCCAGAAAGCCTTGGTTCAGCAGCGCGCGTTCCAGCTCCGCCAGCGTCTGCGCGTCGACGGCGGCGTCGTCGTCGAGCTGACGGGCCAGCATGTCAAGGTCGACGTCCTCCATCGTCGCGCCGGCGTAGCTCTGCGACAGCTGCTCGGCCAGCTGCTCGAGCTCGGCGATGTCGGCCAACGCTTGGGTGCCTTCACCCATGCCCAGCGGGTCGTCGCCGGAGAACCGCGACGACCCCGTCCAGTCCTCGCCGGGTCGCGCGGCCTGCAAATGCGAGTCGAGCCGGTTCAGCGCCTGCATGAGCGAGGGCGAGCCAAAAGCCTGCTGCGCCAACGCATCCAGCTCGGCACGTTGCTCGGCCGACAGGCTGTTGCGGAATCGCTGGGCGGCGGCCGCGCGCTTGGCCAGTGAGTCGAGCAGTTCGTCGACGTTGCGGGGGTTCTCTGGAAAGAACTCGCCGTGCTTGTCCATGAAGTTCTCGAAGTCCTGCTGCGTGTCCTCGCCGCGGGCGTGCTTGTCCAACAAGTCGTTGAGGTCGTCGAGCATCTGGTTCACGCGCTGGCGGTCTTCGTCGGTGGCGTTCTCCAGCGCCTCCTTCATGCCGGCGAACCGCTGATCGAGCATCTCGCGACCGAGCAAATCCTTGATCTGCTCGTACTTTTCGCGTGCCTCGCCGCTGCGCCACTGATAGTCGGCCAACTCCTGCACGGCCTTCGCGGGCGAGGGCGGCAGATTTTCCAGCTGCATCTCGGAGAACCGCGCGTCGTCGTCGAGGGCGCGAGCCAGCTCCTTGCGCTCGGCCAGCACCGCCTCGTCGAGCAGTCGCTTGACTTCCTGCAGCGTGCCGTCAAGATTGTTGCGGGTCAACAACTCTCGACGCTTGCGGTTCGCCTCGGCGGCCAGCCTGTCGGCGCCGCGCATGTCCTTGGTGCCGCGGCGCAGTAGCTCCGAGAGCGCGCGACGCGGCGACGTGCCGTCCATCACGTCGCGGCCGATCTGCTCGAGCGCGTCGCGCAGGTCGACCGGCGGCGCCAACGGATCCGGGCCGCCGGTGTAGGCGGAGTACAGCGAGGAGCGCCCGCGCCCACGCCCACGTTTAGCCATACACCGTCTCCCCCTCGCCGGTGACCTTGTCGATCCGCTTGGCGAGATACAGCGCCTCCAACGCCAATTCGACTGCGGCAGCACGCTGTCCGTCCGATTTGGCGCCCAGCCGCCGCTGAATCTCCGCGACCGCCGGGACTTCCGGCAGCGCGGCGAGCACCTCTCTGGCTGCGACTCGTTCACCGGTGGTGACCGGCGACCCATGCTCGACCGCCGCGACGATCGGCCCGACGTCGATGCCGCCGAGCAGCTTCTGTGCCGTGTCGGCGGTGGCCCGGCGCAGCAGATGCTCGAGCACCGACTGCTCGCGACCCTCCTCGCCGGACTCGAACTCCAGCTTGCCGCGCAGTACGTCGATCACGGTGCCGAGGTCGACGACCCGAGCGACCGCCTCAGCCTCGCCGAGGATGGCGGCGCGGTGGCGCGCAGAGGCGGCGATGGTTTCGGCCGCAGCGATCGCGAACCGCGCCGACACGCCGGACCGCTGGTCGATCGACCGCGACTCGCGCAGATACCGAGCGAACCGGGCAAGGATCTGCAGCAGGTAGACCGGTACGTCCGAGGACAGGTGAGCCTCCTGGCTGATCACCCCGACCTCGGCGTCCAGTTCGTACGGGTAGTGGGTGCGGATTTCGGCGCCGAACCGATCCTTCAACGGCGTGATGATGCGGCCGCGGTTGGTGTAGTCCTCCGGGTTCGCGCTCGCGACGACGAGCACGTCGAGCGGCAGCCGCAATGTGTAGCCGCGAACCTGAATGTCGCGCTCCTCCATCACATTCAGCATCGCGACCTGAATCCGCTCGGCGAGGTCCGGCAGTTCGTTGACGGCGACGATCCCGCGATGCGCCCGCGGGATCAGGCCGTAGGCGATGGTCTCCGGATCGCCGAGGCTGCGGCCCTCTGCGACCTTGATCGGGTCGATGTCGCCGACGAGGTCGGCCACGCTGGTGTCCGGGGTGGCGAGCTTCTCGGTGTAGCGCTCGCTGCGGTGCCGCCACGCGATCGGCAGGTCGTCGCCGGAGTCGGCGGCCCGGCGAATCGATTCCGGCGTGATCGGACTGTACGGGTGCTCGGCCAATTCCGCGCCGGCGATCACCGGGGTCCACTCGTCGAGCAGGCCTTCCAGCGACCGCAGCAGACGGGTCTTGCCTTGTCCCCGCTCGCCCAGCAGCACGAAGTCGTGCCCGGCGATCAGCGCGCGTTCGAGCTGGGGCAACACGGTGTCGTCGAAGCCGAAAATGCCTGACCAGACGTCGCGGCCCTCGGCCAGTGCGGCCAGCAGGTTCTCGCGGATCTCTTGCTTGACGCCGCGCTCGCGATGTCCGGACGCGCGCAGCTCGCGCAGGGTCCGCGGAAGGTCGTTAGGTGGGGTCACCACTCCACGCTACTGCTGCCTGCCGAGCAGACGTCTGGGTTGGTTGTCGGTGGACTGCGGAAGAGTCGGACGCAATCGCCTGCCGGCGTAATCTGCAACCACCCGAGTCCCCTCGGGAGGAGGTGCGACGTGTCGGAGCTTTCCCATCTGCCGCGTGGTCTGCTGAGCCTGGAGCAGTGGGATGCGCTTGAACTCGACCCGACGCGACGGTGGGAACTCAG
The DNA here is from genome assembly GCA_035651275.1 of Mycobacterium sp. GTDB lineage: Bacteria > Actinomycetota > Actinomycetes > Mycobacteriales > Mycobacteriaceae > Mycobacterium. Next base: position 17,771 of record DASRFZ010000200.1, on the reverse strand, counting down.
TGAGGGAACACTCACCATGTCGCCGCGTCCGTTGCTATGGCATCAGCGCATTTCCAAACGGCTCACCCGCTTGCTCGAGGATCATCTCCGCATGGTTTCGAGGCCTTACCTGAGATAGAGGTGATCACGAACACATCGTTTCCGCCGAGTGTCCGCGATCCCGACATCGTCGTGGTTCGAGATCGCGTGTTCGCACAGCGCCCAGCGCGGGTCCCGGCGGCGGAGGTTGTGCTCGTCGTCGAGATCGTGTCACCGGGCTCGCGCGGGACGGACCACGTCATGAAGCTGCACGAGTACGCGAAGGCGGGAATTGCGAACTATTGGATCGTCGATCCCGACGTGCCGCCTCAAGACCGATTTCTCGCCTACGGTCTCGACGGCGAAATCTATCGGCCGGTCGCGGCGCTCGATGGAGAGCGGGTCCGCGTGCACGAACCGGCAGAAATGGAATTCACGCTCGACGAGCTGACTGGCCGCTGAGCCCTAGTGGGCGAAGTGGCGCGCGCCGGTGAGGTAGAGCGTCACGCCCGCCTTCGCTGCGGCCTCGGTGACGATCTCGTCGCGCACCGAACCGCCGGGATGCACGATCGCCTTGACGCCGGCATCCGCCAGCGTCTCGAGGCCGTCGGGGAACGGGAAGAACGCGTCCGAGGCGGCGACCGCACCGCGCACGCGCTCGCCGCCGCGCTCGACGGCCAACCGGGCCGCGTCGACGCGGTTCACCTGGCCCATCCCGATGCCGACGGTGGCGCCGCCCGCGGCGACCACAATCGCATTGGACTTCACGGCGCGGCAACTGCGCCACGCGAACGTCAGGTCGGCCAAGGTGTTCGGGTCGGCGGGCTCGCCGGCTGCGAGCGTCCAGTTGGCCGGGTTGTCGCCGTCGGCGGTCAGCCCGTCGCGCTGCTGCATCAGCAGCCCGCCGCTCACCTGCTTGAACTCCGGACCGCCCGGCATCGGCTCGGAGGCGACCAGCACACGGATGTTCTTCTTGCGGGCCAGCACCTCTACCGCGCCGTCCTCGTAGCCCGGCGCGATGATCACCTCGGTGAAGATGTCGGCGACCGCTGCGGCCATCTCGACGCTGACCACCGTGTTCGCCGCGATCACGCCGCCGAACGCGCTGACCGGGTCGCACTCGTGGGCCTTGCGATGCGCATCGGCCACCGAGATCGACGAGATTGCGATCCCGCACGGGTTCGCGTGCTTCACGATCGCCACGCACGTCTGCTGGTGATCGAATGCGGCCCGCCAGGCCGCGTCTGCATCGGTGAAGTTGTTGTAGGACATCTCTTTTCCGTGCAGCTGCTCGGCCTGCGCCAACCCGGGCCATGCGGCGTCGTTGGCGTAGAGCGCCGCCTTCTGATGCGGGTTCTCGCCGTACCGCAGCACAGCAGCGCGCCGCCAGGTCGCGCCGACCCATGCCGGAAATGGCTGGTCCTCGGGCGCCAGCACCGATCCCATCCAGCTGGCGACAGCGACGTCGTATTCCGCGGTGTGCCGAAACGCCAACGCCGCCAATCGCTTTCGCTGTTCCAGCGTGAAGCCGCCGGCGCGGACCGCGGCGAGCACTCCGTCGTAGCCCAGCGGGTCGGTGACCACCGCGACGCTCGGGTGGTTCTTCGCCGCGGCGCGCACCATCGAGGGCCCGCCGATGTCGATCTGCTCGACGCATTCGTCGGCGTCGGCACCTGATGCCACTGTCTCGGAGAACGGATAGAGGTTGACGACGACGAGGTCGAACGGCGCGATGTTCAGCTCCCTGAGCGCGTCGAGGTGAGCTTGCTTGCGGGTGTCTGCCAGAAGTCCAGCGTGCACCTTCGGGTGCAGCGTCTTGACCCTGCCGTCGAGGATTTCGGGAAAGCCCGTCACGTCTTCGACCGGTGTCACTGAAACACCCGCGTTAGCAATCGTTTTCGCGGTCGACCCGGTGGACACGATGTCGACGCCGGCCTCGGACAAGCCGCGGGCAAGCTCCGGCAGCCCGGTCTTGTCGTAGACGCTGATCAGCGCACGGCGGATCGGGCGCTTTCCGTCTTGCGTCATCCTATGGTCGCCTTTCGTCCGATCCACGTCACGCCGCCGGTGGCCACGTCCGCGATTACCGTTGCGAGCAGCCGCCTTTCGACGACCTTGATCCGTTCGTGCAGGCTTGCCTCGTCGTCGTCGTCGTGCACACGAACCGCCTCCTGAGCCAGGACCGGCCCGGTGTCGGTGCCGGCATCGACCAGATGCACCGTGCAGCCCGTGACCTTGACCCCGTAGGCCAGCGCGTCGGGCACCGCGTGCGCTCCGGGAAACGCCGGGAGCAGAGCGGGATGCGTGTTCACGATGCGACCGAGGAACCGGGAAAGAAACTGCGGGCCAAGGATTTTCATGAAGCCCGCGGACACCACCCAATCGGGTTGATGAGCCGCGGTGGCGTCCGTCATCGCGATATCCCAGGCAGCTCGGTCCGGGTAGTCCTTCATCCGGACGGAGTAGACGGGCACGTCGGCGGCCGTCGCGATCCCGGCTGCCGGGCAGTCGCGGTCGACGCCTACGGCGACGACACGACCCGGGTAGTCACCTGACGCCGTCTGCAACAGCGAACGTAGAAGCGATCCCGTTCCCGACGCCAGGACCACGAGCCGAGCCGGTGCAGTGGGCGGCACCCGCAGCGGCTGTTGCACGGTCGCAGCCTAGTCGGCAGCGTGGTCGTCGCGGTCGTGGACTTCGTCGTCTGCGACGGACATGTCCTCCGGGGTTTCAGCGCCGACGGCAGCCTCATCTTCAGGTACAGGATCCGGTTCGCGTCGTCGCCGAGCCGGCCAAGCGATCCCCCGCGACATCGCGACGGTGAGCGCGCCGATCCCGGCGAACCACAGGAACACCGCGGGCGCGAACGTCGCTTGGTCTACGCCGACGTCGCCGAAGTTGCCCAGCCGGCCTCCGGCCGCGTAGCCCAGCAGTGCCATCACCACCGCGGCGAGCAGCGCCGCGACCAGAAGCTTGACCAACGCAACCAGGGGCGGCACACGACGACGCGCGCACTGCTGGCCGAGCACTACCGCCGACGCGGCGGCCACGACGAGCAGGATCACCCACAGCGGGCCCAGTGGTGGCTCCGGAGCGGCCGCCAACACAGGCATCGCGGGAATGTCGCCGCCGAACGCGGTGAACGCGCTGAACGTCGCAACCCCCACGTGCACGCTCGACCCCACGGCGACCGCGGCCGTGCCCACGATCACGTTCGGGATGTACAAGATGGACAGCGCGGTCAGACTCAACTGACCGAACAGCGAGTCGGTGATCCCGTATGCCTCGTGCATTCTGCCCCAGTGCAAGACGAGTGACGCGGCGGTGATCGCGCCCGACAACCCCAGCAGCGTGAACACCCCACCCGTCGCGGCGCGCACCGAGTCGCCGAACCAGCTCGGTATTCGCAAGGCCTGTGACAGCCGAACGCCGCTGCGCGATCCCACGCCGATGGTCGCGCCAATCCCGTGCACCACCAAGACACCGCCAAATGCCCGTAGCGCGTTGGGTGTTTGGACTTCCAGCACCGTCGCCGCGTCCTGAATGACGGCCAGCGCGATCGCGGCTATCAGCAGCGGCCCGCCAACCGCAGACGCGACGATCCACCGAATCACGAACCAGGAACCCGTGATTGGGGTGGCTCGCGCTGTGGTTCGCGCCGTGCCCCAGACCATCGCCAGCACTGGCAGCAGCGGCATCACCCCGAGCGCGCGGCCGGCGATCGTCACCGGAACCTGGTGCACCCCAAGCCAAATGCTCGCGATCGCACCGAGCGCGCCCGTCATGTCGCTGTTCGCGGCGACGAGCTGAATCAGCACGACGGCGGCGATCACCAGCACCGCGACAAGAGACGGACCGAACGCGACGGTCAGCAGATCGCGCGCCTGGTGGGTTCCCGCCGCGCGATTGCGGTCCACTAGCGGCTTCGCGGCCAAGCGCTAACGCCGCCTGCTAGGACGGCGGGGGGCCGGAGGGCGAAGGCTGTTCGGCGGACGGCTGCTGCGCCTGCTCCTGCTGCGAGGCGGGCTGCTGCTGCTCGGGCGCTGCCGGCGTGCTCGGCGGTTGCGCATAGGTGGGGAAACCGGTGGGCGGAGTCGGCGGGCCCTGCGGATGCGGCTGAGCCGGGAAACCACCGGAGGGCGGCCCGCCGGGATACCCGCCGTACTGCTGATAGCCCTGCGGCTGTCCGAAGCTCTGCGGGCCCGGCGGCTGCTGCGGCGCGGTTTGGGGCTGACCGAACTGTTGCCCGTAGTAGCCGCCGTACTGCTGGTACTGGTCGTACTTGGGCCGCGGCGCCGGGGGCGTGATCACGCCGGCTTCCAGCAGCAGCGCTGCGATCGCGGCGATGGTCTGAAGTGCCAGCACGACGACGATCACGATCAGCGCCCAGTCCGCGGCGTCGGCGCCCTTGATCAAGGTCCAGATCGCCAGCAGGAATGCCACCACGGCCGTCGCAGTGACGACCGGGCCGTAGCGACCCTGCTTGGGAAGCATCGCGACGACCGCGAACAGCGCGGCAAACAGCGCTGCGATGATGCTCCAGATCACGACAACGGACCCTGCCGCGGCGCCCGCGGAGCCCGAAGAGTCGTCCTTCCACACCGGTCCGAAGGTCAACAGGTAGGCCGCGAGTCCGAGGACGGCCACAGCCGCGAGCAGATACACCGGGAGCCGGCTCGGCCCGTCGTCGACCTTGGTGAACTGCGTTGTCGGCGCGTATGCCCCGGACTGCTGCGTGCCCGGATAGCCGGGCCCCCCTGACGAGTAGGTCATAGCCTCTCCTGTGCTGTTGGCGTCGGATCGGTGGTTCGCCCAACGCTAGCGCACCTAGCTGAGGCGACGACGACCTCGCCTTGCACATCGGGACTGAAACACGTTCTAATTCCGGGATGGATTACGGGCTCGTTCTGTTCACCAGCGACCGGGGCATCGCGCCCGCGGCCGCCGCCAAGCTCGCCGAGGACCACGGCTTCCACACGTTCTATGTTCCCGAGCACACCCACATCCCGGTGAAGCGTGAGGCTGCGCATCCGACGACCGGCGACGCGTCTCTGCCCGACGACCGCTACATGCGCACGCTCGACCCGTGGGTCAGCCTCGGTGCGGCATCGGCGGTCACGTCGCGCATCCGGCTGTCCACCGCTGTCGCGCTCCCCGTCGAGCATGACCCGATCACATTGGCGAAGTCGATCGCGACGTTGGATCACCTCTCCGGTGGCCGCGTCAGTGTCGGCGTTGGATTCGGTTGGAACACAGACGAGCTCGCCGACCACGGAGTGCCCGCGGGCCGGCGGCGCACAATGCTTCGCGAATACCTGGAGGCGATGCGCGCGCTGTGGACCCAGGAGGAGGCCTCCTACGACGGCGAGTTCGTCACCTTCGGGCCCAGTTGGGCGTGGCCGAAGCCGGTGCAGTCGCACATCCCGGTACTGGTGGGCGCGGCGGGTACCGAGAAGAACTTCAAGTGGATCGCCCGCAGCGCCGACGGGTGGATCACCACCCCGCGCGACTTCGACATCGACGAGCCGGTGCGCCTGCTAATGGACACGTGGGCGGCCGCGGGCCGAGAAGGCGCCCCGCAGATCGTCGCGCTGGACTTCAAACCGGACAGCGAGAAGCTGGCCCGCTGGGCCGAACTCGGCGTCACCGAGGTGCTGTTCGGTCTGCCCGACCGTTCCGACGACGAGATCGCCGTCTATGTGGAACGACTGGCAGGAAAGCTAACTGCCGCCGTGTAGCCGATTCGGCAGTTACGATCGTGGGTTCAACCTCAGCGTCTGCGGTACCCAGGAGCCAGAACCCAATGACGGTATTCATCAGTCACTCCAGTCGTGATGCCGCGGCGGTGCAGACCCTGGTCAAGCACATCGAGTCCGCGAACGAGGCGGTGTGGCTGGACACCGAGCTCACCGGCGGGCAGGCGTGGTGGGACGAGATCCTCAACCAGATCCGCGGGTGCACAGTGTTCCTGTTCGCGCTGTCGAACAACTCGCGGACGTCAAAGCCGTGCCGTGCGGAGCTGGACTACGCGAAGGCGCTCGGGCTCCCGATTCTGCCGGTTGAGATCGGCGACACCGACAGCTACGGGATCGACCCCCTGTTCTCCGACGTAATCGATTACCGCACACCGGATGTGGACAGCAGCATTCGGCTGATCACCACGCTGCGCAAGCGCGCCGCCGAACGCGGCGAACTCCCCGATCCTCTGCCCGAGCCCCCGCCGATCCCCTACGAGTACCTCCAGCGATTGGGTGTCACCATCGAGTCCTCGGAACCGCTGACGTTGACGCAGCAGACCGAGATCGTGTTCGAACTGCAACGGGCGTTGAACGACGAGCAAGAAGAGACGGTCCACGAGGACATCCGGCATCTGCTTCGTGCGCTGCGCCGACGTCCGGACGTCGCGTACACGACGGCCACGGAGATCGACCGGATACTGGCCGAGTCCAAGCGGCCCGAGCCGGAACAGGCTCCGTCGCCCCCGACCGAACCCGCGCACCCAGTTCCCGTATCTCCGGCCTGGAGCACCACCGCGCCGCAGCCGGCGGCCACGTTGGCATCCCCGTCCGGCCCTCCACCGGCTTGGGGTGCGGCGCCGCCCGCGTCGTCGGGAAAGCGGCGACTGTGGATTGCGTTGGGCGCCGGGGGAATTGCGTTGATCGCGATCGTCGCCCTCGTGGTGTTGCTGGTTGTTCATCCCTGGTCGTCGTCGAAGAGCACGGCGTCCAGCGTCTCGAGCACGTCGGCGGCCTCCACCACCAGCCCGACCTCCTCGGCTACGACCTCGACCAGTACGTCGGCGACCTCGGACCCTGATGCCGTCAACCAGCTGCGCGGCATGCTGCCGAACGGCTACTCGGCGAACACATGCGAACCCGACGAGCCGCTTGGCAACGCTCTCGCCACCCTGAAGTGCGGCCCGAACACCGAGCCCGGCGGGCCGGGACAGGCTCTGTATTCGCTGTTCGCCAGCACCAGCGACATGAAGACCGTGTTCAATCGTCTGCTGCAGATGAAGAATTCGCAGCTGGTGACATGCCCGGGTGATGCCCCGAGTCCCACCGACTGGCACACCGTGGCGAACCCGGACGTCACAGTGGGCTCGCTGGCGTGTCAGAGCTTCGACAACCAGTTCAACGTCATGTGGACCTACGACGACAAGCGGTTGCTGGACATCGCCAACGGCGACCAGCTGGACCCGCTCTTCACGTGGTGGACGAAAAACGGCTGAGCTAGGCGAGAACCGCGCGGTTGCCTTGGTCGGACGATGTGACAGTGATCTTGGTGCCCAGCGGGTCTCCGTCGGCAAGGAATGACACGAGTTCGGCGTCCTCGGTGGTGGCAAGGAATCGGCTGTCGTCGTCAAGTCGTCCGACGATGATCCCGGTGCGCACCGGCCAGTCGTAGCGGACGGTGTACGTCTCGATGGTCGCGATGCCGTCCGCGGCTTCAGTGACGGGCACTTGGGCAAGCGCGGCGATCTCGTCCTGCAACTTCGCACATCGGTCTGCCGCCCAGTTGCCGGGCTGAGTGGAATACACGCCGACGGAATACTTGCTCATGATACCGCCGTTGGCGCCGACGAGGCCGAATTCCCCTCGCCTGCTGCGCATCTCGTGAACTGTTTCGGCGATGGCATGCATCGAGTAGTTGTTGCCCGGGCCGCCGAAGTACGGCAGCCCGCCGGTCAGCGTCAGGCCGCGAGGGTCATCGGTAGCCAGTCCGACTCCGTCGCAGATGTTGAAGACCGGCACAGGGAAGCAGCTGTACAGGTCGAAGGTTGCGACGTCGTCGAGGCCAATGCCCGCGACCGACAATGCCTCTCGTACGGCCATCACCGACGCCGGGCTGCGGCCGAGATCCTCGCGGTCGAGCAGCGGCTGCTCGACCATGTCGGCGTGCCCGCGAAGGTACACCCAATTGTCTTGTGGCACACCGAGTTGCTGCGCCGCCTCGACGGACATCAGCAGGACCGCGGCACCCTGATTCACCTGATCGCGCGCGAGCAGCAGGCGAGGGTACGGGTCGCAGATCATCCGGTTGTCGGCGGTGACGGTGGTGATCTCGTCTATTGACCGCTCAACCGGTGACGCCGAGAACGGGTTCGTCGCAGCAACTTTGGTGAACGGTACGAACAATTCACCCATCTGCCGGCGATACTCTGCCGGACTCAGCTTGAGGCGTCCTCGTCGCGCATTCTCGAGCAGGCCGTATTGCGCTGGCGCACCGATGAGTCCGTGGCTGATCGTGTACTTGTTGAAGATGCCGTCGTATCCGAAGCCGCGGTCCTCCAGATCACCCTCGACCGTCTCGGAGAAGTCCGGCTTGTTGTCGGACTCGGCGAAATAGCGTTCGGTGGACACTGCGTCGGAGCCCATGACCAACGCGACGGCGCAGCGTCCCGCGGCGATCTCTGCGGCGAATTCGGTGACGAGATGCTGCGGACCCTGGCCGCCGATGACCTCGAGGACCGCGCGCTTCGGGTCCGCGCCGATGCGGGCCGCCACCGACCGGGGGTAGTTGTTCGACCGTCCGAGCGGCGCGGGCACCGGACCGGAGATCTCGAACTGACGCACGCCGGCGATCGTGTCGATGGCCCGCGCGACCGCGCCGATGTCTGCGTCGCAGTCGTCGAGCGCGGCCCGGGCGGCGGCGGCAGCCAGTTCGACCGACGACATTCCGCGGTAGAAGGGGTCGTCGATGCGTTCGGCCGCCTGCCCGACGCCGACGACGACGGGGGTGTGCGGATCGACTGCCAAAACTACAAACTCTTCAGGATTTCGCGGGCGATGTTCGCGGTCTCCGACGGCGTCTTGCCGACCTTCACGCCCGCCGCCTCCAGCGCTTCCTTCTTCGCCGCCGCGGTGCCCGACGAGCCCGACACGATCGCGCCGGCGTGGCCCATCGTCTTGCCCTCGGGAGCGGTGAAGCCCGCGACGTAGCCGACGACGGGCTTGGAGACGTTGGCCTTGATGTAGTCGGCCGCCCGCTCTTCGGCATCCCCGCCGATCTCGCCGATCATCACGATCAGCTTGGTGTCGGGATCCTTCTCGAACGCCTCGATCGCGTCGATGTGCGTGGTGCCGATCACCGGGTCACCGCCGATGCCGATGGACGTCGAGAAACCAAAGTCGTTGAGCTCGAACATCATTTGATAGGTCAGCGTGCCGGACTTAGACACCAGTCCGATCGGCCCGGGCCCGGTGATGTCTGCGGGCGTGATACCGGCCAGCGCCTCTCCCGGCGTGATGATGCCGGGACAGTTTGGCCCGATGATCCGGGTCTTCTGACCCTTTTTCACGTTGTAGGCCCACGCATATGCGCTGTCCTGCACGGGAATTCCCTCGGTGATCACCACCAGCAGCGGAATCTCCGCGTCGATCGCCTCGATGATCGCGTCCTTGGCGAACTTCGGCGGCACGAATACCACCGACACGTTCGCGCCGGTCTCCTTCATCGCCTCGACGACCGTGCCGAACACCGGGAGATTGACGTCCTTGCCCTCTTTGTCTCTATGGCTGACGTCTGTGCCGGCCTTGCGTGCGTTCACGCCGCCCACCAACTGCGTGCCCGCCTTCAGCATGCGAGCGGTGTGCTTGGTGGCCTCGGCCCCGGTGATGCCCTGGACGATGACCTTCGAGTCCTTGTTCAAAAAGATTGACATATCAAGTCCTTTCAGGCGCTCGCGGCCAATTCGGCTGCCTTATCGGCGGCTTCGTCCATCGTCGCTACTTCCGTCACCAGCGGGTGATTGGCCTCGCGCAAGATGCGCCGGCCCTCGTCGACGTTGTTCCCGTCGAGCCGCACGACGAGCTGCTTGGTCGCGGCATCGCCAAGGATCTTGAGCGCGTTGACAATTCCGTTGGCCACTTCGTCGCACGCGGTGATGCCGCCGAAGACGTTGACGAACACGCTCTTCACCTGCTCGTCGCCGAGCACGACGTCGAGGCCGGCGGCCATCACCTCCGCCGACGCGCCGCCGCCGATGTCGAGGAAGTTGGCCGGCTTGACGCCGCCGTGCTTCTCGCCGGCGTAGGCGACGACGTCCAGCGTCGACATCACCAGGCCGGCGCCGTTGCCGATGATGCCGACCTCGCCGTCGAGCTTGACGTAGTTGAGGTCGTGCTGTTTGGCCTTGAGCTCCAACGGATCTGTGGCGTCGCGGTCTTCGAACTCGGCGTGCTCGGGATGACGGAAGTCGGCGTTCGCATCGAGCGTGACCTTGCCGTCGAGCGCCAGAATCTGGTTGTCGGGCGTGCGGACCAACGGATTGACCTCGACCAGCGTGGCGTCCTCTTTGACGAAGACCTCCCAGAGCTTGGCGATCGTCACGGCCGCGGCGTCGAGCACGTCGGCGGGCAGGTGGCCCTGCTCGGCGATCGAACGGGCGGACGCCAGGTCGACACCCCCGACCGCGTCCACCGGAACCTTGGCGAGCCGGTCGGGCTTGGTCGCCGCGACTTCTTCGATCTCCATACCGCCCTCGACCGAGCACATCGCGAGGTAGGTGCGGTTGGCCCGATCGAGAAGGAAGGAGACGTAATACTCCTCGGCGATGTCGCTGGCCTCGGAGACGAGCAGCTTCTTGACGATGTGGCCCTTGATGTCGAGGCCGAGAATGTTGTTGGCGTGTGTGTACGCGTCGTCGGGCGTCGCCGCGTACTTGACGCCACCCGCCTTGCCGCGCCCGCCGGTTTTGACCTGAGCTTTCACCATCACCGGTCGGCCGATTTCCTCAGCGATCCGGCGGGCCTCGTCCGCGCTGCTGGTCACCCGCCCGGGCGTCGTCGGGACATCGTGCTTGGCGAACAATTCCTTCGCCTGATACTCGAAAAGATCCATGGCCTCACCTATCTGCACGTGTCGTCGGCGTCGGGTTTGCGTGCGCACTGGGGCTCGCTCGGAGGAACTTTATCGAGGCTCGCGGCGGTGCCCGGCACCGCATACCACCGATGTGGCACATCTCACCGCGGGGTGGAACGTGATTCAGGTCACAAAAGCCGATGGAATATTGTCCGGGGTTGCTCAAACCATTTGGCGTTGGTTACGGTCTGCCGGAGCCAGATAACGTTTCGGTCACGGCGAAAAGGATCCTCCCACCTTGGCGCAACACGGTTCGTCCCGGTCTCCGCAAGGGGTCACGACGAACTCGCGGCACCGCTGGATCGACCCCGAAGTTACCGACATCATCCCGTTCAACGAGTTCGGCAGCCTCGATGACCTGGACTTTCTCGAGAACTCGGCATTCGACACCGAAGCGCAGGTGCTGCGCGCGCCCGAGCTCGACGATCTCACCGACACCGACAACCTGACACCGCTGCGGCTGTTGGCGCCCAGCGAGTTCCGCGCCGAGCCTGCGAGAGGGCGCCATGCTGCCGATGGAAATGTCGTCGGTCTCCGGACGCGCGGATTGCACCGCAAGGAACCGACCGCCGGCAGCGCCGCGAAGGGACGGCTGCTGATCGCCGCGATGGCCACTGGGGCGGCCGCCGCGGCGGCGCACTCGGCCGTGCACACCGCAGACACGCAGTCCACCCCAACCGTGCTCGCCGCCGACGAGTCGGCGCTCAGTGGCGCGACGATCGAAAAGACAAGCAGCGGCGTGCAATTGGTCACCGTGGCACCAGCCACCAACACCGCGCTGCACAGCGAGGAGCTGGTGAAGGCCGCGGCATTCGCCCAGGAGCGGGCCGACCGCGAGGCCCGGCTGGCGCGTCCTTTGTTCGTGATGCCGACGCACGGCATCTTCACGTCCGGCTTCGGATACCGGTGGGGCGTGCTGCACGGCGGCATCGACATCGCCAACTCGATCGGCACGCCGATCCTCGCCGCCTCCGACGGCGTGGTGATCGACGCGGGCCCGGCCTCCGGGTTCGGCCTGTGGGTGAAAGTGCGTCACTCCGACGGCACTGTCACGGTGTACGGCCACGTCAACACGATCAACTGCAGCATCGGCGAGCGGGTGATGGCCGGCGACCAGATCGCGACCATGGGCAACCGGGGCAACTCGACCGGCCCGCACCTGCATTTCGAGGTCCTGCTGAACGGAACCCAGCGCACCGACCCGGTGCCGTGGCTGGCCAAGCGGGGCCTGAGCGTCGGCAACCTCACCGGCTGACCCGGTGTCCTCCGACGAACCGCAGAACGAGACGTCGGGCGAGCCTCCGCGAATCTTCCGGCACACCAGCGGGCCGATTCCCACCCCGCCGCCCGATGACACCCGCACGAGCATCATCAGACGGCATCCGACGGGACCGTTGGAGCCGCTGAGCGACGACACCCGCACGAGCGCGTTCGGTCAAGAGCCCACCACGCTGGAGCCGACCGAACACGACGAGACCGCGACGCGCGCGATCCGCCCGGCCCGCCCAGTCCGAATTCCGGGGCCGCCGAAACCGCCAACCAATGCGACCGCGGTCGCCGCCGCGGCCGTCAGCACGATCAGCGGCTGGGCGACCTCAGTGGTCGCGACCGGGCTGATCACTGGCTGGTGGCGCACCGACCGACTGTTCTGCGTCGGCGTCGGCTTTCTCGCTGCGGTGTTCGGTGCGTGCACGATCGCCGGCGTGGTCGCGATGCTGCTGCGACGACGGGTCGGCATCTTCCTGACGATCGTCGCCGCCGTCTTGGCGTTGCTGATCTTTTCGGGCATCTTCATCGCCGGCGCGCACATGGCCGGCGTGGTTTATGCCTTCCCGGCGCTGCCGTTGGCGACGATCGCGTTGGCGGTCGCCCCCGCGACATGGCGCTGGACCAAGTAGCGGCGCGGGCCACTTAGCGCGAGCAACGAAGGCTAGAGCTTTTGCACCGGCGCGTGGTTGTGCATCAGCTTCACCCGGCCCGCGCTGCCGAAGTCGATCAGCGACATCGCCGACTCGCCGACACCGGAGACTTCCTCGACGCGGCCGAGCCCGTACTTGTCGTGCGTCACCCGGTCGCCGGGTTCCAGCACCAGAAGCGGTCGTTTGCCCGCCGCCGAGCGTGACGGCGACGGCCGCGGCGTGCCGTACCGGCCCGCGCCACTGACGGGTGCGCTGGGTCCAGGAGTGGGGTCGGTGCGCCGCCAGTCGATGAGGTGCTGCGGGATTTCGCGCAGGAACCGAGACTCCGGGTTCATCATCGGTTGGCCCCACGACGAGCGGACCTTCGCCCGGGTGACGTAGAGACGCTGACGGGCGCGCGTGATCCCGACGTACGCCAGCCGCCGCTCCTCTGACAACTCCATCGGGTCGCCGAGCGCGCGCATGTGCGGAAACATGCCGTCCTCCCAGCCGGTGACGAACACGACAGGAAATTCCAGGCCCTTCGCCGTGTGCAGCGTCATCAGCGTGACCACGCCCGCGCCGTGCTCGGGAATCTCGTCGGCGTCGGCGACCAGCGACACCCGCTCCAGGAACGCGGCGAGTGCGCCGGTGTCGGGGACGTCTTCGTCGGGCGCCTCTTCTTGAAGTGCGGCAGCGTTGGCCAGATCGATGCTGAATTCGTGTGCGACGCTGACCAATTCGTTGAGGTTGTCCAGCCGCGCCATGTCCTGCGGGTCGTTGGACGCCTCCAGCTCGCGACGATATCCGGTGCGCTCCAGCACCGCCTCGACCAGCTCGCCGAGTTCGTCGTCGAGGCGGGCGCGCAAACCGTCGATCAGTTCGACGAACGCGGCAATCGCCTTTTCGGAGCGGGTGTTCAGCATCGGCACCCGGCCCTCGGCGGCGGCTTGCAATGCGTCGTTGAAGGTGCCGCCGGTGCTCTCCGCGTACACGGCGACGCACGCCTCCGCACGGTCGCCGATGCCGCGGCGGGGAGTGTTCAGGATGCGCCGCATGCTGACCGCGTCGCCGGGATTGTCCAACACCCGCAGATACGCGACAACGTCACGAATCTCTTTGCGTTCGTAGAACCTAACTCCCCCGACGACCTTGTAGGGAATACCCGCCCGGATGAACACCTCTTCCAGCGAGCGCGACGAGTTGTTGGTGCGGTAGAACACCGCGACGTCGTTATAGGTGATGTCACCGCGATCGGCCAGGCTGTCGATTTCGCTTGCGACGAAGGCCGCTTCGTCGTGCTCGTTGTCAGCGACGTAGCCGACGATCAGCTCGCCCTCGCCGGCGTCCGTCCACAACCTCTTCTCGCGGCGCCCGTCGTTGTGTTTGATGACGGAGTTGGCGGCGTTGAGGATGTTCTGCGTCGACCGGTAATTCTGTTCCAGCAGAATGGTTTTGGCGTCCGGATAGTCGCGCTCGAAGTCCTCGATATTGCGGATCGTCGCACCGCGGAATGCATAGATCGACTGGTCGGCGTCCCCTACGACGACCAGTTCCGCGGGTGGTACGTCGTCTTGGCTGTCGGTTCCCGCCAGCTCGCGCACCAGCACGTACTGCGCGTGGTTGGTGTCCTGGTACTCGTCGACCAGAATGTGCCGGAACCGCCGGCGGTAGTATTGCGCGATTTGCGGAAAGCGTTGCAGCACAGCGACTGTCTCGCCGATCAGGTCGTCGAAGTCGAGCGCGTTCGCTGCCCGCAGTCTGCGTTGGTATTCGCCGTAGGCCTCCGCGACGATGCGGGTCAGGTCACCGGAGTCGACGGACAGGTCGGCCATTGCTTGCTCAGGGTCGACCAATTCGTTCTTCAGGTTCGAGATGCTGTTGGCCAGCACCCGCGGCGAATACCGTTTGGTATCGAGCCCCATGTCCTTGGCGATCAGCATCAACAGCCGTCGCGAATCGTCGGCGTCGTAGATCGAGAAGTTGGAGTTCAGGCCCTTCACCAGTGACGCCTGGTTGCGCAGGATCCGCACGCACATCGAGTGGAACGTCGACACCCACATCGCTCTGGCCCGCGGGCCGACAAGGCCGATGACACGTTCGCGCATTTCGGCGGCGGCCTTATTGGTGAATGTGATCGCGAGGATCTGCCCGGGGCCGACGTCTCGGGCGGCGAGCAGGTATGCGATGCGCCGGGTCAGCACCGCCGTCTTCCCCGACCCGGCGCCCGCGACGATCAACAGCGGCGAACCCTCGTGCAGCACCGCCAGACGCTGTTGCGGATTGAGGCCGTCGAGCAGTTCGTCGGTCTGGGAGTGGGCTGGCGAATCGAACAGATGCGCGGTCATGTCGTTCCCAACTTACCGCCGAAGACTGACAGAATTTTGCGTAGGCACGCCTACGAGTGGCACACTCGATCCGTGCTCCATCAGTGGCGATTTTTCTACGGGTACCGGCCAGCGGTACTCGTGGTGTAGCTGCTTTCAGAGCCCCGCGGTCCGCGTCCGGATCCGGGGCTCGTTTCTTGTGAGGCCGGAAAAGGAATGGTCCGCGAACCAACAGAACCGACAGATCACGAGGAGCAAGACGTGAGCATCGAGACAGAACCGCGCCCTGACATCGACGAACTGCGCCATGAGATCGACAGGCTGGACGCGCAGATCCTCGCCGCGGTCAAGCGGCGCACCGAGGTGTCCCAGGAGATCGGCAAGGCCCGCATGGCGTCGGGCGGCACGCGGCTGGTGCACAGCCGCGAGATGAAGGTCATCGAGCGCTACAGCGAACTCGGTCCGGAAGGCAAAGACCTCGCGATGCTGCTGCTGCGCCTGGGCCGGGGCCGGCTCGGCCGCTGACCACCCGCCGCGAGCAGTCGCCGAGATAGCAACCAGCGCTGTGCGGCGCACCCGAGCGCGACCTGGAATGCTATTTCGGCGAAAGCCCCTGCAGCAGCCACGGCGTCAGCCACTTCACGGCGTCGCCCGTCGGGTGCACACCGTCGCTGCGCATCTTGATGCCGTCGACCTTCGACGTGTAGGCGCCGCCCGGGCAGAGCTTCTTGTTGAGGTCCAGTAAGGCCGCACGCGGGTATTGGCCAACGACGTTGCGCACCAAGGTATTCCAGCGGTCAATGCGGTCCGGCTGATCTTCGGGGTACAGGCTGCCGTCCGGTTTCTCGGCGCGGCGGTTGTACGGCTCGGTCGTGACGACCACCCGCGCTCCGGTGGACCCGAGAATGTTGAGAGCCTGCCGCAATTCGCCGGTCAGGTACGCATCGAACGCAGGATCACCGACATGCGTCCACCGCCCGTCGTGCATCCGGTCGATCGTCTCCCAACGCCCGACGACCAGCAGCGCGACGTCCGGTCGGTCATTTGCGATCTGCCCGGCCCATCTGTCCGGCCACGAATCGCATTCCGGCTTCGGGTCGCCCTTCTCCGCCGAATAGCGGTACGGCCCACCGCGGACGATTCCGCAGCCGATCAGCGTGTGGTTGACGAACGTGAAGCCCGGCGTCGCGGGCAGGTAGCGCATCAACGTCCACCCGACCGAGTCGCCGAACACCGACACAACCTGGCCGGTCCTCGAATCCGGTTGCGCGACAACGACAGGACGCTCCAGCGGGTCGGACACGGCAGCCGCGGTGGACACGTCTGTCGCGTCCGGAGGCGTCGCCGGAACGACGGCCACCGTCACGGCGATCGCGGTGGCGACCGTCGCGCCGGCGAGCGGCAGCAGCGGCACACGCAGCGGCCGCCACCGTCGGACCGGCTGCTCGATCATCCACCACGACACCGTGGCCAGCGCTACCGTCGCGCCGCAGCGCACGGCGAACAGGGAAGGCCCGGACCAGCCGGTGCGCTCGCCATTGAGGACGAGAAAGACCGGCCAGTGCCACAGGTACACGCCGTAGGAGATCGCGCCGAGCCCGACGAGCGGGCGCCACGCCAGCAGACGGGCGACGGGGCTGCGCTGGTCCAGTGCCACCGGCGCGATCACCGCGACGGCCGCGGCGGCGACCAGAATCAGCATGCCGTGGCGGAAGTCGCCGACGCTGCCCGTCGCAAAGTGGGCACCGACGCCCAGCCCGGCGAGACCGACGAGCGGCAGAATCCGCGCCGCCCATATGGCCCACGCCGACCGGATCACCGGACACCCGGCCGTCAGCGCGGGCCAGTTGCGGACCAACAGTGCCGAGGCCGCCGCGCCGACCAACAGCGCCTGCGCTCTGGTGTCGGTGCCGAAGTAGACGCGGTTCAACGATGCGTCGGAGGTCATGACGACGGCCGCGACCGCAGAGGCCGCCGCGCCAGCGACCGCGACCCCGAACACCGCGAGATGCACGGTGTTGTGCATGACCAGTCGGCGCCGCCGCCGGGCGGCAACCGCTATCAGCGCGGCGACCCCGATCAGCGCGATCGGCCAGACGATGTAGTACTGCTCCTCGACGCCCAGCGACCAGGTGTGCTGTAGCGGCGACGGCGTGCCGCCTTCGGTGAAGTAGTCCGTCTTGCGCTCGATGAAATTCCAGTTCGCCAGCCAGACGAACGCGGCGACGGCATCGTCACGCAGCCGCTCGACGGCATCCGGCGGGAACCACTCGACGACGGCCGCCACCGCTAGCACCATCACCACCAGCGCCGGCAGCAGCCGCTTGGCCCGCCGCCGCCAGAACGCCAGGAGGTCCATCCGGCCGGTGTAGGCCAGCTCGTCGAGCAGCAGCGACGTGATCAGGAAGCCGCTCAGCACGAAGAAGACGTCGACGCCGATGAATCCGCCCTGCATGCCCGGAATGCCGCCGTGGCTGACAAGAACGAGTGCGACGGCCACCGCCCGAATGCCGTCCAACGAGGGGATGCCGCGCCGCCGTTTGGACCGCCGAACTGCTTGCGGCCCACCGCGGTTACTCACCGGAGGAGTCTATTGGCGCGAGCAGACGCAACACGTCTGTCTGCTCGGCGTGTCGGGGTGCTTTGCCGCTAGTTCGTCAGCCCG
>DASRFZ010000199.1:0-5695 GCA_035651275.1 Mycobacterium sp. | reverse complement strand
GCGCCGAGAAGGCAGCGCGTTTCGTGCGTCTGTGCGATGCGTTCGGTATTCCGCTGGTGGTGATCGTCGATGTGCCCGGTTACCTGCCCGGCGTCGACCAGGAGTGGGGCGGCGTGGTGCGCCGCGGCGCCAAGCTGTTGCACGCATTCGGTGAGTGCACGGTGCCACGTGTCACGCTGGTCACCCGAAAGACCTACGGCGGGGCCTACATTGCGATGAACTCCCGGTCGCTGAACGCCACCAAGGTGTACGCGTGGCCGGACGCGGAGGTCGCGGTGATGGGCGCCAAGGCCGCCGTCGGCATTCTGCACAAGAAGAAATTGGCCGCCGCACCTGAGCACGAGCGCGAGGCACTGCACGAGAAGCTGGCCGAGGAGCACGAGGCGATGGCCGGCGGTGTGGACTCCGCAATCGAGATCGGCGTGGTCGATGCGAAGATCGACCCGGCGCACACGCGCGGCGCGATCACGCAGGCTCTGGCCGAGGCACCCCCGCGGCGTGGCCGGCACAAAACCATCCCGCTCTGACCGCTTTCTTGCGGGATCAGGCTTGATGCACGCGGACCCGCCAATTGCGTGTCATAAGTCTGATCTCGCGGCCAGGAATTCGCGCGCGACGTCTACGACGCGGTCGCGGTCTTCTTGCACGAGCCCGATTCTCGTGCGGCGGTCGAGGATGTCGTCGACGGTGAGCGCTCCCTCGTGGGTCACCGCGTACTCGAATTCCGCTCGGGTGACGTCGATTCCGTCGGCCACTTGATCTGTCGGGCGGTCGCACGTGGCCGCCGCGACAACCTCCGGGGCTTCCGCGCCGTAGCGAGCGACGAGCGAATCCGGAAGACCCATGGGCGGCTTGCCCTCCGCACCGACCAGCGGCAAGTTCCGCGTCCGACACGGTCCCGCGCTCAGTCCGCGCGATTCGACAGCGCGGTTCAAGACGTCCTCGGCCATGTGTCGATACTCGGTGAGCTTTCCACCGATGATGCTGATCAGTCCCGAGTCCGACTCGATGATCGAGTGGTCGCGCGACACGTCGGCCGTCCGACCTTCGCCGGCATCCACCAGCGGACGCAGCCCCGCATACGACCCGATGACGTCGTCCGGTCCGAGCGCCGTCGCCAACGCCGTGTTGACTGTGTCGAGCAAAAACGTGATCTCCTCTGAAGTCGGTTGCGGCACATCGGGAATCGGACCAGGCGCGTCCTCGTCGGTCAAGCCGAGGTACACCCGACCCAGCTGCTCCGGCATGGCGAACACGAAACGGTTGATCTCGCCGGGGATGGGGATCGTCAGCGCCGCGGTCGGATTGCCGAAGGCGGCCGCGTCGAACACCAGATGCGTTCCACGGCTGGGCCGCAAGCGAATTGAAGCGTCGACATCGCCCGCCCAGACCCCCGCGGCATTGATCACCGCGCGGGCTTCGACGTCAAACGACTCGCCCGTGCGCTGATCGCTCAGCCGTACCGAATCGCCAGTGGCGCCCGAGGCCGCGACGTATGTCAGAACCCGCGCGCCGTGCTGAGCGGCGGTGCGCGCGACGGCGACCACCAGCCGTGCGTCGTCGATCAATTGACCGTCGTAAGCAAGCAGTCCGCCGGCGAGTCCGTCGCGGCGAACCGCGGGCACCAACTCGGCCGCCTTCCTCGCGTTGACGCAACCGGACCGGGGCAACGTCGACGCCGGCGTCCCCGCGATCCGTCGCAACGCATCACCGGCAAGGAAGCCCGTACGCACCAATGCTCGGTTCGGACGGCTCATCGACGGCAGCAACGGCACGAGTTGCGGCATCGCATGCACAAGATGAGGTGCGGTGCGTGTCATCAGGATTCCGCGTTCGACCGCGCTTCGCCGTGCAATGCCGATGTTGCCTGTCGCGAGGTACCGCAGCCCCCCGTGTACGAGCTTTGAACTCCACCGGCTGGTGCCGAACGCGAGGTCGTGCTTCTCCACCAGCGCGACGCTCAGACCGCGCGACGCGGCGTCAAGGGCGATCCCGGTTCCGGTGATACCTCCGCCGATGACCAGAACATCAACCGGCGCGCCGTCAGCGAGTTCATGAAGCTCCGCAGTGCGACGGGCGGCGTTGAGAACGGGGCTCGTCATGAGAGGTACCCGTTCAGCGAGTGCGCCAACTCGCGGGCCAGCGCGTCGTCGTCGAGAATCGGCCGCACGATCGCGGCGGACTGGATGGTCGACTGCGTGATCAACAGGACCATCGCTGCAAGCTGGCGCGGATTACCCGCCCGCACGCCCCCATTGCGTTGTCCCGCTTCGATTTCCGCGGCCGCGGCATCGATGAGGACTTGCTGGCTGGTACCGAGACGTTCGGTGATGTACACCATGGCCATCTCGGGGTTGGACCGCAGCACCGACATGATCAGCTCGTCGCGCCGCAGCCGGTCGGCCACCGAAACGATCCGGTGAACCAGCGCTTCCCTCCCGCGGCCCCGCGCCGGCACGTCGCGCCACACTCCGACGATGCGATTGGTCAGCAGCGCGGCAAGAATCTCTTGGGTGTCGGTCCATCTGCGGTAGACGGTCGGTCGGCTGACGCCGGCTCTGCGCGCGATCTCTGCGAGCGTGACGCGCTCGACGCCGTAAGCGGTGACGCAACTGGCCGCGGCGTCGAGGATGCGCTCGCCGATGTCGACCTTCTCAGCGTTACTAGTTGACAGCATATGTAATACTGTAACTCATGTCGACGAACTCCGCACTCACCCCTCCGATGAAATGGAACGCCTGGGGCGACCCGGCCGCGGCGAAACCGCTGTCAGAGGGCATCCGGTCGCTGCTCGAGCAGGCGCTCGGGGTCGCACCCGCGGAGGTGGCGGCACCCGGGATCGACGACGTCATAGTGCGGCCGTCGGCACTATCTGCGGCTGACCGCGACGCGCTGGCCGGAATCGTCGGCACCGACTTCGTTCTCGACGACGACGCCTCGCGGCTTCTGCGCGCCGGCGGCAAATCGACGCTCGACCTGCTCCGGCGCAAAGCCACCGAGCAGGATGCTCCCGACGCGATCGTCGTCCCTGCCGACGAAGATCAGATCGCCGCGGTGTTGCGGCTCTGTTCCGAGCGCCGCGTCGCCGTCGTCCCGTTCGGCGGGGGCACGAGCGTCGTGGGCGGGCTCGACCCCGTGCGAAACGATTTCAGCGCGGTGGTTTCGTTGGACCTGCGGCGGCTCGATCGGCTGCTCGCACTCGACGACGTATCGGGCGAGGCAGTGCTGGAGGCGGGTGTCACGGGGCCCGACGCCGAGCGTCTGCTGGGTGAACGCGGTTTTTCGCTGGGGCACTTCCCGCAGAGCTTCGAGTTCGTGACAATCGGCGGTCTCGCCGCGACCCGGTCGTCGGGACAGAATTCGGCGGGGTACGGCCGGTTCAACGACATGATCCGCGGCATCCGCGCGATCACCCCGGCAGGAGTGCTGGACCTCGGCCGCGCACCCGAATCGGCTGCGGGACCGGATCTTCGACAGCTGCTGATCGGGTCGGAGGGCGCACTCGGGGTCATCACCCAGGTGCGGTTGCGGGTGCATCCGGTGCCGCGGAGCACACGGTACGAGGCATGGTCGTTTCCCGATTTCGCGACGGGCGCCGCGGCACTGCGCGCGGTGACGCAAACCGGCACGGGGCCAACGGTTATCAGGCTTTCCGACGAAGCCGAGACCGGAGTCAACCTCGCGACGACCGAGAGCATCGGCGAGAACAGCATCACCGGCGGGTGCCTGGCGATCACGGTGTTCGAAGGCACCCCCGAGCACGCGGAGAGCCGGCATGCGGAGACCCGCGCGGTCCTGGTAAAGCACGGCGGCACGTCGCTGGGCGAGGCACCGGCCCGGGCATGGGAACACGGCCGGTTCAGCGCGCCGTACCTGCGCGATTCGCTTCTCGCGGCGGGCGCACTGTGCGAGACGCTTGAGACCGCCACCACATGGTCCAATGTCGCCACACTGAAAGCTGCTGTCGCACAAGCGCTTACATCATCGCTGGCGGAATCCGGCACACCGGCGCTTGTTCTGTGTCATATTTCGCACGTGTACCCCACGGGAGCCTCGTTGTACTTCACCGTCGTCGCGGGCCAGCGCGGCAACCCAATCGACCAATGGCGTGCCGCGAAGAAAGCCGCGACCGACGCGATGGTGCGCACCGGCGCGACGATCACGCATCATCATGCGGTCGGTGCCGATCACCGCCCGTGGATGCGCGACGAGGTGGGCGATCTGGGCGTCGAGGTGCTGCGGTCGGTGAAGAAGACGCTCGATCCGGCGGGAATTCTCAACCCCGGCAAGCTGATTCCGTAATGGAGCAGCGGGAGATCGGTCGGGTTACGCTGCTGACCAATCCGGCATCCGGACACGGAAATGCGCCGCACGCTGCCGAGCGCGCGGTCGCGCAGCTCCAGCGCCGTGGCGTCGACGTGGTCGAGATCGTCGGCACCGACGCGGACCACGCGCGCCGACTGATCGACGAGGCGGTCGCTGCCGGCACCGACGCGATGGTGATCGTTGGCGGGGACGGAGTCATCTCGCTGGCGCTGCAGGCGTTGGCGCGCACGGATATTCCGCTTGGCATCATCCCCGCGGGAACGGGTAACGACCATGCCCGCGAATACCGCTTGCCCACAGGCAATCCCGCAGCGGCAGCGGATATCATCGCCGACGGCCGGGTGGAGACCGTCGATCTTGGGAACATCAGCGGACAAGACGGAACCGAGAAATGGTTCGGCACCGTAATGGCGACCGGGTTCGACTCGTTGGTCAGCGACCGCGCGAACCGGATGCGCTGGCCGCACGGGCGGATGCGGTACAACTTCGCGATGGTCGCGGAACTGTCGAAGCTGCGGTTGCTGCCGTTTCGGCTTGTTATCGACGGCGAACAGGAGATCGTCGCCGAGTTGACGATGGTCGCGTTCGGCAATACGCGTAGCTACGGCGGCGGAATGTTGATCTGCCCCAACGCAGATCACGCTGACGGCCTGCTCGACATCACGATGGTGCATTCAGGTTCGCGCACGAAGCTGGTGCGATTGTTCCCGACCGTGTTCAAGGGCACGCACGTGGAGCTAGACACGGTGACGACGGCCCGCGCGAAGACCGTGACGGTCGAGTGCCCGGGCATCAACGCGTACGCCGACGGAGACTTCGCGTGTCCATTGCCAGTCGACGTATCGGCGGTCAGCGCCGCGCTGAAAATACTTGTGCCACAACCGCGGCCAGCGTGAGCTGGTTGCGAAATTCGGGCCGAGATTTCGCAATGCGCTCACGTTCGGCGAGAAAATGGGCCAGCTGAAGCACGCGTCCATTCAGAAATATCAGCAAAACGCGCAGATCGTTCGACCTGAACGCTTACATTCCGAGCCATGGACGGAACTGGGCAACTCCCTACCCGGCTCGGATGCGGGATGGCCGCGCTCGCCGCGGTGGTGTCGATCGCCGCCTGCGGGCATCAGAAATCGAACTCGACCACCAGCCCGCCGCCCACGACAACAACTCCGTCGTCCTCGACGACCGTCGCGTCGCCCAGCGCAGCACCGCACGCCACGTCGACCGTCATGTTCGAGGTCACTGGCACCGGCCAAGCGCTGACGATCGATACCGACCCGGCCGATCCCTCGGGTCAAGGCCGGTGGTACGACGCAGCACTGCCGTGGCAGCACTCCGCGCCGGTCGCGTCAGACGTCAGCCTGCTCCAGGT
>DASRFZ010000198.1:0-3705 GCA_035651275.1 Mycobacterium sp. | reverse complement strand
GAGGCGAAGGTTCGCCTCGATCATCTCCTGCTTCGCAAGATGGTCGCCGCGCTCGATCCGCTTCGCGAGCTCGACCTCCTGCGCAGCGGTGAGCAGGTCGACCTTGCCGATGTCCTTGAGGAAGAACTGCAGCGAATCGGTCGAGGCCTCGCCGCTCACCTGAGTCGCCGCCCAGCGTCGCAACTCCCGTCGACCTCGCGTCTCACCGAACGAGCACCTCCCTATACCTGACGGATAAGGAGGACGCCAGCGCGCCATCGGTACTCGCCTTGGTTTCAAACGATTCTAGCGCACAAATGAACAGCGCGGAACACCACATTCGGGTTCCTCCCGACACGACCGGCGCTCAGCGCGGGAAACCGTTTTCGTTGTCGTCACGGTGCGAACCGGGACGGTGGACCACCGGCCACGAATGTCTGTCCCGTACCGCGCGATGCTGCGACGCAACACCGGGGTCGTTTGGCACAAGTGTGAGCTGAGTGCCCGCCGAACCCCTGGCACTTACTTGCTATTCAACGTCGATCGTCAAGCGGAGGCCGCCGCCTTCCACCTCGATGAGTAGCTCGCGCTCGCCGGTCGCCGATTCCAGCCAGCGCGCACCGCGGTACGCATCCGGCGAGAGGTAGAAACTGGCTCGACCGTCGTCGGGGTCGCCGCCCATTACTCGAAAGGTGATCCGGTCGCCATCGTCGTAGGGGACGCCGGCGTCGAGCCGACCGATGAAGCCGGCGAGGAGTACCGGCGCACGTGTGGTGCCACCGTAGACGGCAACGGCGATCCAGCGCTCGATGAGCGCGAGCAGCTCGTGGAGCAACTCCTCGAACGTCAGGTCGCCGTTGCCGTCTGCCGTGTTGCTCTCCACCCGCCAATTCTCCAGGTTTCGACCGGCGGCGACGCTCATGTGGCGAGATCGTCGGGGTCGACGGCGTGCGCGAGGGCTGTGCCGGCGATCTGAAGGCCGTCCGGTGACGAGGAACGCCGAGCACTCGATCTCGAGGTGGTATTCAGCGACACGTTGCTAAGTCGCGCCTGGGTTAGCGGCGGGCGAGTCGGCGGCCGCTGGGTGTGTCGGTTGGGGTGTAGTTGAGTTGGTAGTGGTGGTAGAGGGCTGATTCGTCTGCTTGGGAGAGTTCTTCGCCTTCGAGGTGGATGTTGGGGGCGTCTTTGACCTGTCGTTTGGTCACTGATACTTGGAGGTTGTCCGGGCCGATCGTCAGCTCGGTGAGTGGGACGAAGGTGAGGTGGCGTTCGATGAAGCCTTCTTTGACTGTTGCGAACTGCGGCTCGTCGGTTTCGGTGTCGACGTAGACGTCTTGGAGCTTGCCGATCCGTTCGCCGTTGCTGTCGATGAGTTGTTTGCCGTGCCATTCTGCGAGGTCTCGATGCGTGACCGTCGTTTCGGTAGCCGCGGTGGACGCCTCAGAAAGCGATGCGGGTGCGGGTATGTCAGTGCTGGCTTCTGCGGGGTGCGGATCGTCGGCTTCCACGTGCGCTCCATTCTTCGAGGGTTGCGACTGTTTGCGACAGACGCCGAGCCGACGGGCGGCCGCCGATACCAAGGTTCTGTCTCCGTTGTCATGACTTGCGGGAGAGGCCGGGCGGTGTGTGCGACCGCCCGGCCTGGGAGTGGTGTCAACGGCCGGTGCCGCCCACGTGTTGGGTGTGGCTGGTGCCGTCCAGGTAGCCGTGGCCGGCCTGTTGTTGTGGCAGGTAGATGCGCAGCGTGTAGGTGTGGCCCTTCTTGAGTGTGACGTGGAACTTCGCGACCGACAGCGGGTTGATGACGACGAGCGCGAGTCGGTGCCAGCTTCCGTTCGCGTTCAGCATCTGGAACCAGGCGACGCTGCCGGCGAAGCTGTCGCGGCCGGTTACCTTGGCGGAGAAGGTGTTGCCGTTGACGCCGAAGCCGACGCGGGGGTGGGCGGTGACCGTGACGGCAGGGCTGGTCGACGTGCTGGTCTGGGCGGTGTAGTCGGTCTGGATCATGGGCGTGACGATCACTGACCAGTTGCCGTTCACATCGGTGGTGGTCTTCGCGATCGGGAGGCTGGCGATGTCGTCGATCTGGCGGGCGAGGATCGTGATCGGCTCGCCGGCCTTGGCCGGGCTGATCGTGCCGCTGAGGTGGACGTGCTGGCAGCAGATCGTCGTGCTGGCAGAGGCGGCCAGCGTCGTTGTCACGGTCACAACCGGCACGGTGATCGCGTCCGTCGCCGCCGCCGTGCTCGTTGTCTGGCCGAACGGGTTGGTTGCGGTCACCTTGACGCGAAGCCGCTGGCCGACGTCGGCGCTGGCGACCGTGTAGGTCTGGCCGGCCACCCCGCTGATCGGGGTGCACGCGAGCGTCGTCGCGCACCGCTGCCACTGATAGCTGAGGCTCGCCACCGCGCCACCGGAGTACTTGCCCGGGTCGGCGTAGAGCTTCGCGCCGACCAACGGCTTGCCGACGACGGTCGGCAGGGCTGTGTTCGTCGGCGGCAGCGCCGGGGTGATCGTGTCGCTCGGCTTCGAGTTGACCGGCCCCGTTGTTCCGCCGGAGTTGGTCGCCGCCACCCACGACTGGAGCGTGTGGTTGACGTCAGCCGAGGTCGGCGTGTACGTGTTCGAGGTGGCGCCGCTGATCTGGCCGCAATGGTTGCCGTTCTTGTCACAGCGAACCCACTGGTAGCTGTAGCTCGCCGGAGCGTTCTGCCAGCCGCCCGTCGACGAGGTCAGCGTCTTTCCGACATACGGCTGGCCGGAGATCACCGGCGCGGACGTATTGGCAGGCGCGGCAGCGGCCTGGGCGCCCGCGGTTGCCGCCGAAACGCCGACAACGATCCCGAGAAGCGTGGAAACAAGCGTGATGCGTTTCATCGTGAATATCGGTTTCTGGTGCAAGATGTCTCCGTTCATTCAGTTGGGCGCGCGAAACGGGCGAGTGTCCGGGTCATTGCCACGCCTCGATTGGAACCGACCGCGCGAGCCGGTACGAGTGCTCGCCCAGCCACATCTCCGCCGCCGCTACGCCCGCGTGGTCGAGCCACCGCTCGACCGTGTCCAAGACGCCGAGAACGGTCCGGTCCGATTCCCCTGCGACGCGTACCGCGACCTCCGCGCGATCAGCCCGAAGCGAGACGCGATCACTGCCAAACGACGTAACGAGCTGATCAGCGAGCGCGCGCACCCCGCTTGCGTCGGGCACCACGATCCGCATCTCCATCGATCCTCCTCAAGCCAATAGGGATACTCCGCCCTGATAGCTGAGGGTGGATCTGCGCGACGCCGACATTTACGGCAAGTCGCCGAGATACTTCGCCGAGCCGATAGTTACGGCCCGCACGAAAACCCTACCACAGCAAGCCCCCACGTGTGGTGCCACGCCGGTAGTTGACGCATGCTCATCGGGAAGGAGCGAGGCGGTAGCCGATCGCCGACCGCGGTGCGTAGGTTCGGCTGCATCGCCTGTGGGAGGACATTCGCCGGGCCACATGTCTTGAGACCCGGCGAGCACTCCGCAGCACCGATTCTTACGGCGTCGCCGGGTCGGACGCTACCACTTTCGGCCATCGGCGCATCGCCTTTCTGGGCGTAGAATTGAAGGTCAGATGGAGGAGGTCGCACTCCAGCACCTGCGCGTTCTGATCGCGAACGAGAAGCGCGATCGGCTCGAGCTGTTGGCCCAGGTGGTGATCGGGCTGGGACACGACGTGATCGCCCGTGAGA